>NZ_JBWKEQ010000059.1:2739-47898 GCF_056435365.1 Kitasatospora sp. NPDC043949 | reverse complement strand
TCGACCGGAGGACCGGTCGACCGGGCCCGCACCATGTTCGGCCGGGGAGGACCTAGACGCTCAGGCGGCGCAGGGTCTCCTCGTGGAGGATGCCGTTGCTGGCGACGGCGTCGGCGCCGCCGGGGCCGGACACGCCGTCCAGACCGGTGAAGCGGCCGCCGGCCTCCTCGACGATGACGCAGTTGGCGGCCATGTCCCAGAGCGACAGCTCGGGCTCGGCGGCGATGTCGACCGCGCCCTCGGCCACCATCATGTAGGACCAGAAGTCGCCGTAGGCGCGGGTGCGCCAGCAGGCGCGGGTGAGGTCCAGGAAGGGGTCGAGGCGGCCGCGCTCCTCCCAGCCGGAGAGCGAGGAGTAGGAGAAGGAGGCGTCCTCGATCCGGGAGACCCCGGAGACGTGGATCCGGGAGGCCTTGGTGAGGCTGCGGCCGGCGTAGGCGCCGAGGTCCTTGGCCGCCCACCAGCGGCGCTGCAGCGCGGGGGCGGAGACGATGCCGACCACCGGGCGCTCGACGCCGTCCGGGCCGTCCTCCAGCAGCGCGATCAGGGTGGCCCAGACCGGGACGCCGCGGATGTAGTTCTTGGTGCCGTCGATCGGGTCGATCACCCAGCGGCGCGGGCCGGAGCCCTGGAGGCCGAACTCCTCGCCGAGCACCGCGTCGCGCGGGCGGGCGCGCTGCAGCACGCTGCGGACGAGTTCCTCGGCGGCCTTGTCGGCGTCGCTCACGGGGGTGAGGTCGGGCTTGGTCTCGACCTTCAGGTCGAGGGCGCGGAAGCGCTCCAGGGTGACCGAGTCGGCCGAGTCGGCGAGGACGTGGGCGAGTCGGAGATCGTCGTGGTAATCGGCCATGTCCGAAACCCTAGCGATCCCGCCCGGATCGGGACAGCCGGGCTCGCGGACCGGGACGGGCCCGCCGGAGGCGATTGGGCTCGCGGACCGGGACGGGCCTGCTCAGTGCGCCGAGCCGCTGAGCTGGAGGCCGATCACGCCGGCGATCACCAGGGAGATGGACACCAGCTTCAGCACCGAGGTGGTCTCGTCCAGGAAGACCATGCCGTAGATGGCGGTGCCGGCCGCGCCGATGCCGGTCCACACCGCGTAGGCGGGGCCGACCGGCAGGCTCTTCAGGGACAGTGTGAGCAGGCCGAAGCTGCCCAGGGCGAACACGCAGAAGCTGATGGTGGGCCAGAGCTTGGTGAAGCCCTCGCTGAGCTTGAGGTTGATCGCGAAGCCGGTCTCCAGCAGGCCGGCCAGGACCACCAAGGCCCATGCCATCGCGTGCCCTCCCTGTCGATCGACGGGTCGGACCGCGCTGTGGCCCGACCTTCCTATGATCGCCAGGCCGGCGCGGTCCGACACCTCGAACGGTCGGGAAACCCATGGGACGGTAAAACCGCCGCCCGGGTCAGTCGCCCTCGCGGGCCTCCTTGCTGGCCAGCAGGCGGCGCAGCGAGTAGAGCCGGGTGCCCTCGGCGTGGCCGCCGGCGACCCAGGCGTCCAGCGCGCAGTCCGGCTCGTCGTGGCTGCAGGCGCGCGGGCAGTCGACGGTGCCGGGCTCCAGGTCGGGGAAGGCGTGGATGACCCGGGACGGGTCGATGTGCGAGAGGCCGAAGGAGCGGAAGCCCGGGGTGTCGATCACCCAGCCCGGGTCCAGCGCCTTCTTGGAGCCCGGCTTGGCGCCCGGCGGCGGGGGCAGCCGCAGCGCCAGGGCGGACACGGTGGTGTGCCGGCCGCGCCCGGTGACCGCGTTGACCCGGCCGGTCTGCCGCTGGTGGTCCGGGACGAGGGCGTTGACCAGGGTGGTCTTGCCGACGCCGGAGTGGCCGATGAACACCGTGGAGAGGCCGCGCAGGTGCGCGCGGACGGCCTCGGCGCCGGCCGTCTCCAGTTCGTCCCGACGGGTGACCACGTAGTCGATGCCGAGCGGCGCGTACGACTCCAGCAGCGGCCCGGCCGGGGCGAGGTCGGCCTTGGTGAGCACCAGCAGCGGCTCCATGCCCGCGTCGTACGCGGCCACCAGGCAGCGGTCGATCAGCCGGGGCCGGGGCTCCGGGTCGGCCAGCGCCGTGACGATGGCCAGCTGCTGGGCGTTGGCGACGACGATCCGCTCGTACGGGTCGTCGTCGTCCGCGGTGCGCCGCAGCACCGAGCTGCGCTCCTCGACCCGGACGATCCGGGCGAGCGTGTCGGTGTCCCCGGAGAGGTCGCCGACGATGTTGACCACGTCGCCCACGACGACGCCCTTGCGGCCCAGCTCGCGGGCCTTCATGGCGACGATCTCGCGTTCCTGCTTGGTGCCCGGGTCGATCAGGCAGGTCAGCCGGCCGCGGTCGATGGTCAGCACCATCGCCTCGGCGGCGTCCTCGTGTTTGGGCCGGATCCGGGTCCGCGGCCGGGAGCCCCGGCGGGCGGGGCGGTTGCGGATGTCGTCCTCGTCGGCGTCCTTGCCGTAGCGGCGCATGTGCTCAGTCTCCGCTCAGGCGTCCGCCACCGCTTCGCCGAGCAGTTCCGCCCACATCTTCGGGAAGTCCGGCAGGGTCTTGGCGGTGGTGGCCACGTTCTCCACCTCGACGCCGGGCACGGCCAGGCCGACCACGGCGGCGGCGGTGGCCAGGCGGTGGTCCTCGTAGGTGTGGAAGACGCCGCCGTGCAGCGGGCGCGGGCGGATCCGCAGGCCGTCCTCGGTCTCGGTGACGTCGCCGCCGAGGTCGTTGATCTCCTTGGCGAGCGCGGCGAGCCGGTCGGTCTCGTGCAGCCGCAGGTGGGCGATGCCGTACAGGTGGGACTCGGAGTCGGCCAGTGCGGCGACGGCGGCGATCACCGGGGTGAGCTCGCCGACGTCGTGCAGGTCCGCCTCGATGCCGTGGATCCGGCCGGTGCCGGTGAACTGCAGGCCCTCGTCGGTGAACTCGCAGGCGCCGCCCATCCGGGTGTAGATCTCGCGCAGTTGGTCGCCGGGCTGGCTGGTGTGCTTGGGCCAGTCGCGCACGGTGACCCGGCCGCCGGTGACCAGGGCGGCGGCGAAGAACGGCGCGGCGTTGGAGAGGTCCGGCTCGACCACCAGGTCGCGGCCGATCAGGGCGCCGGGGGTGACCCGCCAGACGTCCTTCTCGCCGCCGTCCTCGGGGGCGTCGACCTGGACGCCGGCCAGGCGCAGCATCTCGACGGTCATCCGGATGTGCGGCAGCGACGGCACCGGGCCGCCGACGTGCCGGACCTCGACGCCCTGGTTGTAGCGGGCGCCGGAGAGCAGCAGGGCGGAGACGAACTGGGACGAGGAGGAGGCGTCGAGCTCGACCGGGCCGCCGTCGAGCGCGCCGGTGCCGTGCACGGTCAGCGGGAAGGCCCCGCGGCCGCCGTCGTCGATCCGGGCGCCGAGCGCGCGCAGGGCGTTGATCACGCCGTGCTGGGGGCGCTCGTAGCTGCGCGGGTCGCCGTCGAAGTGCACCGGGCCGTCGGCGAGGACGGCGAGCGGGGGCAGGAAGCGCATCACGGTGCCGGCGTTGCCGACGTCGATCGAGGCGGGGCCGCGCAGCGCGGGGGTCGGGATGACCCGCCAGGCCTCGCCGCCACCGGTGCCGCCGGAGTCGTTGTTGACCTTCTCCTCGATGCCGACGCCGAGGGCGCGCAGGCCGTCGGCCATCAGCTGGGAGTCGCGGCTGCGCAGCGGCCGGCGCACCCAGCCGGGCTCGTCGGCGAGCGCCGCCAGCACCAGGGCTCGGTTGGTGACCGACTTGGAGCCGGGGATGGTGACGGTGGCGTCAACGGGGGTGGTCGCGACGGGGGCGGGCCACAGGGTCTCGGTCATGGGGCCAAGTTTAGGGGCCGTACCGGAACGGCCCCTGCGCCAACCGCATGGCGGGACGGGGGAGGCCCGGTGCAGGGGTTGTGGCAGCCGGCCCGTGCCGCGGGGGCGGCCCGGTGCGGGGCCCGGAGCAGCCGGCCCGTGCCGTGGGCGAGGTTCAGTACAGGGGCTGGAGCAGCCAGCTCGCGCTCAGGGCGAGGCAGGCGAGGGCGGTGAGCAGGAAGACGGTGATCCAGGCGAGGCCGGGGATGTGGGTGAGGCGGGCCAGTTGGTCGGCGTCGGAGTCGCGGGCCCAGCCGATGCGGCGCTGGTGCTGGAGTTCGAGGACCGGGCGGACGGCGCCGAACAGCAGGAACCAGCAGCCGAGGTAGGCGAAGCCGGCCTGGACCTCGGCGCTGCCGAACCAGGACACCAGGAAGAACGCGCCGCCGGCGACCAGCACGGTGAACAGGCCGAAGGCGTTGCGGATGCGCACCAGGAGGGCGAGCAGCAGGACGACGGCCAGCCAGAGCAGCAGGGTGATCCGGCCGGTGGAGAGCAGTGCGGCGCAGCCGAGGCCGAGCAGGGCGGGGGCGGTGTAGCCGGCGGCGGCGGTGAGGATCATGCCGGGGCCGGTGGGGCGGCCGTAGGAGAGGGTGAGGCCGGAGGTGTCGGAGTGCAGCCGGATGCCGGCGAGCCGGCGGCCGGTGACGAGGGCGATCAGGCCGTGGCCGCCTTCGTGGGCGATGGTCACGGCGTTGCGGGTGACGTGCCAGAGCGGGCGGGCGAGGACGGCGAGCAGGGCGGCGCCGGCGGTGGCCAGCACCAGCCAGCCGGGCGGCGCGGGCTGGGTGCCGGTGACCTGGTTCCACAGTTCGCCGAGGTTCTGGTCGGTGGGTTGTGCGCTCATCGTCTCGTCTCCGCCTCCGTCCGCTGCGTTGGGCCGTTCGGGGCAGCCTCCCATGCGGGGACGGGCGGGCGGGAGCGGACGGTTCTCCTGGCGGGATGAAGAAGTGGTGAGCGGGGCCGGCATGGCAAGCTGGCCCGCATGTGCGGTCGCTTCGCAGCCAGTGGCAAGCCCGAGGACATCGTCGAGCTGTTCGGCGTCGAGCAGTGGGATCCGGCGGAGACGCTGGCCCCCAACTGGAACGTCGCCCCGACCACCAGCGCCTTCGTGGTGCTGGAGCGGGTGCCGAAGGGCCGGGCGCGGCCGGTGCGCCAGCTGAGGGTGCTGCGCTGGGGTCTGGTGCCGCAGTGGTCGCGGTCGGCCGAGACGGCGGTGAAGATGATCAACGCCCGTTCGGACACGGTGCACGAGAAGCCCTCGTACCGGCAGGCGTTCGCCTCGCGCCGGTGCATCCTGCCGGTGGACGGCTACTACGAGTGGCAGACGGTGCCGGGCGAGCGCGGCAAGGCGCGTAAGAAGCCGTTCTTCGTCTCCCGGGCGGACGGCACCCCGCTGGCGCTGGCCGGGCTGTACGAGTTCTGGCGCGACCGGACGGTGCCGGCCGACCATCCGGCGGCCTGGCTGGTGACCTTCACCATCGTCACCACCGACGCCGAGGAGTCGCTGGCGCCGATCCACGAGCGGATGCCGCTGTTCCTCGACCCGGCCTCCTACGACGAGTGGCTGGACCCGGGGCTGGACGACCCGGACGAGCTGCGCCGGCTGCTGATACCGCCGCCGCCCGGTGCGCTGCTGGCCACCCCGGTCTCGCCGGCGGTCGGCAGCATCCGCAACAACGGGCCGGAGCTCAAGGAGCCGTGGGCCGAGGCGGAGTACGAGACCACCCTGTTCTGACGTCTGACGTCTGACGTCTTCTGACGTCTGATGTTTGAAGTTCGACGATCGAGTCCTGACAGCTGAGGGAGCCTGAGCCGGTTGGAGCGACCGACGATGACCACCGAACTCGTCCCCACCGAGGTGGGGGACGCCCGGATCAGCTACCACCGGGCCGGTGCGCCGAAGGCGCTGCTGGCGCTCGGTCACGGCGCGGGCGGCGGGATCGAGGCCCGGGACCTGGTGGCGCTGGCCGCGGCGCTGCCGGCGCGCGGGATCACCGTGGCGCTGGTGGAGCAGCCCTGGCGGGTGGCGGGCAAGCGGCTCGCCCCGGCGCCGCGCACGCTGGACCGCGGCTGGACCCCGGTCGCCGGGCGGCTGGCCGGTCAGGGGCTGCCGCTGGTGGTCGGCGGGCGCAGCGCCGGGGCGCGGGTGGCCTGCCGGACCGGGGCGGCGAGCGGGGCGGTGGGGGTGGTGGCGCTGGCGTTCCCGCTGCACCCGCCGGGCCGGCCGGAGAAGAGCCGGGCGCAGGAACTGCTGGAGTCGGGGACGGCGACGCTGGTGGTGCAGGGTACAGCGGATCCGTTCGGCGGGCCGCAGGAGTTCCCGGAGCTGCCGCCCGGGCACGAGCTGGTGGCGGTGCCGTACGGCGGGCACGGTTTCGACGTGCCCAAGCGGGCGCCGGTGGGGCAGGACGAGGTGCTGGAGGCGATCTGCCGGGCGGTCGGGGACTGGGTGCTGCGGGTCGTCTGAGGCGGCGGGGGCGGTGGGGGCGGCCGTGAGCGGGGGGTTTCCACTCGATCACCCGTACGAGCGATTTCGGGGCGGGCGCGGGAATGCGGGCGGGGCCGGGGTGGTTGGCACTCTCGTCAGCACGATTCCCGGTTGAGAGGCAGGGCAGATGGGTTCGATCGCGTGCCCCGAGCGGTCAGAGCAGCGCGAGGCCGCCGCGGCGTTCGGCCCCGCCTGGTCCGACTGGATTGTCGCGGGCGAGAAGCCCGTCAGCCCGATATCCTCCATTTCGGGGCGGCCCGCCGTGGGTCGTGCCCGCCATGCCGAGGAGGTGGGTCCGGTCGTCGGGACCGAGCACGAGGCCGAGCCGGGCCGGGGCCCGGAGGAGGGCCAGCCCACGGGCGAGGCGCTCACCGGTGAGGAGCTGGCCGAGGCGATCGGTGAGGACACCTTCCGGGTGTCGGCACAGGAGAGCGAGGAGGCCCGGCGGGAGCGCTTCGAGCGCGACGCCCTGGGCTACCTGGATCCGATGTACTCGGCGGCGCTGCGCATGACGCGCAACCCCGCGGACGCGGAGGACCTGCTCCAGGAGGCGTTCGCCAAGGCGTACGCGTCCTTCCACCAGTTCCGCGAGGGCACGAACCTCAAGGCCTGGCTGTACCGCATCCTCACCAACACGTTCATCAACTCGTACCGCAAGAAGCAGCGCGAGCCCCAGCGCACGGCGGCGGAGGAGATCGAGGACTGGCAGCTGGCCCGCGCCGAGTCGCACATGTCGACCGGTCTGCGCTCGGCCGAGACCCAGGCGCTCGACCACCTCCCCGACAGCGATGTGAAGGACGCGCTCCAGGCCATTCCGGAGGAATTCCGGATCGCCGTGTACCTCGCGGACGTAGAAGGCTTTGCGTACAAGGAGATCGCGGACATCATGGGTACTCCCATCGGTACGGTGATGTCCCGGCTGCACCGCGGCCGCCGTCAGCTGCGCGGCATGCTGGAGGATTACGCCCGTGAGCGCGGGCTCGTCCCGGCCGGCAGCGGGGCAGGGCAGGAAGCGAAGGGCTCGGGCTCATGAGCTGCGGCGATCCGCACGACACGGAGTGTGGCGAGGTCCTCGACCACCTCTACGAATTCCTCGACAACGAGATGGCCGAGGGCGACTGCGCCAAGCTGCGGGTGCACTTCGAGGAGTGCTCGCCCTGCCTGAAGCAGTACGGGCTGGAGCAGGCGATCAAGGCGCTGATCAAGCGCTCCTGCGGCTGCGACGACACCCCGGCTGACCTGCGCAGCAAGGTGCTGGCCAGGATCGACTCGATCCGGGCGGGGCAGCGTTCGGGCGAGCAGGTGGTGGTCGCCGTCGACACCACGGTCGAGTTGCACGTCGAGGCGGACCGGCCGGCGCCGGGCGCCGGCGAGGCCCCGGAGGAGTCGACGGTCCGGCCCGGTGCCACCGTCGAGGCGGGCGCCCCGGCGGAGTAGCCGCCCGGCCGTTCAACGGCCGGGCGGAGCAAGCGGACGGGCCTGCCGGCGAGGGCGGGCCGAGCGGTCCGGACACGGAGTCAGACGGCCCCGGGAGCGTGCGCTCCCGGGGCCGCTCCCTTTGTGCTTGCATGCGCCCCTCACTCGTTCGAGTGAGTTGGCGGTGCGCCAGCAGCGTCGTCGCGCCATCATGCGTCCTTACGCCCGGGTGGCGGCCTATCCTCCTGACGGACGCTCACCGCCGGTCCGCCCGGCGAGCTGAGGCAACGCGGGCCCGGACGTCGGGGAGGTCGAGATCGCTATCGACGGCGAAGACGCGGCCCTGCCGGAGGGGGCGATGCGCTACCTGGTGGCCGTCCCGGTGGCGGCGCTGTGCTGCCTGCTGCCGCTGCTGCCGACCGGCGTGCCGCCCGGGGTCCCGCGCTGGCTCGGCGCCCCGGTGGACTGGCCCAAGGTCGGGCTGCTGGCCTTCCTGCACGGCTGCTGGGAGTCACTGGCCCAGGGCCTGCCGACACCCTGCCTGCGACTGGTCCGCCGACTGCTGCGCCGCCCGCCGCCGCCCGAGCGGGCGCTCTCCCGCCCCGGGGTCAACGCCTTCTTCCCGGTGCTGTTCGCCGGCGTGCTGATGCTGCCGCCGGCCGCCGCGGCGCTGGTCGCGGTGCCCACCGCGGTGCTCGGCGGCCCGGCCGGGCACGGCTGCCGGACCCGCCAGCTGTGGAACGGCTCCCAGCTCGCGCTGTGCGCCTTCGCCTCCGCGGCCGCCTTCCACCTGCTGCACGGGCCGCAACTGCTGCTCGGCTCCCGCTTCCCGGCCGCGTTGCTGCCCGGCTTCGCCGCCGTCGTCACGTTCTGCCTGGTCAACGGGGTGCTGGTGGGCGCGATGCTGATGCTCGCGGAGGACCGCCGGCCCGTCGTGCTGCTGCGCGGGGCGGTCGCGGTGTGCGGGCTGCCGGTGCTGGTGCACGCGGCCGGCGGCCTGATGGTGGCCGTGCTCTGGCAGGGCCCGTACGGGGCGTTCGCGGCGCTGCTGGCGCTGCTGCCGCTGTCGATCTCGGCCTGGGTGTTCGCCCAGGGGCAGCGCGAGCGGGACGCCCACCAGGCCACCGTGCAGTCGCTGGTGCAGGCCGTGGAGATCAAGGACTCGTACACCCGCGGGCACAGCGAACGGGTCGGCCGGGCCTCGGTGCTGATCGCCGGTCAGCTCGGCATGGAGGCCGAGCGGCTGCGCACCCTGCGCTTCGCGGGGATCCTGCACGACGTCGGCAAGCTGGGCGTGGCCACCGAGTTGCTGCGCAGAAACGGTCCCCTCAGCGAGGCGGAGCGGCGGGCCGTCGAGGTCCACCCCGTGTACGGGTACGAGCTGGTGCGCGGGATCGCCTTCCTCGGCGAGGCGCACGCCGGGATCCTGCACCACCACGAGCGGATGGACGGCCGGGGTTACCCGAGCGGGCTGGTCGGCGAGCAGATCCCCGAGTTCGCCCGGATCATCTCGGTCGCCGACGCCTTCGACTCGATGACCTCCACCCGCTCCTACCGGCGCGGCCGCCCGGTCGCCGAGGCCGTGGCGGAGCTGGAGCGCTGCTCGGGCAGCCAGTTCGACCCGGTGATGGTCCGGGCGCTGATCGACGCGCTGGCCGGGCACGACTGGCAGCCGGTGCTGCCGCCGCCCGGGGACGGCATCCGGGCCGTCCCCGACATTCCGCTCGGAGTGCCCGAGCCGGCCCGGGCGGCGCCGGGCCGGGTGCCCGCGCAGGGCGGGAGCGTCCCCACGGCCGGGCAGCCGTGACCGCGGCCGGCCGGGAGGCCCGCGTGGTGCACGCGGCGGCGGCCGCGCTGCTGGTGTTCGCGGTGGGCGCGGTCGCGCTGCGCGGGGTGGCCGGGGCGCGGGTCGCGCTGGCGTTCACGGCGCTGATCGCGCTCGGCGAGTGCGTCCGGATCACTCTTCCGGGCGACCGCGAGCAGGCGCCGATCGGCGCGGCCGGCGCGCTGGCGTACGCCCTGCTCGGGCCGCTGCGCGGGGTGCCCACCGCGCCCGGGATGCTCCAGGTCGTCGCGGTGACCGGCGTCGGCCTGCTGCTGTCCTGGCTGCCCGGCCTCGCGTTGCCCCGGCTCAGGGCGTGCCGACCGGGCCGGGGCCGACCGGGCCTGATCCAGCGGGCCCGCCCCGGCCGCCCGCACCGGCGCCCGCCCTGGGCCGACCCGGCCCGGCGGGACAGCGCCGCCCGTCGGCTGCTCGGGGTCGGCTTCGCCGCCGCCGTCTTCCAGCCGCTCTACAACGGCGGACTGGTCGACCGCTTCTCGCCCGAGGGCCCGGCGTACGGGGCGTTCCTGACCGCCGTCGCCGCGCTGGCCGCGCTCTGCGACGCGACCCTGGCGGCGCTGCTGCGCCGGTCGGCGGCGGGTCTGGAGGGCGGGCTGCGGTTCCCGGCGGCGCTGGAGGACGAACTGCGCTCGCTGTTCGGGATCGGCTCGGCGATCGTCGCCACCGGGATGCTGGTCAGCCTGGCGGCCGGCGAGGTCGGGCTGTGGGCGCTGCCGCTGTTCTGCACCCCGCTGCTGCTCGCCCAGGTGTCCTTCCGGCGGGCCGCGGCCGTGCGGGCCACCACCGGGCAGACCATCGCCAGCCTGGCCCGGGCCACCGAGGTGGCCGGCTACACCCCGCACGGGCACGCCCGCCGGGTCGCGGACACGGCGTGCGCGCTGGGGCGCGAGCTGGGGCTGGGCACCCGGGAACTCGCCCTGCTGGAGTACGCGGCGCTGATGCACGACGTGGGCCAGCTGTCGCTGGTCGAGCCGGTGCCGGACGGCGCGACCGCGCTGCTGCCCTGCGCCGAGCAGCAGCGGATCGCCCGGCTGGGCAGCGAGGTGATCCGCCGCACCGGGGTGCCCCGGCAGGTCGCCGAGCAGGTCGCCCGGCTGGCCGATCCGGTGCTCGGCACGGCCGGCGGGGACGGCGCGGTGCCGCTGGCGGCCCGGATCATCCGGGTGGCCAACGCCCACGACGACCTGCTGACGGCGGCCCGCGGCCGCGGGGTCGGCGAGGCGGTGGGTCGGCTGGAGGCGCTGGAGGTGCTGCGGCTGGGGCGCGGCCGGGTGTACGACGCCCGGGTGGTGGACGCACTGGCCCGGGTGGGCGGCTAGGCCCTGTCCGGTGGATCAGGCCCGGGCTCGGGCGGGCTCGGGCGCGGGCCTGAGTTCGGCGGCTGACCCGGGCTCCGGCGGAGCGCCGCGGACCGGCGGGCCTCCGTCGGGGTTGAGGCGGGGCGGCCGGGCGGGCAGGCTGGGTAGGGGCGGCCCCAACCTCGGCGGTGGGGAGCGCGGGCGGGGGCGGGCGTGGTTGGATGCGGTCGTAGCGTGGAACACCGACCCGGGGCACCGTGCCCCGGACCCCCGCGGAAGTGGATCCGGACGCGGCGGTACGGGACTTGAGCGGACGACGACGGCAGGGACGAACGTGAGGATCTTCCACCGGGCACGGCACCGGCCGTCCGCCACCTGGCGGCAGACGACCGACCGGGCCTTCACGCTGATCGGCGACGGCCGCTACGAGGACGCCGGCGCGCTGCTGGTGATGGCCGCCGACCTGGAGCCCTGGCTGTCCGACTCCTGGTTCAACCTCGCCCTGCTGCACAAGTTCCGCCGGGACTGGGAGCAGGCCCGCTCGGCCGGGCTGCGGGCCGTCGCCCTACTGGACCGCGAGCACGGCGCCCCCGACTGGTGGAACCTCGGCATCACCGCGACCGCCTTGCAGGACTGGCCGCTGGCCCGCCGCGCCTGGCAGGCGTACGGGCTGAAGCTGCCCGGCGGCCCGGGCGGGCAGCAGGACGGCCCGGTCAGCCTGGACCTCGGCACCACCCCGGTGCGGCTCTCCCCGGACGGCGAGTCCGAGGTGGTGTGGGGCCGCCGGCTGGACCCGGCCCGGATCGAGGTGCTGTCCATCCCGCTGCCGTCCTCCGGCCGCCGCTGGGGCGAGGTGGTGCTGCACGACGGCGCCCCGCACGGTGAGCGGGTCACGGACGGGGTCGCCTACCCGGTGTTCGACGAGATCGAGCTGTGGGCGCCGTCCCCGGTGCCGACCTACGTGGTGCTGCTCCAGGCCGCCACGGCGGGGGACCGGGACGCGCTGGAGCGGGTGGTCGCGGACGCCGGCTACGCGGCGGAGGACTGGACGTCCTCGGTGCGGCTGCTCTGCCGGGCCTGTTCGGAGAGCCGGATGGCCGCGGACGACGGGAACACCGCCCACCACGACCCGCACGACGACGGCGACGCCGCGCACCCCGGACACCTCAGCCACCTCAGCCAGGGCGGGGAGGCCGGAATGTCCTGGCTGGTGGAGCGCGAGTGCGGGATCGCCGCGCCCGCCCTGCTGGTCCGCTCGCTGCTGGACCGCTGGGCCGCGTCCTCGCCCGGCACGCGGGCGTACCGCGATCTGGAAGAAGTCTGTTGAGCGCGCCGCTTACCCTTGAGCGGTGTACCCGGCGAGAGCCGAATACCTGGACCATTCTCGGAAGCGGAAGCGGATAAGCAGCGATGGCGGAGCAGCAGGACCACCAGCACGACCACGACCATGACCAGGAGTCGGCGGCCGACGAGGCCCCGCTGAAGGTGGTCGGCGAGCAGCCGGACCTCTCCAAGGGCACCGCGCGCCCGATCACCGTGGTGGGCAACCCGGTCCTGCACCGCGAGGTCAAGGACGTCACCGCGTTCGACGGTGAGCTGTCCGCGTTGATCGACGACATGTTCCAGTCGATGTACGCGGCCGAGGGCGTGGGCCTGGCGGCCAATCAGATCGGCGTGGACCTGAAGGTCTTCGTCTACGACTGCCCGGACGACGAGGGCGTGCGCCACGTCGGCCACGTGATCAACCCGAAGCTGGAGGAGTACCCGGCGGACCGCCGGCGGGTGCTGGACGACAGCAACGAGGGCTGCCTGTCGGTGCCGGGCGCGTACGCCGAGCTGCCCCGCCCGGAGTACGCGGCGGTGACCGGCGTGGACAAGGACGGCCGGCCGATCCGGGTCGAGGGCACCGGCTTCTTCGCCCGCTGCCTGCAGCACGAGACCGACCACCTGTTCGGCACCCTCTACATCGACAAGCTGTCGAAGCGGGACCGCAAGGACGCGCTGAAGCAGATGGCCGAGGGCACCCCGCGGTACGCGACCGTGGCGAACGACTGACGAACCGCCGAGGGCCGGGGCGCGACGGGCGTCCCGGCCCTCGGCGTTCCCGCACGTGACGCTCCCGCTCCTGACGCCGCCGGTCGCGCTCTGCCGGTCGCGTCCCGTCAGCCGGGTGCCCGGCCGGTGGACTCGCGGGCGACCAGCTCCGGCGTGAACAGGTAGTCCCGGGCCTGCCCGCCGTGTCCCTCCAACTGGCGCCACAGGGTCGCTCCAACCACCGCTACGACGCCGTCTCCTTCGACCGCGTCGACCCCGCGCTCGGCGGCGACGAGGCGCTCATCGCGCTCACCGCCGAGGCCCACCGGCGCGGCATCAAGGTCATCGGCGACATCACGCTCAACCACTCCGGCAGCGACCACGACTGGTTCCGCGCCGCGCAGCAGGACCCGCACAGCCCCGAGGCCGGCTTCTACTTCTTCGGCGAAGGCGGCCCGGACGACTACGCCACCTTCCTCGGCGTGCGCACCCTGCCGACCTTCGACCACCGCTCGCCCGAACTGCGCCGCCGCCTCTACGAGGGCCCCGACTCGGTGATCGCCAAGTACCTCAAGGCGCCGTTCCACCTGGACGGCTGGCGGGTCGACGTGGCGCAGATGGCCGGCCGGCGCGGCGAGGTGGAGCTCAACCAGCGGGTCGCCATCACCACCGCGGCCACCGTCCGGGCCGCCAACCCCGACGCCGTCCTGCTCGCCGAGCACCAGCACGACGCCTCGCTCACCCTCAAGGGCGACGGCTGGCAGGGCACCATGAGCTACGCGGGCTTCACCCGCCCGGTGTGGTCCTGGCTCGCCGAGCGGCACGACCAGAAGGACTTCTGGGCGGTGCCCGGGCCGATCCCCGACTACGACGGCGCCCAGGTGCGGGCCGTGATGACGGCGTTCGGCGCCGCGCTGCCCTGGCGCAGCCGGGTGCACAACCTCACCCTGCTGGACTCGCACGACACCGCCAGGTTCCGCAGCTTCGCCGGCCCCGAGCGCCAACTGCTCGGCGCGGCCCTGCTGTTCACCCTGCCCGGCACCCCGATGGTGTTCTCCGGCGACGAGGTCGGCGTCGAGGGCGAGGGCCTGGAGGAGGGCCGCAAGCCGTTCCCCTGGGGCGAATCCGCCTGGGACCAGCACACCTACCGCACCTACCGCGAGCTGATCCGGCTGCGCCGGAGCCACAGCGCGCTCAGCGGCGGCGGGCTGCGCTGGCTGCTCGCCGAGCGCGACGTCCTGCTGTTCGAGCGCGAGGACGAGCGGGAGCGGATCCTGGTGCAGATCAGCCGGGCCGACCACCCGCCGGTGGCCGGCGAGTGGCACGCCACCCACCTGCTCGGCGGGCCCCAGCTCGTCCCCGGCCGCGACCTGCCCGCCGAGGGCCCGGCTGTGCACGTCTGGTCGGTGGCCCGATGAGCGCCGTGCGCACCACGGGGACTGCCGGGGCCGGCGTGCGCCGCGGCCGGATCGAGCGCATCCCCGGCTTCCGCTCCGAACTGCTCGGCAACGAGCGCGAGTTGCTCGTCCACCTGCCGCCCGGCTACGACGACGACCCGGGCGCCGACTACCCCGTGCTCTACCTCCAGGACGGCCAGCAGGTCTTCGACCGGGGGCAGCGGCCCACCTGGGCGCTGGACCGGACGCTGGAGCAGCTGTACGCCGAGGGCCTGATCCCCGAGCTGATCGCGGTCGGCGTGCCCAACGCCGTCCTCTCGCCGTTCCTCACCCACGTCGACCCGGCCGACCTCGGCGAGAAGGTGGTCCACGAGCGCTACCGGCGACGCGGCCCGCGCCGACTCTGGCTGGACATCGGCGGCCGGGAGGGCCTGATCATGGCCAGGCCCGCCCGCGAACTGGCCGTCCAACTGCTCGACGAGGCCGGCTACACCTCCGGCGCGGACCTCCTCTACTACGAGGACCCGGCCGCGCCGCACCACGAGGACGCCTGGCGACCCCGCTCCCGGCACGCGCTGCTGCACCTCTTCGGCGCCCCCTCGCCGGTCGTCTCGCTCAGCGCCGCCGAGCGGCTGCGGCTCGCCCCCGGCGAGACCTGGAGCGCCGTCAACCCGGTCGCCGTCCGGGCCGACGGCGTGCGGTACACCGCCCTGGAGGCCGAATACCGGGTGGAGCGGCCCGAGGTCGCGGCCGTCTCGCCGCACGGGCTGCTGCGCCCGCTGGCCACCGGGCGCACCGCGCTGACCGTCGGCTTCGCCAACTTCACCGCCGTGCTCACCAGCCCCGCCATCCGCGGGCCCTTCCTCGGCGTCCTCGCCTGGACCTTCGGCTTCGCCCTGCTCTCCACCGGCGCGTCCTTCGCCCTCGGCCTCGGCCTGGCGCTCACCCTGCACCACCCGCGGCTGCGCGGGCAGCGGGTCTACCGCTCGCTGATGCTGCTGCCGTACGCGATGCCCGCGTTCATCGGCATCCTGATCTGGCAGAGCATGTACTACCGGGACTTCGGGCTGCTCAACCAACTGCTGCACGCCAGGGTCGACTGGCTGGGCGACGCCTGGAACGCCCGGTTCGCGGTGGTGCTCACCAGCCTCTGGCTCGGGTTCCCCAACATGCTGCTGATCTGTACGGGCGTGCTGCAGGCGATGCCCGCCGAACTCGACGAGGCCGCCCGGATCGACGGCGCCGGGCCGTGGACGGCGTTCCGGGCGGTCACCTGCCCGCTGCTGCTGGTCGCCGCCGCGCCGGTGCTGATCTCGTCCTTCGCCTTCAACTTCAACAACTTCAACGCGATCCAACTGCTCACCGGCGGCGGGCCGTTCGACGGCGCGGGCGGCACGGCCGGATCCACCGACATCCTGATCAGCTACACCTACCGGCTGGCCTTCGGCGGGCAGGGCGCGCAGTACGGCTTCGCCGCCGCGCTGTCCATCGTCATCTTCCTGCTGGTCGGGCTGATCACGCTGGTGGGCTTCCGCCGCACCCGCGCCCTGGAGGAGCTGAACGCATGACCGCCACCCCTGCCCCTGCCCCCGCCCCTGCCGTCTCCACTGCCGCCCGCTGGCTGCGCCGCTTCGGCTGGCGGCACCTGATCGCCGTGCTCGCCGTCTGCTTCGCGCTGTTCCCGCTGCTGTTCGTGCTGTCCGCGGCGCTGAACCCGCTGGGCACGCTCCAGTCGTCCACGCTGCTGCCCCGGCACGCCTCGCTCGCCAACTTCACCGCGCTGTTCACCAGCGGGCAGTACCCCTTCGCCCGGCGGCTGGGGAACACGGCGCTGGTCTGCGGCACCTTCGCGGTGCTGAACGTGCTGCTCGGCGTGCTGGCCGCGTACGCCTTCTCGCGGTTCCGCTTCCGGGGCCGGCGGATCGGGCTGATGGCGGTCTTCCTGGTGCAGATGTTCCCGCAGTTCCTCACGGTGATCTCGCTCTACCTGATGTTCGCCAAGATCGGGGACGTCCTGCCGGCGATCGGCCTGGACACCCCGTGGGGCCTGGTGCTGGTCTACCTCGGCGGCGCGATGGGAGTGAACACCTGGCTGATGAAGGGCTACCTGGACACCATCCCGCGCGAGATCGACGAGGCCGCCAAGGTGGACGGCGCCGGGCACGCGCAGATCTTCTTCCGGCTGATCCTGCCGCTCGCCGCGCCGATGCTGGTGGTCATCTCGATCCTGTCGCTGACCGCCGCGCTCAACGACGTGATCCTGGCGAACATCTTCCTGACCTCGAACGACTCCAAGACCGTCGCGGTCGGCCTCTACGGGATCATCTCCGGCCAACAGGACCAGAACTACGGGCTGTTCGCGGCCGGGGCGTTGGTGACCTCGCTGCCGGTGATCGTCGTCTACCAGTTCCTCCAGCGCTACCTGGCCCAGGGCCTGACCGCCGGGTCGGTCAAGGGGTGACCGGTGGCGGGTGCGGCGGGGGGTTCGTCGGCGGGTTCGTCGGCGGGTTTGTATCCGCCGGGTATCAGGGAGCGCGCGGCCTGACGTCGATGTGGGCGAGGAGGCCGATGCGTCCGGTATCTGTCGTATCGTGCCCTTGTCCGCCGCCGCCGTTTGCCACCGCCCACCGTGCGTCGCCGCCCACCGCCCACCGCCCGCCGCCCGCAGCCGTCCGAGCAGGAGCCGTCCGCCCGTGTCCTCGCCCGCGCCGCCCCCGCACCCCGTCCGCGTGCTGCTGGTCGAGGACGACGAGCTGATGCGCCGCTCCTTCACCGTCGCGTTGGAACGCTACGGCTACGGGATGTCCGCCGCGGCGGACGGCCTCACGGCGCTGGAACTGTTCCGGGACGAGCAGTTCGACCTGCTGATCCTGGACGTGATGCTGCCCGGCCTGGACGGGATCGGCCTGTGCCGCAAGGTCCGGGAGACCAGCCTGGTGCCCGTCCTGATGATGTCCGCGCGCGGCGACGGCCTCGACGTCGTCGCCGGCCTGGAGGCCGGGGCGGACGACTACGTGGTCAAGCCCGTGGACACGTACGTGCTGGTGGCGCGCATCCGCTCGCTGCTGCGGCGGGCGACGTACGCGCCACCCGCCCCGGCGCCCTCGCCCGGAGCCGCCGACGGGGACGTCCTGGTGTTCGGGGACCTCACCGTCGACACCGCCGGAATGGAGGTGTCCGTCGGCGGGGCGCCGGTGGCGCTGACCCCGACCGAGCTGAAGCTGCTGCTGGAGTTCGCCGCCCACCCCGGCGTCGTGCTGGAGCGGCACACCCTGCTGCGCAACGTCTGGGAGTACGGCTGGGACGGCGACAGCCGGGTCGTGGACCTGTGCGTGCAGCGGCTGCGCCGCAAGCTCGGCCGGGAGCGGATCGAGACGGTCCGCGGCTTCGGCTACAAGCTCAGGCGCTGAGAGCGGTGCACACGATTCCCCGGCCGGCCCGCGCCCCCCTGCGCTGGAAGATCGCCGCGCTGGCCGCCGCCACCGCCTGCCTCGTCGCGGCGGCGGTCGGAGTGCTGGTGCACCTGTGGACGGCGCAGGACATCCGCAGCCGGGCCGAGGCGCAGGCCTTCAACGCCGTCTACTCGGCCATGGACGTCTACCGGCGCACCGGATCGCTGGCGGACGGCGCCGAACTCGACCCCGTCGACCTGCCCGCCGCCCTGCGCCACCCGGTCGACGGCGAACGGCACACGGCCTACGACGGGCACGCCGAAGGGAACTCGGGCCCGAGCTACTGGGCCGCCCAGCGCACCGGCGGGCCCGGCAGCCCCGTCCTCGCCATCCGGGTCAACCTGGGACCGCAGCTCTCCGACCTGCCCCGGCTGGACGTGGCGATGGCGGTGGCCTCGCTGGTCGCGCTCGCGGCGGCCACACCGGCCGCGGTCTACGGGGCCGGGCTGCTCGCCCGCCGGCTGCGGCGGGTCGCCGAGACGGCCGGCCGGATCTCCGCCGGGGACCTCGACGCCCGGACCGGGCCCACCAAGGGCGGCGACGAAGTCGCCGACATCGCGGCGACGGTGGACCTGATGGCCGACAGCCTCGGCCGACGACTGCGCTCCGAACGGCAGTTCACCGCGGACGTGGCACACGAGCTGCGCACGCCGGTCGGCGGATTGCTGGCCGCCGTCGACCTGCTGCCGGCGGGCGAGACCGAGGACCTGATCCGGGCGCGGGTGCGGGACCTGCGCGCTCTGGTCGAGGACCTGCTGGAGATCTCGCGGCTGGACGCCGGGGCGGAGGAGGTGGTGCGGGCCCGGGTGCCGCTCGCGGCCGTCGTCCGGGAGGCCGTGCTGCGCACCGGGTACGAGGCCGAGATCGCCGTGGCGGCGGAGCTGACGGTGGAGACCGATCCGCGGCGGCTGGAGCGGATCGTCGGCAACCTCGTCGTCAACGCGCACCGGCACGGGGCCGCCCCCGTCCTGGTCACCGTCCAGGACCGTACGGTCGTCGTGCGCGACCACGGCCCCGGCTTCCCGCCGGACCTGCTGCGCCACGGCCCGCGGCGCTTCCACACCGGCGCCGCCGAGCGCGGCACGGGCCACGGACTGGGGCTGACCATCGCGTTGGGGCAGGCCCGGCTGCTCGGCGCGGAGCTGCGCCTCGACAACGCGGAGGACGGCGGCGCGGTGGCGACTCTGCGGCTGCCGGGCTGACCGCCTCGGTTGCTACCGGACTGCTGCCGAGCGGAGCGGTCGTCGATACACGGCGGCGCAGGGGCCTGATACGTGCTCCGGACACCCTTCGAAGTGCACCGACTCGCACCTCGGACAGGAGCCCCTCCCGTGATCGCCAACCCCCTTGCCCTGCACGCGACCCCCGGGGTCGCGGCCGCCGTCGCCGACCTGACGAAGACCTACGGCGGCGGCGACACCCGGGTGACCGCCCTGGACCGGGTCAGCGTGGCCTTCCGGGAGGGCGAGTTCACCGCGATCATGGGCCCGTCCGGTTGCGGCAAGTCCACCCTGATGCACTGCGCGGCCGGGCTCGACACCCCCACGTCGGGGTCGGTGCGGATCGGCACGACGGAGCTGGGCGGCCTGGGCGACCGGCAGCTCACCCGGCTGCGGCGGGACCGGGTCGGCTTCATCTTCCAGGCGTTCAACCTGCTGCCCACCCTGACCGCGCTGGAGAACATCACGCTCCCGCTGTCGTTGGCCGGGCGGACGCCGGACCGGCAGTGGCTGGACCGCGTGGTGTCGATGGTCGGGCTCTCCCGGCGCCTCGACCACCGGCCGGCCGAGCTGTCCGGCGGGCAGCAGCAGCGCGTCGCGGTCGCCCGGGCGCTGGTCGCGCGGCCCTCGATCGTGTTCGGCGACGAGCCGACCGGCAACCTCGACTCGCAGTCCGGGGCCGAGGTGCTCGGCTTCCTGCGGGACTCCGTCAGGGAGCTGGGGCAGACGGTGGTCATGGTGACCCACGACCCGGTGGCCGCCGGGTACGCGGACCGGGTGGTGTTCCTGGCCGACGGGCGGCTGGTCGACGAGATGGCGCACCCGACGCCGGACCGGGTGCTGGACGTCATGAAGTCCTTCGCGGGCTGACCCGCACCCCCCGACTCTCGAAAGCTGATCATGCTGACCACAGCCCTGCGCAACGTCCTGGCGCACAAGGCCCGGCTGCTCATGACCGTCCTCGCGGTCTGCCTCGGCGTCGCCTTCGCCTCCGGCACCCTCGTCTTCGCGGACTCGACCGCCGCCGCCCACCGGGCGGCCGCGTCCCGCACCTTCGCCGACATCGCGGTCAGCGTCACCGCGAAGGAGTCCCCTGCCGCCCCCGACCAGCCGAACGTGTTGACGGACGAGTTGGCGCGCCGGATCGCGGACGTGCCCGGCGTCGCGGCGGTACGGTCGTCGGTCGACGGGAGCGCCACGTTGAACGCGGCCGACGGCAGGCCGCTGCGGGTCAAGCGGGGGACGAACCTCGCGGACGCCTACGTCCCGGGGCGCGACGGCGAGGACGCCCGCTACCCCGTGGTCGAGGGGCGTGCCCCGGCCGGTGCCGACGAGATCGCCGTCGACCGGGGCACCGCGGCGGCGGGCCGGTACCGGGTGGGCGACCCGGTCACGCTCGCCACGGACGGCCCGGCCCTCACCGCGCGGCTGGTCGGCATCGTGACCACCACGGACACCCGGGTCACGGCCGGCGGTACGCTCACCCTGTTCGACCGGGCCACCGCGCAGCGGCTGTTCGCAACTCCCGGGCACTACACCAGCCTTGAGGTCTCCGCCGGGCCGGGCGCCGGCCAGTACGAGCTGGCGGAGCGGATCGCCGCCGTCCTGCCGCCCGGCCGGGCCGAAGTCACCACCGGACAGGCGCAGGCGAACCAACAAGCCATCTACGTCGGCACGTTGACCCGGGGCTACCAGAAGCTGCCGATGGTCTTCGCCGGGGTGTCGCTGTTCATCGGCTCGTTCCTCGTGGTCAACACCTTCACCATGCTCGTCGCCCGGCGCACCCGGGAGATCGCCCTGCTGCGGGCGGTCGGCGCGACCCGGCGCCAGGTGGTGTGCTCGCTGCTGGCCGAGGCGGTGCTGGTCGGGGTCGTCGCGTCGGTGGTGGGGTTCGTCCTCGGGCTCGGCATCGCGGCCGTGCTGCCCGGGCTGTTGAGTGGCGAGGGCGGTCGGCTGCCGGAGGGGCCCTTGGTCATCGGGCCCCGGCCGGTGGCGGCAGCCCTGTTCGTCGGGGTCGGCGTGACGGTGTCGGCCGCCTGGCTGCCCGCGCGCAGGGCGGCGCGGATCGCGCCGATCGAGGCGCTGCGGGCGGCGGCCGCGCAGCCGGGCGGGCGCTCGCGGCTGCGTCCGATCGTGGGGGTGGGGCTGCTCGTCCTCGGCGTCGGCTGGCTGGTCGCGCTCGCGGGTGCGGCGAAGGACGCCTCCGAGGCGAATCTGCGGAGTGCGATGGCGGGTTGCGGGCTCCTGGTCGTCGCCCTGATCGTGCTGGCACCGACGCTCGCCGTCCCGGTGATCCGGCTGACGGGCCGCCTCACCCGGCGGTTCGGCGTCGTCGGCCTGCTGGCCCGGCAGAACGCGCTGCGCGACCCCCGGCGCACGGCGGCGACCGCCGCCACGCTGCTGATCAGCACGGCGCTGGTCAGCGGGCTCGCCACCATCGGCAGCTCCACCGGACAGGCCCTCGACCGGCAGGCGGCGGACGGCCTCGCCGCCGACTACGTGATCAGCACCGGCGACACCATGACCGGCATCGACCCGGCGGCCGTGCAGCGGGTGGCCGGTCTTGCGGGGGTGCGCGGCGCGAGCGCGGTCGCGGACTCCACGGTGGTCATCGGCGGCAAGGTCCGTGAGATCTCCGGCATCGACCCCGTCTTTGTTGAACAGGCCGTGAAGCTCGACTTCGTGAGCGGTTCCGTGCAGGACCTCGGGCCCGGCCGGATCGCCGTCTCCAGCAGCGTCGCCCGGGAGACCGGGGTGAGCACGGGAGGCCAGGTCAACGTGCGGATGGGCCGGAGCAAGGAGTTCACGCGGTACACCGTCGTGGGCGTCTACCAGGACAACCCCACCGCCCACGACGCGGTCGGCGCCCGGGGCGAGGTGCAGCAGCACGGCTTCAAGCCCGGCTCCGTCCAGCGGATCCTCGTCCGGGGCGACGGCTTGTCCGGGCGCGACCTGCGGACCGCTGTCGGCAACAACCCGCTGCTGAAGGTGCAGGACCGGGCCGAGCTGGTGCGGGAGGCGGCGGGGACGATGGGCGACCTGCTGACGCTGATGTACGGGCTCCTCGGCATCGGCGTCGTGATCGCCGCGCTCGGCATCGTCAACACCCTGGCCATGTCCGTCACCGAACGGACGCGTGAGATCGGCGCCCTGCGCGCCATCGGCATGGATCGCGCGGGCATCCGTCGGATGATCCGCCTGGAGGCCGTGACGGTCGCGGCGTTCGGCACCCTGCTCGGCCTGGCCGGCGGCCTGTTCGGCGCCTGGGCCGTCGGCGCGCTGGCGGGCGGCGCGGTCAAGCAGTACGCGCTGGTGCTGCCCTGGGGCACGATCGCGCTCGTCTGCCTGGCGTCCCTCACGATCGGCGCCCTCGCCGCCGCCGTCCCCGCCCGCCGGGCCGCCGCCCTCAGCCCGCTGGTGGCGGTCGCGGAGGTGTGACCCGTCGATCCCCTTGTCCCCGCCCGGCACGAACGCCGGGCGGGGACTGTCAGCGTCGCGGCCGGGACAGGGCGATCGGGTCGTCCGGGTCCTCGATGTGGTCGCTCACTGGGCCCCGAGACGGCGAAGGAACGTTGAGGCCTGGGTCCGCGGGATCGGCTGCTGGTCGTCGTGGTGGCCGTGCAGGGACGCTGTGCTCACCATTCCTCCGGAAGTCTCGTGCAGGCGGGACCGGTCAGTGTCTTCCCCCGCAGGCCTGGCCGGTACCGGAGCCGTCACGAGAGTCCTGAGCGGCGCGTCCTGTCCCGGCGAAGATTGACCGGCTTGTCCGTCTCAGCAAAGGTTGACCAGGCGTTGCTATGGCCCTGCAACCTACACAGCCCTCACAAGAGAGCCCAATGCCTGAACTTCCCGCCACACGCCGCATCACCCTCCACCTACCCGCCGACCTCGTCGACTGGCTCCACGAGTTCGCCGAGATCTCTCACCGATCCGTTGACGAGGTGGTCCGGCCACTGATCGAGGCGGAGAAAGCCCGCTTCGATGCAAACTGGGATCGGACGTCACCAGGGCCTGGTTAGAGTCGAGGAGCGCCACGACCAGCAGCTCAACGCCCACACGCGACCGGTTGGCAGCCGCTCCTTCGTCGTGTGCGGGTCGGGCGCCATGTACCAGACGATGGAAGGCCGTTGGGGCTGCGCCTCTTGTGGCTCCACCTGGGCCTGAGACAGCGAGAAGGGCCAAGGAGCATGCCGATCTGTGCGGAGTGCCGCACCGCTGAGGCGGTCATCAAGGACCTGGACGTCGGGTGACTGGCCTGGCCGGCGATCGCACATCAGGCACGACGAAGCGCCCCTGCCCGGCGGGAGCACTTCGTCAGCCTGAGACCGACGGCCGAGCGACGTGTCGGATCGGGCACGGGATGTCCGGCCAGATCCGGTTGGGGCACGCGATCACGTAGTGGCCCGACCAGCGGCTGTCGGACACCCAGCGGGACCAGACGACGTCCGAGGCGCCCTCCAACTGCTCAACCGCGCGGAGTCGCCGTGCCTCGAAGGGAAGTTGGGGGTCGCCGCCAGGAGTGTGTTCCTCGTACCGTTCCGCAAGCCAGTCCACTGCGTTGCTCACCGCCACCCAGGTGCCCCGCACCTGGGCGGCCGGGCGCAGGAGCCACCAGCCGGTCATCATCGGCGGGAGTTCCGAGAGGCCGAACCGTGCGGCCTCGATCGGGCGACGCTCCGGCTCCTTCGCCAGCAGCCGGCCGTCACCGGCCCACTCGTAGCCGTGGAAGTGCAACAGTGCTTCTCCTCGGAGACGTGGAAGCCCCGGCCGCCCGCACGGGACTGCGGGCGGCCGGGGCTGTCAAGGGACTTCAGACGGACAGGCCGAACCGCGCCGGGTCGATTCCGGCCTCGGTCAACTCCTCGGCGGTGAACAGCAACGGTTCGCGGTCGGGACGCTTGCTGTCGCCGAGGGCGAAGACGCCGTGCTCGACCAGGCCGAGGGTCACGCACGACTCGCCGTCGTCGCCCCCGCCCTGGTTGCCGCCGCACGCACGGTTGAACTCGACCTGGGAGAGGTCGAGTCCGTACAGGTTGCGCTCAGTCATCGCCTGCACCTTCCGGTATCGCTTCGGGGCAGCACGGAACGGCCCCGCCCTGCCCAGGACTTGGGCGGGAGAATGAGGGGGAGTTCAGCCCCACAGGCTGATGCGGGTGGTGAGCTGGTCGGCCGGCACCTGGCGCGGTTTGGCGTCCGGCTCGAACAGCGGCCGGACCAGCGCCCGGCCGTCCTGGGCGCCCACGATTTCGACCAGACACCCGGTCGTCAGGTCCTTCCGGACCGGATTGTTGTCGATCCGCTCCATGAGCTCCGCGTGCGTACGGCGGCGTGTGGCGCCGGTCGGCTGTGCGAAACCGTCAGTGGGCATGGAGCGCTCCTGTGGCTCTCGAATCATTTCGGCGAGCCACCAAATTACCGGGGCGTTGGGGTTGTTTCTGTGCGCTTTCCCGTTCCCGAAAGAACTCACCTCAGGCCCGTTTGGGCAGTGCGCGCATTCCATTTTCCGCCCGGGTCGAACGGGAGGGATCGTAGGGCTCAGGTGGTCCACCGAATCCCGCCGAATGTGGGCGCAGGAAGTCGGACCGGTCGACTTCCTGCACCGCGAAGGTTCGCTGGTTGGCTATCGGCAGAGATCCTGTGATGTCTCCCGATGGCGGGAAGTCCACTCGTGCAACGCGGCCCGAGCGTCCTCGCCCCAGAGCGCGTAATTCTCGAAGGTTCGGAACGTGTCCAGGTACTCCTGGACGTCGTGGGGCCTGTTGAACACGAGCACGCCTGCGGCTACCTCAACGGTGGCCAAGGATGCGTCGTAGACGGTGAAGACGTTCATCGGCGCCTTCGGCATATGGCCGGCCAGCGGGATGACTCCGAGTCGAACATTCGGCAAGCGGGAGACCGAAGCCAGGTGGTCGAGCTGCGTGGCCATGGCCTGCGCCGGTACCAGCGGCCAAAGGCAGGCCTGCTCCGTCAAAACAAAGGTGAAGCTCTTGGTGACGTCGCGGAGTACGGCTTGCCGCTCAAGCTTCTTGGCGATGACCCTCGAGTGATCGCCGGGGATCTGGGCCAGACTGGCGTTGACGTACGCCGGCGTCGAGAGCAGTCCGGTGATCATGGTCGGCAGGAAGTGGCGGGGTTCCGTCGAGGTCCGCTCAAGGCTCGCCAGCTCAACCTGCTTCTTGTCCGCGCCGTTTCAGCGGAGGATTCTGGCGTCCTGCCGCTCTGGACCCGCGAGCCGTGCTGAATCCGACCTGTTTTCCACTGAGGATTCCTTTGGATTCTTATTCTCGAAGGAATTCGTCTCGGATCCCTTCGACCAGTGCGCGCATGTCGTCTCCGTGTAGTGCTACGGCATCGAATTCGGAGAATTTTGACAGATAGACGCCGACATCTCGTGGATCGTGAGTGGTGATCTCTGAATGGAACGTCTCCACGATGACCAGGCGATCGTCATACATGCTGAAGCATGTCATTGGGAAGTCCGGCATTCGTCTGGCGAGGGGAATAGACCCGATGGTCACGTTGGGAAGGCGGGACAGTGACACCAGGCGATCGAGCTGTGTAGCCATGACGGCAGGAGGACAGATCCGCCAGCGTAGTACATGTTCACAGATGAGGAAGTGGAACTGCCGCTGGCGGTCGTACAATACGGCCTGGCGCTCCAGTCGAGCTGCGATCGTTTTCGTCTTCGCCTCTTCTGGCAGCTCTGGGTGCAAGGCGAAGACGGCCGAGACATATTCGGCGCTCTGGAGCAGTCCAGGAATCAGCTGTCCCTGGAAGAGTCGGAGAAGGCCTGTTCGGGCTTCGATGGCTTTGATGGCGTGCTGGTGCTTCCAGTGGCCCATTCGGCGGAGTTCCCGCCAGGCGACCTCTTCGGTCGCCGCGCCGCGGGCTGCCTCCAGGAACTCTGCTTTGGCTTCGCCTGATATGCCGAGCGCGGTCAGGATGAGGTCCACGTCCTGCACGCTCGGCAGGGTCTTGCCGTTTTCGATCTTCGAAAGCTTGGCTGGAGACATGGAAGCCCTGCGGGCGACGGTCTCGGCTGTCTTGTCCGAGGCGATCCGTAGCGCCCGCAGGGCTTTGCCCAAGTCCTTGTGCTGTTCTCCGCTCAAGCCGCCGAGTACTCCCCGAAAGGCACGGCGTTCGTCAGAGCGATCTCCCGGTACTGCTGGTACTCGCTCAGGTAGTCGTCGGGCAGGAGTTCGGCTCCGAGGAACTGCCCTGCATCCGTGTAGTGCATCCGGTAGACCTGGGCGTCATCGAACAGCCAGAAGTCGTGGTCCGGTAGCCCGGCCACCTTCTGGCGAGCCGTGTCGATGATGCCGATCGACTCGCCGGCCTTGATGTTGCCGGGGTACGACGCCAGCTCGTAGCGGAGGTAGTCCGACAAGGGGGAGTGGAGGACGTGCACCCGGGCCACCTGCTTGCCCAGATCCGTCATGGAGCGGACCCAGGGGTTGTCGAAGCGGCCAGGCGGCAGCCCCTTGCCGGCGAGGAAATCCGCGAACTCTTCACGTTCGTCGTCCACGTCGTAGACGGCCAGAGTTTCGAGCCGGAAGGCCGTTCGCTCGAACGTCTTGAAGAGACGGCCGAAGTCTTCACCCTTGAGCATGGAAGTACCCCTCCAGGACCGCAGCGGGGATCACGACCGCCGACTCGCCGTCCGGCAGGTTCAACTCCGCCAGACGGTAAGGGTCGGTGATCGCGTATCCCTGGACCACGTAGTCCCCGTTCTCGGTGCCCCACAGCGTGGGGCACGATCCGTCGTTGCAGGACCCATTCCCAGACAGCCAACGCAGCATCAGGTGCCTCCAGTCGCCGGTGGTTCCTGTCTTGGCCGATGCTCCCGGCTCTCTGGGCGCAGGGTCAAGAACCTGATCTTTCCAGAACGGGAAAGTCGTTCGACCGCCCCCGCCCGGTGTGAACGCCGGGTGGGGGCGGGGGAGTTCAGGGGGATGGGGTGGGCGGTCGGGTCGGTACAGACAGAGGTGCCCCGCGCGGCGGTGAGCCGGGCGGGGCACCTCTGGTGTGTCTGCGGGTTTAGAAGTCGTCGTCGAAGGCGACGGAGCCCTCGACGGCGACCTGGTACGCGGAGACGCGGCGCTCGAAGAAGTTGGTCAGCTCCTGGACGTTCTGGAGTTCCATGAACCCGAACGGGTTCGTCGACCCGTAGCGGATCGGCAGGCCGAGGCGGGCGAGGCGCTGGTCGGCCACGGCCTCCAGGTACTGGCGCATGGAGTCGGTGTTCATGCCGGCGAGGCCGTCGCCGCACAGGTCCTGGGCGAACTGGAGCTCGGCCTCGACGGCCTCCTCCAGCATCTCCGTGACCTGCTTGGCCATCTCGTCGTCGAAGAGGTCGGGCTCCTCCTCGCGGACGGTGTCGACGACCGACATCGCGAAGTCCATGTGCATGGACTCGTCGCGGAACACCCAGTTGGTGCCGGTGGCCAGGCCGTGCAGCAGACCGCGGGACCGGAACCAGTACACGTACGCGAACGCGCCGTAGAAGAACAGGCCCTCGACGCACGCCGCGAAGCAGATCAGGTTCAGGAGGAACGCGCGGCGGTCCTCCTTGGTCTGGAGCGAGTCGATGTGGTCGACGGCGTTCATGTACTTGAAGCAGAACTGCGCCTTCTGGCGGATGGAGGGGATGTTCTCCACCGCGGCGAAGGCCGCGTTGCGGTCCTCGGGGTCGGGCAGGTAGGTGTCGAGCAGCGTCAGGTAGAACTGGACGTGCACGGCCTCCTCGAACAGCTGGCGCGACAGGTACAGCCGCGCCTCCGGGGAGTTGATGTGCTTGTAGAGGCTCAGCACCACGTTGTTGGAGACGATCGAGTCCCCGGTGGCGAAGAAGGCGACCAGGCGGCCGATGAGGTGGCGCTCGCCCTCGCTGAGCTTGGCCAGGTCGGCGACGTCGGAGTGCAGGTCCACCTCCTCGACGGTCCAGGTGTTCTTGATCGCGTCCCGGTACCGGTCGTAGAACGACGGGTAGCGCATCGGGCGCAGGGTCAGCTCGAAGCCGGGGTCGAGCAGCATCTTCTCGCGGTCGGGGGTGCTCACTGGCAGGCCTCGCAGGACTCGGGGTTCTCCAGGGAGCAGGCCAGCGCGGCCTCCTCCTCCGGGGTGAGGGTCGGGGTGTTCACGGGCACGGGCGCGGACGAGGACGCGGGCGCGGGCGCGGCGGCGCGGGCGGTACCGGAGGCGGCCTGGGCGATCCGGGTCGCCGGGCGCGAGCGCAGGTAGTAGGTGGTCTTGAGACCGACCTTCCACGCGTAGGCGTACATCGAGCTGAGCTTGCCGATGGTCGGCGCCGCCATGAACAGGTTCAGCGACTGGCTCTGGTCGAGGTACGGCATGCGGGCCGCGGCCAGGTCGATCAGCGCGCGCTGGGGCAGCTCCCAGGCGGTGCGGTACAGCGAGCGGACCTCGGCGGGCAGCCAGCCCAGCTCCTGGACGGAGCCGTTGGCCTCGCGCAGGGCGTCGCGGGTCTGCTGGTCCCAGACGCCGAGCTCCTTGAGCTCGCGCACCAGGTACGGGTTGACCTGGAGGAACTCGCCGGACAGCGTCTCGCGCTTGAACAGGTTGGAGACCTGCGGCTCGATGCACTCGTAGACGCCGGCGATGGACGCGATGGTCGCGGTCGGCGCGATGGCCAGCAGCAGCGAGTTGCGCAGGCCGGTCTCGGCGATGCGGGCGCGCAGCGCGGTCCAGCGGTCGGCCCACTGCGGGGCGGCCGTCGGGAAGTGGTCGATGTGCAGCTCGCCGCGGGCGGCGCGGGTCTCGCCGTAGGCCTCGTGGCGGCCCAGCTGCTCGGCCAGGTCGGCGGAGCGCTCGTACGCGGTGAGCATGATGCGCTCGGCGATGAGGGTGGACAGCCGCGCGGCCTCGGCGGAGTCGAAGTCGATCCGCAGCTTGAAGAAGACGTCCTGGAGGCCCATCACGCCGAGGCCGACCGGGCGCCAGCGGGAGTTGGAGGTGCCGGCCTCGGTGGTCGGGTAGAAGTTGATGTCCACCACGCGGTCGAGGAACGTCACGGCGGTGCGGACGGTGGCGTCGAGGCGCTCCCAGTCCATGGCGCCGAGCAGGTCGTCGACGGAGGCCCCCGGGGCGACGTGGGCGCCGAGGTTGACCGAGCCGAGGTTGCAGACGGCGGTCTCGGAGTCGTCCGTGACCTCCAGGATCTCGGTGCACAGGTTCGAGGAGTGCACCGTGCGGCCGGGCAGCGCGGTCTGGTTGGCGGCGCGGTTGGAGGCGTCCTTGAAGGTCATCCAGCCGTTGCCGGTCTGCGCCAGGGTGCGCATCATCCGGGCGTACAGGGTCTGCGCGGGGATGGTGCGCACGGCCTTGCCGGCCAGCTCGGCCTTGCGGTAGGCCTCGTCGAAGTCGGAGCCCCACAGGTCGACGAGCTCGGGCACGTCGGCGGGGGAGAACAGCGACCAGTCCTCGTTGGCGTTGACCCGGCGCATGAACTCGTCCGGGATCCAGTGCGCCAGGTTGAGGTTGTGGGTGCGCCGCGCCTCCTCGCCGGTGTTGTCGCGGAGCTCCAGGAACTCCTCGATGTCGGCGTGCCAGGTCTCCAGGTAGACGCAGGCCGCGCCCTTGCGGCGGCCGCCCTGGTTGACGGCGGCGACCGAGGAGTCGAGGGTGCGCAGGAACGGGACGATGCCGTTGGACTTGCCGTTGGTGCCGCGGATCAGGCTGCCGCGCGAGCGGATGCGCGAGTAGGACAGGCCGATGCCGCCGGCGTGCTTGGACAGCCGGGCGATCTGCGCGTAGCGGTTGTAGATCGAGTCCAGGTTGTCCAGCGGGGAGTCGAGCAGGTAGCAGCTCGACATCTGCGGGTGCCGGGTGCCGGAGTTGAACAGGGTCGGCGAGGAGGTCAGGTACTCCAGCCGGCTCATCAGGCCGTACAGCTCGGCGACCTCCCGCACCGACTGCTCGCTGTCGCCGACCGCCAGGCCGCAGGCGACGCGGAGCAGGAAGTGCTGCGGGGTCTCGATGACCTTGCGGGTGATCGGGTGGCGCAGCAGGTAGCGGGACTGCACGGTGCGCAGGCCGAAGTACTCGAAGCGGTCGTCGCCGTGCGCGTCGATCAGCGCGTCCAGGGCGGCGGCGTGCTTGGTGACGAAGGCGGCGGTGGTGTCGCCGATCAGGCCCTCGGCGTGGCCGACGGCGATCGAGGCGGCGAAGGAGCGCGAGCCCTGGCTGTTCGCCTCGTCGACGATCTCCAGGGCGAGCAGCCGGGCGGCCAGCTTCGAGTACTGGGGGTCCTCGGCGATCATCGACGCGGCGGCGTCCACGGCCAGCCCGCGCAGCTCGGCGAAGTCCGAGCCGGCGTGGCGGCCACGCAGCGCGGCGGCGGCGACATGGCCGGGGTCCACCTGGGGGAGATCGACGCTGCGGTCGGTGAGCAGCCGAAGGAGCGCGCCGCCGGGGTCGGAGACCGTCGGGTCGGTGGGGGCGGGGCCGGTGCCCTGGGCGGGCAGGGTGGCTGAGGCAGCGGTGGTCAAGGCGCTCTCTCCTGGCGGCGATCGGCGGCGGTGATCGGGGGGTACCGGGCCGTTCGGGGCAGGGGAGCACGGCACGTACGCAGGAAGCGTCGCGCGACGGTGGCGTCCCCGGCCCGCCCGCGAGGCCCGGAAGGTAGTTCTCGTGCTGGCGCGGCCTCTGCGGGAGGGCCCGTGCGCACACCGTCGGCAGGTACTCGGACTCGCGGGGCGGCTACTGGTAGCCGCCCGCTCACCGCTGCGGGGCAGTCCCGGATTCGCACCGGGTTCCCCTGCATCGACAGCAGGATTGAGCATACATCTAGTGGTGTCTCTCTGATGCGACCCCACATGTAGTACGGCGCGGTGTGTCGGAGCGATAACCGGTGGTGCCGGGAGGGGGCGGGTCGTGGCCTTGGGGCGCCTCGGATCCGGGCTTCCGGCGCCCTGATTCCGGGCTTCCGGCGCCCTGATTCCGGGCCCCGGCGTCCTGGTTTCGATACGGAACGGTCACCGGGCGGACCGGTTGCCGCGGGCATGCCCTACGATCTGGGCGCATGAGCGAGCGAAGCGCCGAGGGGCGCGTTTCGCGAAGCGATCATCGAGCGAAGCGAGGGGGCGCGTGAGCGACGGAACTGGCGCACCCGGGCAGGGTCCGCAGGGAACGCCTCCCACCGGGCCGGGGGACGCGCACGGTCAGCAGCCGCCGGTGGTGCCCGGTCCGGTGTTGCCGCCGAGCGGGGGCTTCGGGCCGCCGCCGGCCTCGTACGGGCCTCCGGTGCCGCCCGCGCAGCCGGTGGCGCAGCCCGGTCCGCCGGGGCAGCCTCCGCTGCCGCAGCCGGGACCGCCAGGGCAGCAGCTGCCGCCGCAGTGGCAGCCGAACCCCCAGGCGCACCCCCAGCCGCATCCCCAGGCACACCCCCAGCCGCATCCGCAGTCGTACCCGCAGCCCCAGGCGCCGCAGCGCGCCGAGCCGAACTGGGAGGCGCTGGCCGACCGCAACGCGGCGGACGGCAAGCGCCGCCGCCGACTGCGGGCCCTCGGCGTGGCGGTCGCGGTCGTCCTGGTCGGCGGCCTGATCGCGGGCGGGGCGGTGCTGCTGACGAAGGGCGGCGGCGACAAGCCGGTCGCCGGGCCGATCGCCTCGGCCTCCAACCGGCCGTCCTCCGCCGCATCGGGTGCCGCCCGGAGTGCCGCGCCGAGTGCCGCCGCAACCCCGGGCGGGAACCCGTCCGGCACCCCGGGCGGAGCGCCGGACGACCCGTCGAAGCCGATCTGGGAGGCCGCCACCGACCCGGCGCCGCAGGACGCGGGGGCACTGTTCTCCGCGCTCCAGGTGACGGTCAACGGTGCCACCTGGAACCGGACCTTCGTCTCGCTGGACTCGCCCTGCTGGGACGGGAACTCGACGACCGGCGGGCTCGGCAAGGTCCTCGGTGACCAGGGCTGCCAGAAGGTGCTCCGGGCGACCTACGTCTCCGGCGACAGCGCGGTGACCGTCGGCGTCGCGGTCTTCGACCACAAGATCCAGGCCGAGACTTCGATGAAGAGCTACACCGGCCACCTCAAGGGCGCCGTCGCGCCGGGCGCGCCGGCCTTCTGCGCCACTCCGGGCTGCACCAACACGCACAACACCCTGGGCCGGTACGCCTACTTCACGGTCGAGGGCTCGGCGAAGGGCGGCGACACCGCCGACGCCACCGCCACCGCGGCGGCCGTCGGCTTCGGCGAGCACGTGAAGGGCCAGCTGCTCCAGCGCGCCAAGGCCGCGTCCGCGGCCGCGCCGGGTGCGCCGGGGGCCGCCGCGGCCGGCTGATCCGCCGTGGCACCCCGGCCCCGGCGGGTTCGCTCGCCGGTGCCGGGGGAGTGTGGCAGGCTCTCGGGGCAGTCATTCGCACGAGTGTTCCGGTTGTGTCCGCCTGGGCCGGTGCCGGCGAGCAACCGGAGGAGCGGTCCGTGGCCCTGCCCAGAGCCCTGCGCGGCAGGCCCGCCGTCCTGGCCGCGGCCGGGGTCGTGGTCGCCGCGGGCGCCGTGGCGCTGTTGCAGCGTGACGGCCGGGCCGACGGCGAACGGCCCGCCCGCGTCCCGGTGACGGTCGGCCTCCCCGGCCGCACCCTGCCGCCGGAGGTCGGCCGGGACCTGCTCGCCCGGGATCCGCAGGCCTCGCCGAACGCCCGGGCCGTCCAGCAGCTGCTCGCCGACCTGGAGGGCCGGGCCCGCACCGGGCAGAGCGGCGGGACGGTGATCGGCCAGCACGTCGAGGCGCACAACGAGCGCAACAACCCCGAGTACGGCGACTACCGCGGCACCAAGCAGGTCGGCTACTACTACAAGAAGGCCGCCGACCTCACCGGCAAGCTGCCCGGCTTCGTCGAGACCGACCTCGGCCCCGGCTACGGCCAGACCGGCTGGGGCGTCGGCGACCCGCGCTCCTACTCGGCCGGCCGGTGGCCCACCTGCCGGGCCGGCTGGCAGTACACCGACGACGCCGTCGACCTGCTCTCCGCCGTCTGGTCCGGTCACCCGCGCGCCGACGACGGCAGCTACGGCACGGCCGGCGTCCAGCACAACTGCGACGGCACCACCACCGAACTGCCCGACAACGGCGGGGGGCCGGCCGGGATCGTCGGCATGTCCTTCCACCAGCCCTACCCGGGTTCGGACGTCAAGTCCTTCGAGCAGGTGCTCTGTTCGAACTCTCCGGCCGCCAAGGACAAGGGCTGGTTCGGCCGGGTCGTCGACAGCGCGCACGACACCCCCGAGTACCGCGCGCTGATGACCGACCTGTCCTACCTGGCCGACCACCTGGAGTACCTGGCCGCCCACGACGTGCCGGTGCTGCTGCGCCCGTACCACGAGATGAACGTGCAGGACTGTTCCCGCAGGTTCTGGTGGTCGGGCCAGAAGCCGGCCGACTACCAGGCGCTGTGGCGGATCACCTACCGCTACCTGGTGGAGACCAGGGGCCTGCACAACCTGCTGTTCGTCTGGACGCCGGTGTCCTGGGACGGAGCCCCCGGCGCGGACCCGTGGGACTACTACCCGGGCTCGCAGTACGTCGACGTGGTCGGGGTGGACGACTACAGCGGCAGCCCCGCGCACCCGATCGGCACCGGCGAGGTGTGGACCAAGCGGTACTACGACGGGCTCGCCGGCTACGGCAAGCCGCGGATCCTGGCCGAGTCCTTCGCCGTCCCGGTCAACTCCCGCCAGCCGGAAACGCTGCGGCGCACGCCCTGGACGATCTGGACGGTCTGGGGGCAGTCGCTCACCTCGGACAACCTGACGCCGGAACAGCCGCGCAACGCCAGCGCGGACGTCAACGCCACCTACCACAGCCCGCTGGCGCTCACCGGCGGCGCCGGGCCGTTCGGCGCGAACGTCGACTGGGGCGGCCTGCACGTTCGTTGAGCCGGTCCGCAGGGTCGTCGAGCCGCCCCCGCGCGTCCGCCGAGCCGGTCGCCGTGAGGTGCGCTACACCACCGAATTCCGTTGAACGGCCGGAATACCGTGTCCGTTGTGCCGTGTGGCATCCTGTGGCGGCGAAGCCGAGGGGCTGACGCCGGGACGGGCCCGGCGGGGCGGGGGTGCGGGATGGGACAGGCGCGTGCGATGCGCGCGGCCGGCGGCATCGCCGTCGGCTGGGGCGTGGTGCTGCTGGCTTGGGCGGCGTACAACTGCTTCGGCCAGGTCGGGTTCGCGACCTACGTCAAAGGCATCTTCTACTACGGCGGCACCTCGGTGGACGCCGAGACCGGCAGCCTCAACTACGGCCTGATCTACCTGCTTTCGGGAATCCTGCTGCTGCGCGGGCGCAGCTGGGCGCTCGGGGTGGCGGCCGGCGTCGCACTGGTCGAGGGGTACAACCGGGTGCGCAGCCTGACCGGCGCGCTCCTGGACAAGCCGCAGCGGGAGTGGTTCACCAGCACCATCGAGGGCGGGCTCAAGCTCGCGACCTTCGCGCTCGGCGTGGCCGTCACCGCGGCGCTGATCCTGCTGCTGGCCCGGCTGAAGTGGCGGGAGCCGCGGGCGCCGGAGGCCGCCGCGGCGTCGGGCGGCCAGGTGCACTGGTCGCTGCTGCAGACGATCCCGGCCGAGCCGGCCCCGGGCCCGCAGCCGTACCAGCAGCCGCCGTTCCAGCACCAGCACCAGCACCAGTCCGCCTGGCCGCAGCCGCAGCCGCAGCCGCAGCCGCAGGCCGCCTGGCCACCGCAGCCGCCCTTCCAACAGCAGCCGCAGCCCGCGTGGCCGCAGCAGCCCCCGGCCTCGCAGCCGCAGTCGCAGCCCGCTGCCTGGCCGCAGTCGGCGCCGGCCCAGCCGGCCCAGCCTTCGCAGCCGTCACAGCCGGTGCCGTACGCGCAGCAGCCCGCCCAGCCGGCCCCGCACCCGTCGACGCTCGCCCAGCAGCCGTGGCCCGCCGCGCCGCCGGTGACGCCCGGTCCGGTCGCCCCCGGTCCGGTCGTCTCCCCGGCCGACCGCCCGCCGGCCGACCGCCCGCCGCAGGCCTGAACCTCCGCAGCCCCGGACCGCTCGCGAACGACCCGGCTCCCGCACGGGATCGGCCCGACACCAGACGAGGAGCGACTTTCGCCATGCCATCGACATCCCCCGCACGGACGGTGCTCACCACGTCCCGCGAGGCCGCCCGGCTCGCCGAGCGACAGATGTCGTGGAAGCCCCGGGTCCTCCCGTTCTACTTCTCCTTCACGGTCATCTTCGCCTTCTCGGTCTGGGCCTACGTGCCCAACCCCACCCCGCTCGGCTGGACGATCACCATCCTGTGGGGGATGCCGGTGTTCGGCGTCCTGATCGGCTTCCAGGGCGTGCTGATGGTCCGCCGCCGGCTGCGCCAGGTGAGCCGGATGACGCCGGCCGTGCCGGTCGAGGACGACTTCCTGATCGTGCTGGTGCCGACCATCGGCCGCCACGACACCTATCCGGCGCTGGAGCGCTCGGTGCTCTCGTACGTCGAGCACCTGCCGGCCTACTTCCCGTGGATGCGGGTGGACGTCCTCACCGAGGAGGGCTGCGCGGCCGCCGAGAAGATCGACGGTCTGGCCGCCCGCAACCCGCTGATCCGGGTGGTGACCGTGCCGAAGGCCTACGAGACGGCCAACGGCACCAAGTTCAAGGCCCGCGCCAACCACTACTCGCACGAGCTGCGGATCGAGGAGGGCGAGGCCGAGGACGACGTCTGGGTGCTGCACATGGACGACGACACCGGCGTCGGCCCGGACACCGCCGCCGCCGTCGCGCAGTTCGTCAACCGGCAGCGCCGGGCCGGGGACGACGCCAAGCACATGGCGCAGGGCATCCTGACGTACCCGCGGGAGAACGCCGTCTCCACCTTCACCTGGCTCGCCGACGCGATCCGCCCGGCCGACGACATCGCCCGCTTCCGCGCGATGACCGGCACCGGCACCCCGATCGCCGGCGTGCACGGCGAACTGCTCCTGATGCGCTCCTCGGTGGAGGCCACCATCGGCTGGGACTTCGGCCCGAAGACCATCGTCGAGGACGCCCAGATGGCGCTGAACTTCTGCCAGCGCTACCCGGGCCGCAGCGACTGGTTCAACGGGCGCTGCTACGGCGCCTCGCCGGCCGGGGTCAAGGACTTCCTCAAGCAGCGCGAGCGCTGGGCCTGGGGCCTGGTCGCGCTCTGCTTCAACAGGACGATCCCGCTGCGGTACCGGCTGTTCATCGGGATGGGCATGGTCAGTTGGGTGCTCGGCCCGCTCCAGCACGTCGGCCTGGTGCTGCTGGTCGCCTGGTTCACCGGCACCTGGAACACCTCCCCGGTCACCCAGTCCGTGGTGCTGGTCTGGTCGATCAACTTCGCCTACGTCATCTGGACGTACTGGGAGGGCCTGCGCCTGAACGTCGTCGCCTCGGCGAACCACCGGCGCAAGTGGTGGGAGCCGATCGTCGTGGTGGCGGCCATCCCGCTGTTCTCCTTCCTGGAGGGCTGGGGCGGCCTGCGCGGGCTGGTCAAGTTCCTCAAGGGCGAGGAGAACAAGTTCGTCGTCATCGCCAAGCCGGCCTGATCGGAGGTCACCGCTGTGAAGCGCCCCGCCATCTTCATCCTGCCGACCGTGGTGGTCGCCATCACCGTCGCCGTCCCGGTGGTCTGGGGGGACCACCCGCTCAAGTTCGTCCACCAGCGCCCGACCGCCGTGCACTGGGCCGGCTCCGCGACCGAGCAGGGACGGGTCTGGGGCTTCGGCAAGGACGCGCCGCCGGTCGAGGACACCGGCCCCAGGGTGGCCCGCCCGTGGGCCGAGGGCAGCCCCGAGTGGGGTGTGCAGGTGTACTGGCTGGACGATCCGGCGGACCCGGACAACTTCGTCCAGGGCAAGGTCGACCGCATCGTCAAGTACGTCGTCGGGCTGAACGCCAACTCCCTGTCGGTGACCTTCCCGTACTACACGACGGGCACCAGGTCGAACGCCGTCGCCGCCCGGCCGACCACCCCCACCCCGGAGCGGCTGGCCCTGCTGCTGGACGCCGCCCACCGGGCGGGCCTGCGCACCACCATCCGTCCGATCATGGACGAGGACGTCTTCGACTACCTCAACACCCTCAAGTGGCGCGGCAACATCGCACCGACCGACCGGGACGCCTGGTTCGCCAGCTACGCCGCCTTCCTGACGCCCTACCTGAAGACCGCCCAGGAGCACTCCGCGGCCGAGGTCACCATCGGCACCGAGTTCAACTCGCTGGAGGGCGACCCGCGGTGGCCCGGTCTCATCGACCAGGCGCGGAAGACCTTCCACGGCGAGCTGGTGTACGACGCGAACTTCGACAACTGGTCCAAGGGCCCGATAGCGGTACCGGCGGACGGCACGGGCGTGGACGCCTATCCGCCGGCCAAGTCGGCCGGTGACGACGCCCCGGTCGCCGACCTGAGGGCCAGCTGGAACGCCTGGCTCGACAAGCGCGGCAGCGGTCCGCAGCCGACCACCAAGCTCACCGAGGTGGGCATCCCGGCGCAGAAGGGCGCCTACAAGACGCCCGGCGAGTACTACAAGAAGACCGAGCTGAACGAGACCGTCCAGGCGACCTGGTTCACCGCGGTCTGCCAGGTGGCGCAGGAGCGCAAGCTGCGCGGGCTGTACTTCTGGTCGCTGTACTTCGGCATCGACCCGAACCTGCCGACCAACCAGGACACCCCGCGGATGGACTACGCCGGGCGCCCGGCCTCCGAGCAGGCGATCCGCGACTGCTTCGCGCAGACCTACGAACTGCCGCCGTCCTAGGCTCCGGTCAGGGCGCGGTCCGGCCGGGCTTGGCCGAACTCGGCCGGCCCGTGGGCTTGGTGGTGGTCGGCGTCGTGGCCGTCGGAGTCGGCGTGGGTGTGGGCGTCGGTGTCGAGGTCGGCGTCGGGGCGGCCGTGGGCGGCCCCGACGGCGGTCCGGTCAGTCCGTCCGCGATCTGCTGCTCCAGCCACGGCGTCACGAACCGCATGCCGGCCGGAGTGAGGTGCACCCCGTCGTTGGCGGGGGTGACCCAGTGGCCGTCGCGGTCCTTCCACGCGCAGGTCTCGTACGGGCAGAAGAAGGTGTTGAGGTCGACCAGCCGGACGGCGCCGGCGGTGGCCTTCACGTAGGCGGCGACCTGCTGGTCGTAACAGGTGCCCCAGCCCTTGTCGATGGCGCCGTTCTCGACCCGTTCGTTCATCAGCAGCACCCGGGCGCCGGGCGCGCGGCGACGGACCTGGTCCACGGCCTGGGTGAGCTGGGTGGTGTAGCGGCTCCTGTAGTCCTCCTCGCAGGGGCTGAGCCAGCTGCCGTCGAGGTACTGCTCGGCGGCGTCCCAGCCGAGGTGGATCACGACGGCCTGCGGGGCGGCGCCGGTGAGTCGCCGGTCCCACGCGGCGGCCCGGTCGCGGCACTCCCGGCTGGTGTCGAACTCCTCGCCGGAGGTGGTGCGCACCTTGTCCGGGTCGAACACGCCGCAGCCGCTGATCCCGCCGTCGACCACCCGGTAGCGGTCGCCGTGCCGGTAGAGGCCGGTGGCGAGGTCCTGGGCGAAGGAGTCGCCGAGGACGAGGACCGCGGGCTTGCCGCTCGGCCCGGACCGCATGTCGTACTGGACCCAGGCGGGCAGGTACCAGGCGCCGGTGGTGGCCACCGCCGTGGCGACGGCCAGCAGCGGGACGGCCGGGAAGGCCCGCCAGCGCAGCACCCGCAGCTTCTCGGTGCCGGTGTGCATCAGCCAGGCCAGCACCCAGGAGAGCGGTGCGCCGATGGCGAGCAGCAGTTGCGGCGAGATGTCGTCGACGTAGTGCTGGAGCAGCCAGTACACCGGCAGGTGGAGCAGGTAGAGGCTGTAGGAGATGGTGCCGGTGAGCCGCAGCGGGGGCAGTGACAGCAGCCGGACCAGCGGGCCCCGGTCGTGGCAGAGCGAGGCGGCCAGGACGGCGGCCAGCGCCGCGACCGCGGCCAGCCCGCCCTGGTAGAGCAGCGGCTCGTGGTAGCCGCTGACGGACAGGCTGGCCCAGACCAGGCCGCCGAGGGCCGCGGTCCCGAGCAGGGCGGGCGCCAGGGTGTCGGCCGCTCCGGAGCGGTCGAGCAGGCGCCGCCGGGAGCGGGTGGCGCCGTCGCCGCCGGGGGCCGCCGCGCGGACCTGGCGGCGCAGCCGCAGGTGGACGGCGAAGGCGGCGGTGGCGCCGGCCGCGAAGCCGACCGCGCGGGTCTCGGTGCCGAGGTAGAGGCGGTCGCTGTTGTCGCCGTTCCACATCAGCGGGGCGACGAGCGCGGCGACGACGAACAGCCCGGCGGTGACGACGCCGGTCGCGCGCAGCGAGCGGCGGCAGAGACCGAAGACCGCGAGCAGCAGCAGCGGCCAGAGCGCGTAGAACTGCTCGGTGATGCTGAGCGACCACATGGCCGCGAGCGGGTCGATGGAGGCGAAGTGCTGCCAGTAGGCGTCGCCGCGGGCCAGTTGGGCCCAGTTGGCGACCTGGCCGAGCGCGGCGAGCGCCTGCGGGCGGAGGTCCCTGACGTCCCGTAGCGGGCTGACCAGTGCGGACAGCGCGACGACGAGGAGGACGGTGGCGAGCAGTCCGGGCAGCAGCCGCTTGGCCCGGCGGCGGTAGAAGACGCCGAGCCGGATGCCGTCGGTGCGGTCCAGTTCGCGGATCAGCACCAGGGTCACCAGGAAGCCGGAGAGGACGAAGAAGACGTCCACGCCGAACAGGCCGTTCTGGAACCAGTTGGTGTGGTAGAGCAGGACGGAGGCGATGGCGAGGCCGCGCAGCCCGTCGACCGCCGGGAAGCGGACGGAGGGCGGCAGCGGCCCGCGCGGCCGGGGCGCCGGTGCGGGGATCGCGTAGCGGCTGGTGGCCGGGGGCTCGATGCCCCGGGACGTGCGCATGTCCTGGAGCGTGGGGCCGCTCGCGGGCGTGCCGAGGCCGGGCCCGTCGTCCATGTGGTGCGTCCCCCCGGGATCGGTCGGCTGCCGCGACGTGGCATCAGACGTGATCTGTGGTTTATATCAAAAGACGTCCGTTGATCGTCTGTCGGTCACCGGGGAGGAGGAGGGCCGACGACGCCCCGGCCGGGCTCAGAACGCCAGGCTGTAGACCATCAGGTCCATGCCCGGGTACGGGGACCAGTCGCGCTCGGGGGTGCGGCGGAAGCCGGTCCGCTCGTAGACGCGGTGGGCGGCGGTCATCTGCGGGCGGGTGGAGAACGCCATGCCGTCCAGGGCGAGTTCGCGGCTGCGGGCGATGGTGGCGCGGACCAGGGCCTCGCCGACGCCCCGGCCGCGGGCGGCCGCGGCGGTGGCGAGCATCCGGATCTCGCCCTCGCGCGGGCCGGCGATGTCGGCCCACTCGGTGCCGCCGACGGCGTAGGTCACGCAGCCGAGGACCCGTCCTTCGGCCTGGTCGACCGCGACCAGGAGCTCGGCCTCCCGGGCCCGGCGGGCGGCGTCGCGCAGTAGCTCGACGTAGCTGCTCTCGGGCGAGGTGTGGCCGTCGCCGACGAAGGCCTCGACGGTGATGCGGCCGGCGTCGTCGAGGTCCTCCGGAAGGGCCTGGCGGATGAGGATGTCCATCCCGTCAGTGTGCCGGAACCGTCCGGGGTGGTGATCTCCGGGGTGGCCCGGACCGGGAGGGTGGCCGGGTCGGCGGAGGGGCGCAGCGAGGCGGCGGGCATGGTGCCGTACAGCCGGTCCAGGCGTTCCGGGCCGGCCGGGTAGCCGCCCGGGCGGTGCCAGTTGTCGCGGCCGGTGGCGGCGCCGCGGGCGACCTCCCGGCCGATCAGGGTGCCGAGCAGGCCGAAACCGCCGACGGCCCCGACCAGGGCGATTGCGCTTGCGAGAGTGCCGCTGTCCATGGCTCCACTCTGGTCGGGCGGGGCGGCGGCCACGAGTGGCAGGAATGACTGATCTCATCGAAAAACTGCCATCCGGCCCTTCCGTCGCCGGTGCCGGCCGGGGCATCCTGGGCGGCATGCTGAAGAACGTGGTCGCGGTGGTGCTGGAGGAGATCCACCCCTTCGAGCTCGGTGTCGCCTGCGAGGTCTTCGGCCTCGACCGCACGGCCGACGGCCTGCCCGGGTACGACTTCGCGATCGCCGGCGCCCGCCCCGGGCCGCACACGACGCACGCCGGGTTCGCGGTGGACGTCCCGCACGGCCCCGAGCGGCTGGCCGGGGCCGACCTGGTGGTGGTCACCGCGACGGCGATCCGCCCGGAGTACCCGGAGCCGCTGCTGGCGGCGCTGCGCTCGGTGGTGGCGGACGGCGGCAGGGTGCTGTCCATCTGTAGCGGCGCCTTCGTGCTCGGCGCCGCCGGGCTGCTGGACGACCGCCGCTCCACCACCCACTGGCGGCACAGCGAGGACCTGGCCCGGCGCTTCCCGCGGACCGCCGTCGAGCCGGACGTGCTGTACGTGGACGACGACCCGGTGATCACCTCGGCCGGGACGGCCGCCGGCATCGACGCCTGCCTGCACCTGGTGCGCAAGGTGCAGGGCGCCGAGGTGGCCCGGGGGATCGCCCGCCGGATGGTGGTGGCGCCGCACCGGGAGGGCGGGCAGGCCCAGTTCGTGAGCCGCCCGCTGCCCGGCGGCGACGGCGACTCGCTGGCGCCGCTGCTCGACTGGATGCGCCACCACCTGGACCGGGACTGCACCGTCGAGCAGTTGGCCGCCAGGGTCCACATGTCCCCGCGCACCTTCGCCCGCCGCTTCCAGCAGGAGACCGGCACCACGCCGCACCGCTGGCTGACCGGGCAGCGGGTGCTGCTCGCCCAGCGGCTGCTGGAGTCCACCGCCGAACCGGTGGACGCGATCGCCGCCCGCTGCGGCTTCGGCAACGCGGCCGCGCTGCGGCACCACTTCGGGCGCCGGCTGGGGACCACGCCGCTGGCCTACCGGCGCTGCTTCGCCTGCCCGGACGACGAGGCATGACCGGACGACGGGGAGTGACCGGGCGACGAGGCGCGACCGGACGAGGGCGCGTGACGGCTCGTCAATTCTCCAGGGCGAGGTGGTCGACGGTGTTCCAGCGCTCCGGGTGCAGCCGCCCGTCCTGGGCGCGCCACAGGCTGGTGGAACAGTTGCGCACCGGCGCGAGCGCGGTGAGCCGTTCCTCGGTGAGCCGCTCCAGCACGTAGCGCAGCATCAGCACCGTGCAGTCGTGCGCGACCAGCAGGACGGGCCGCCCGGCCTCCTCCTCGCAGACGTCCCGCAGTAGGCTGCGCACCCGCAGCGCGACGTCGGCCCAGGACTCGCCGCCGGGCGGCCGGTAGTACAGCTCGCCCATCTTGCGCCGCCGGGCGGACTCCTCCGGGTGCTTGGCCTCGATCGCGGCCCGCGTCAGCATCTCCAGGACGCCCAGCTCGCGGTCGCGCAGCCGCTCGTCGTGGCGCACGGCGAGAGTGACCGGGACGGCGCCGAGCCCGGCGGCCTGGGCGAGCGCGATCCGGGCGGTCTCGGTGGTGCGCACGTACGGCGAGCACCAGACGCTGCGCGGGCGGTCGGTGCTGGGCAGGGCGGCCCACCAGCGGCCGAGCGCCTGGGCCTGCTGCTGGCCGTGCAGCGACAGCGGGATGTCGGCGTCCCGGCAGCTGATCGGGACGCTGAGCGCGTCGGCGGCCTCGGCCAGCTGGAACTCGACGTTGGCGGTGGACTCGCCGTGCCGGGTGGCGATCAGCAGGGACGGCAGCCGGGTGGCCGACGCCGGGCGGTGGGTGGTGAGGTGGTGCGGGCTCTGGGTGGACTGGTGCTGGCCGTTGAGGGTGGTGCCGAGTTCTGCCATGGCCGCGTGCTCCCCGTGGGTCGATCAGTTGCCGGCCGGTCGCCGGTCCGGTCTGGTGGTGCCCTGCGAAGGCGGCTGTTCATACATATGATCGCGCCGCCTTCTCCAGTGTTCACGGAGAGGGCGGCGCGATCACAGGGCGCGTGCGGCGCGAATCAGTGCGCCGCTACGGGCTCCGGCGCGTTCTCCGGCTCCTCGTCGCCGGCCTCGGCGCTGTAGTCGGCGGGCCTGGTCTCGTCCGGGCCCTCGGGTGCCTTGACGGCGCGCAGCACCAGGGTGAGCGCCACCGCGACGATCAGGTTGAGCGCGAAGGCGGTCAGGCCGATGTAGCCGATCTCGCCGATGCCGGGGATCGCGGCCGCGTTGCCGCCGAAGTGCTTGGTGGCGGGGCTCGCGATGCCGTAGGCCTTCCAGGTGCCGTAGGCCATGCCGGCCGCCCAGCCGGCGAACAGCGCCCAGTGGTGGAACCAGCGGGTGAACAGGCCGCCGACGATCGCCACGAAGGTCTGGAGGATCCACAGGCCGCCGAGCAGCTGGAGGTTGATCGCGGCCTGCTTGTCCATGCCGAGCACGAAGACCAGCGCGCCGACCTTCACCAGCAGCGAGACCAGCTTGGCGATCCGGGTCTCGTCCGCCGGGGTGGCGGCGGGCTTCAGCCACTCCTTGTAGACGTTGCGGGTGAACAGGTTGGCCGCCGCGATCGACATGATGGCGGCCGGCACCAGCGCGCCGATCCCGATCGCCGCGAAGGCCACGCCGGTGAACCAGTCCGGGAACATGTCGGCGAACAGCTGCGGCACGGACAACTGGGCGTTGAACTTCTTGTCGCCCTTGCCGACGCCCGCCGCGATGGCCATGAAGCCGAGCAGCGCCAGCAGGCCCAGCATCAGCGAGTACGCGGGCATGATCGCCATGTTGCGGCGCACCGTGCCGCGGGACTTGGAGGCCAGCACACCGGTCACCGAGTGCGGGTACATGAACAGCGCCATCGCCGAGCCCAGCGCCAGCGTCGCGTACGTCCACTGCTTGTCGCCCGGGAGGGTCAGCGAGCCGGCGGACTTGGGGGCGCTGAACTTGTGCGCGGCCGCGTCGAAGATGTGCCCGTAGCCGCCGAGCCGGATCGGGATGTAGATCACCGCGACGATGATCACGATGTAGATCAGGGCGTCCTTGACGAAGGCGATCAGCGCCGGGGCGCGCAGCCCGGAGGAGTAGGTGTACGCGGCCAGCACGCCGAAGGCGAGGAACAGCGGCAGGTCCTTGACGAACCAGTTGGCGTTCTCGCCGCCGCCGACGCCCAGCACGTCCAGCACCGCCTGGATGCCGACGAGTTGGAGCGCGATGTACGGCATGGTGGCCAGGATCCCGGTCAGCGCGACGACCAGGGAGAGCGGCCGCGAGCCGTACCGGCCGCGGACGAAGTCGGCCGGGGTGACGTACCCGTGCACCCGGGAGACCGACCAGAGCCGGGGCAGGAAGAGGAAGACCAGCGGATAGGCGACGATCGTGTACGGCACCGCGAAGAAGCCCGCCGCACCGGTCGCGTAGACCGCCGCCGGGACGGCGACGAAGGTGTACGCGGTGTAGAGGTCGCCGCCGAGCAGGAACCAGGTGACCCAGGTCCCGAAGCTGCGGCCGCCCAGGCCCCACTCGTCCAGGTGCGCCGCGTCGTCCGCGCGCCGCCAGCGGGCGGCGAGGAAGCCCATCACGGTGACCAGGACGAAGAACAGCACGAAGACCGTGAGGGCCGGCACGTTGACGTGGCTCATCGCGCGCCACCCGCCTTCCGCGCCGCCTTGCGGGCCTTCTCGTCCCGGTTGATCAGCAGGTACGCGGCCACGGTGAACACCGCCGACACCGGCACCCAGAGCAGCTGGTACCAGTAGAAGAACGGCACCCCGCCGACGCCCGGGTCGGTCTTGTCGTACGAGGACACCCACAGCGTCGCGACGATCGGCACGAGCAGGGCGAGCCCGGCCAGCACCCGTTCGGGGGTCACTGCGGGCACCCGCTCCCCGGGTGGCTCGGGCATGACAGGTTCGACGGTATCGGGATCAGACGGCATCTTCGGCTCCGCTCCGGAGGGTTCTCCCCGTCGGCGCCGCAGCCCGCGGGGCACCGCACGCCCCCGCGAACCCGCCGAGCAGCACCATCGGTGATCGACAGTCAGTACGGCTGCGCAATCTAGGGCATGGGGTGATCCATGTCACCGGGGTCGGCGCAACTTCCCGCCATCCGGACGGCATCCGGTCGTATTCGACCGGTACTGCCCCTTCCGTGACGCGAACGGGCACCGGGGGGGGGGGGGGGGGGGGGGGGGGGGGGGGTGGTGGGGGGGGGGGGGGGGGGGGGGGAGGGGGGGGGGGGGTGTGTCGCGTTCGCCTCGATGGCCCCGGCGCCGCCGGCCGAGA
>NZ_JBWKEQ010000059.1:0-2729 GCF_056435365.1 Kitasatospora sp. NPDC043949 | reverse complement strand
GCCCCCCCCCTCCTCCCCCCTGTTCTCCCCCTTCTCCCCCCCCCCCCCCCCCCCCCCCCCCCCCCCCCCCCCAACAACACCCCCCCCCCCCCCCCCCCCCCCCCCCCCCCCGGTGCCCGTGGTGCGCGGGGGGAGTGTCCCGCCCGGACTGCTTCGCCCCGAACTGCTTCGCCCCGAACTGCTTCGCCCCGAACTGCTTCGCCCGGACTACTCCGGGCGCTTGAGTCGGGTGATGAACTTGTAGCGGTCGCCGCGGTAGATCGAGCGGACCCACTCCACCGGGTCGCCGTCGGCGTCGAAGGAGTGCCGGGAGAGCTGGAGCATCGGCAGTCCGAGGTCGGAGCCGAGCAGGCCGGCCTCGCGCGGGTTGGCGAGGGTGGTCTCGATGGTCTCCTCGGCCTCGGCCACGGTGACCCCGTACACCTCGCGCAGCGCCGCGTACAGCGAGTTGTGCTTGGCGAGGTTGCGCCGCAGCGCGGGGAAGCGCTTGGCGGACAGGTGGGCGACCTCGATGGCCATCGGGTCGCCGTTGGCCAGGCGCAGGCGCTCGATCCGCAGCACCCGGCCGCCGGGCTTGATGTCGAGCAGCGGGGCGAGCCGGTCGTCGGCGGTGATGTAGCCGATCTCGATCAGCCGCGAGGCGGGCTCCAGGCCCTGGGCCCGCATGTCCTCGGTGTAGGAGGTGAGCTGGAGGGCCTGGGCGACCTTGGGCTTGGCGACGAAGGTGCCCTTGCCCTGGATGCGCTCCAGCCGGCCCTCGACGACCAGTTCCTGCAGCGCCTGGCGCACGGTGGTGCGGGAGGTGTCGAACTGGGCGGCCAGCGCGCGCTCGGGCGGGACGGGGGTGCCGGCGGGCTGGGTCTCGGTGAGCTGGAGCAGGTGGCGCTTGAGACCGTAGTACTTGGGGACGCGCGCGGTCGGGTCGGCGCCGGCCTGCGTCGGGAGGTTTTTCACCTCGGGGTCGTTGACCTGGGCGGTGGTTCCCCCGTCGCTGCTCATCGGACCTGTTCTCCCGCTTCTCGCGGGGCCTTTACGGGCCCCGCCACATAGTTAACGGGTGACATCGTTGCATGTATGGCTACGGAACGAATACCTCATCACGCGATGAACGATGTGCGGTGTCGGCTTGATAACGGGTGGTCCGGATCGGTCGAACAGCCGTTGACAGGCCCATTGGTCTAGGCCAAGCTCCAGGCATCTGGTCTACACCACTAGGCCGGTCACTATGAATCCCCCCACCCGCTCGAAGGGGTCCGCGGCACCTTTCCCCCCGCTTTACGTGGGTCTGCCGCTGCCGCCCGACGGGGGTAACCCAGGCATCCCTCAGGAGGATGGCGTGAAGCGTCAGCTCATCGCGGCGGTCGGCGTCGCAGCAATGGTCGTCGGCCTGGCGGCCTGTGGCTCGGACGGCAAGAGCAAGGACAACGCCGGTTCGAACTCGTCGTCCGCGGCGGGCGCCAAGAACTACAGCGGCAAGACGCTGAAGGTGTGGCTGATGACCGGCTCCGCCCCGAAGGGCTGGACCGACGCGGTCAAGAGCGAGTTCGAGACCACCTACCCGGGCTCCAAGGTCGACTTCCAGATCCAGGAGTGGGACGGCATCGGCCAGAAGGTGACCGCTGCGCTGTCCGAGGGCTCGGTCGACGTCGTCGAGCTCGGCAACACCCAGACCTCCGGCTACGCCGCCTCGGGCGGCCTGCTCGACATCACCAAGGACAAGTCCGCCCTGGGCGGCGACGGTTGGAACGCCAACCAGAACGAGGCCGCCCAGCTGGACGGCAAGCAGTTCGCCGCCCCGTGGTGGGTCTCCAACCGCGTCGTCGCCTACAACAAGGACCTCTGGGCCAAGGCCCAGCTGACCGACGCGCCGAAGACCCTGGACGAGTTCTACGCCGACCTGGACAAGCTGAAGGCCACCGAGGGCGTCGTCGACCCGATCTACCTGCCGGGTCAGGAGTGGTACACCTACTTCGGCCTGCTCGCCGGTGAGGGCGGCAAGATCGCCAAGAAGGACGGCGACAAGTGGGTCGGCGGCCTGTCCTCGCCCGAGGCGCAGAAGGCCTTCGAGACCTACAAGAAGCTGCAGGGCTACTCGGCCACCGGTCCGAAGGACAAGGACGAGGCCACCCCGCAGCAGAAGGACGTCTTCGGCAAGGGCAACGTCGGCACCATGATCGCCCTCGGCTGGGAGCTCCCGGCGGAGAAGGACATGCCGAAGGACAAGATCGGCTTCTTCCCGCTCCCGGGCAAGACCGCTGACAAGCCCTCCGGCGTCTTCCTCGGCGGCTCGAACCTGGCGATCGGTGCGCAGAGCAAGAACACCGACATGGCCAAGGACTTCCTGAAGATCGCCCTCAACGACAAGAACGAGGGTGCGGTCGCCGCCGCCGGCAACATCCCGAACAAGGCCGCGCTGAACAGCCAGCTCACCGGCGACTTCGCGAAGGCCGCCCAGTCCGCCTCGGCGGTCGGCGCGGTCACCCCGATCACCCCGAACTGGGCGAGCGTCGAGGACAAGCCGAACCCGATCAAGGAGTTCCTGACCGCCGCCCTCCAGGGCGGCGACTACGCGGCCACCGCGAAGAAGTACGACGACGAGATCGCGAAGCGGCTCAACCAGAAGCAGTAGGCACCGAGCGGCGGGGGGGGGGGGGGGGGGGGGGGGGGGGGGGGGGGGGGGGGGGGGGGGGGGGGGGGGGGGGGGGGGGGGGGGGGGGGGGGGGGGGGGG
>NZ_JBWKEQ010000058.1:24562-49415 GCF_056435365.1 Kitasatospora sp. NPDC043949 | reverse complement strand
ACCGCTGAGTCGGGCAGCACCGCGTACGACAAGCTGGCCGTGTCGGTGAACGGGACCACGCTGAAGACGTACTCCAACGCGGACGCCGCGGCGGGTTACCAGCAGCGGACCTTCGACCTCTCGTCCTACGCGGGCCAGACGGTCACCCTGAAGTTCACCGGCACCGAGGACGCCTCGCTGCAGACGAGCTTCGTGATCGACGACACCTCCATCCAGACCGGCTGACGCACCACCAGCACACCGTCCGGCCTCGGGGCTCCCACACCCCGGGGCCGGACCGTGCGCGCCGGAGGCCACCCGGTGTCACGCCCGGCGGGCGTCGGCGATCACGGCCGGGGTGGTGCCGAGCCACCAGGTGGGGTTGGCGGTGCCGTCGGTGGTGCGGCCGTCGCTGTGGACGTAGTGCCGGACGTCGCGGCCGGGCTCGGCGAGCTCGCCGTTCAGGGCGCGTTCGACCCATTCGGCGCCGAAGCGGAAGACCTCGGCGGCGGTGCCGCCCAGCGGGTGGAACTCGTTCTCGTAGACGCGCATCTCCTTGGGCGCGCGGATGCGCTCGTAGTTGGCCAGGGCCTGCTCCAGCACGGTGAGTTCGTCGAACTCGCCGATGCCGTAGACGACCGGGCAGGCGATCTCCCGGACCAGGTCGCCCAGCGGCATCCGGGCGACCAGCTCGGTGTCGAAGGCGTCCTCGTCGGTGTAGCCGGCCATGTACATGTAGTTGTTCTTGAAGGTCGGCTGGGCGCGCTCGAAGATGGTGGTGAAGTCGCCGGTGACGGCCTCGAAGGCGGCCAGCGCGGCGAGGCGGCGGTCGGTGGCGGCGGCGCGCGAGCCCCAGTAGCCGCTCATCGAGATGCCGAACATGCCGATGCGGGCCGCGTCGACCTCGGGCAGCGAGGCCAGGTGGTCGATGTAGCGGCTGATCGCGCGCTCGTAGTTGGTGAGGTCGACGGTCAGCCCGTTGGCCCGGCTCTCGCCCTGGCCCGGACCCTCGATGGACAGGGCCACGATGCCGCGCGAGGTGTAGTACCGCTCCGCCGCGTGGATGTAGTCCTCCTTGATCATGTCCATCCCCGGGCCGAGGATCACCGCGGGCGCATTGCGGACCTCACCGGCCGGCAGGTGCAGCAGGGCGAAGATCTGCTTGCCCTCGAAGTCGAGGACGACGCGGCGCACCCGGTTGCCACGCAGCGCGCCCAGGCGCTCCACGCAGTGGTTGGCGTGCTCGCGGAAGGCGAGCTTGCGCGGGTCGGCGGCGTCGAAGATCGAGTACTGCGCGCGGCCCCACATCACCGAGGCGCGCACGTAGAGGTCGGCGGCGGTCTGGGCGAAGCCGCCGCGCTCGTGGTGGGCGGCGCGTTCCTCGGCCTGCCCGGCGATGGTGGCCCAGGCCTTGGGCAGCATCACGCCGCTCTGCACCAGCGCGAAGACCTTGTCGAAGTCGGTGTGGTCGTGGCCGAGCTGCTCCAGGGTGCCCTTGGCCTGGGGGTGCAGGGCGTCGAAGCCGCCCTGGGCGAGGGCGATGTCCAGGGCCCAGTTCTGTCCGGTCGAACGAACGGTCATGACGGGTGTCCTCCGTGTCGATAGGGGGCTCGGTGGCTGTGCCGCCGAGTCGCTAAGTACTTATCTATTAAGTACTTAGGATATTCTGTTGTCAACCCGACCGTCGATACGAGCCGCGGAGGCCGCCCCCATGTCGCAGCCCCAACCCACCCCCGCCCGCGAGCAGGCCCTCGACCAGCTCGCCCGCGCCGCCTACAGCCTCAGCGCCGCCGACTCCCGACTGCGCGGACGCGCCACCCGCACCCCCGGCGCGCTCTCCCTCACCCACGCCCGGGCCCTGCGCGTCCTGGCCGAGACGGGCCCGCTGTCGATCGGCCAGCTCGCCGCCGCCACCGAGACCACCAGCGCCGCCACCACCCAGCTGGTCAACAACCTCGCCACCGCCGGCTACGTCACCCGGGAACGCCCCCCGGGCGACAAGCGGTCCGTCCTGGTCGCCCTCACCGACGCGGGCCGGCGCCGCCACGACGAACGCCAGACCACCCTGGCGCAGGCGCTCGACACCGCACTGGCGCACCACGACGCCCCCGCCCTGGACGCCGCGACCGACGTGCTCCGGCAGTTGGTCGCCATCTACGACCGGCTCTGACCGGGAGGGCCTACCCTGCGGAAGGCGCGGCAAGGTCGCGCGAGGCCCTTCCTGGAGGCGAGCGCCCGTGACCAAGTACGTGATCGCGCCGGCCGTGGCGCTGTGCCTGGCCGGCGAGCGGGCCGTCATCCCGCAGGAGCACCGGCTGCTGGCCCCGACGCTGCTCCGCTCGCAGGTGCTGTCGCTCCTCTACCAGGCCGTCCGCCAGGGCGGGCTGACCAGGGCGGAGGCCGACCGCCGGCTGGACTACCTGCGCGCGTTGAGGATCCGGCTCCTCGGGGACCGCGTCCTGCAGTCCACCGCCTGGGGGATCGCCGAGCGCCTCGGCTGGCCCGACACCCTCGACGCCGAGTACATCGCGCTGACCCGGCTTCAGGCCGACGCGTTCATCACGCTCGACCTGGAGGTCGCCCGCGCCGCCGAGGAGCTGGTGGCCGTCGCCCCCGTCGAGGCCCTGACCGCCTAGGGCGCGGCCTCCGCCGACCCGGCGCGAGGGCCCCCGACCCGCCGGGCCGTCACGGGGCCAGGGCGGCGGTGACGGCGGCTTCGGCGTGCAGGCGGGTGGTGGGGAAGGTGGGGACGGGACTGTCCTCGGGGCGGACGAGCAGTTCGATCTCGGTGCAGCCGAGGATGACCCCCTGGGCGCCGGCGGCCACCAGTTCGTCGATCACCCGGCGGTACGCCGCGCGGGACTCCTCGCGGACCAGGCCGAGGCACAGCTCCTGGTAGATCACCCGGTGGACCAGGGCGCGGCTGTCGGGGCCGGGGACGAGGACGTCGAGGCCGTGGGCGGCCAGCCGGCCGCGGTAGAAGTCCTGTTCCATGGTGAAGGCCGTGCCGAGCAGCCCGATCCGGTGCAGTCCGGCGGCCCGGACGGCGTCCGCGGTGGCGTCGGCGAGGTGCAGCAGCGGGACGGGGGTCGCGGCCGCGACCTGGTCGGCGACCTTGTGCATGGTGTTGGTGCAGATCAGCAGCAGTTCGGCGCCGGCCGCCTCCAGGGACCGCGCCGCGCCGGCCAGGATCTCGCCGGCCTCGGTCCAGCGTCCGTCGGCCTGGAGCCGTTCGATGGCGGCGAAGTCGACCGAGTACAGCACGAGCGGCGCGGAGTGCAGGCCGCCGAGGCGGTCGCGGGTGAGTTCGTTGAGGAGGCGGTAGTACTCGGCGGTGGATTCCCAGCTCATGCCGCCGATCAGGCCGAGGGTCTTCATGCCGCCATTTATAAAGCAATAAGGGAATTGAAAGCAAAGGTATAAGGATTACTTGGAATCGCCCTGCGGAATCCAGCGCGGCACGCGGTGCTGCCATTCCCGGGCGAACACCACCGAACCGGCCTCCAGCGCGCGCAGCTGCACGATGCTGAGGAAGTGCCCGGCGTCGCAGCGCAGTTGGGTGCGGGTCTGGACGGTGACGTCCCAGCCGATGTCGGGGCGTTCGAGGCGCACGGTGTGGTCGGTGCGGGCCTGCGCGCTGAGCGGGGCGTCGGTGAGCACCCGGTAGGCGGTGACGGTGTGCTCGTCGCGGACCAGGCCGTCGGGGTGGGTGCGGCTGCCGTCGGTGGCGGGGGAGAGTTCGGCGCGCCATTCCCGGCGGCCGATGTCGTGCACGGTGACGTGCTCGGGCCGGGCGGTCAGCGGCTCGGTGCGGTGGATGTCGAGCGGCTCGGGCAGGGCGGGGGCCTCGAAGGCGACGGGGGCGGCGCCGACGTCGGCGGCGAGGTGCCGGGTGGGCAGGGTGAGGGCGGAGCGGGACGGGTCGAGCGCGTAGCCGGCGTCGTCCGGGGTGGGCCACACCCACGGCCAGTAGACCGAGGAGAGGGCGAGCCGCAGCCGATGCCCGGCCGGGAGGGTGCCGGCGCAGGCGGCGAGCTCGACGTCCGCGTCGGGGCCGGTGGCGACCAGGACGCCCCGGGTGAGCAGCGTGGAGGTGCCGTCCGGGCCGACGGCGCAGAGCCGGGCGGTGATCTGGGCGGGCGGGCCGCCCTCGCGCAGGCGCAGCCGTACGGTCGGGGTGCCGAGCACTTCGACCGGTTCGGGCAGCGGGTGGGAGTCGAAGCAGACCGAGCGGCCGTCCTCCTCGCGCTGGTCGGGCGGCTGGTCGGCGGGGCGGCCGAGCGGGACGTAGGCGCCGGCGTTGAGGCCGGTGTGCTGCGGGGAGCGGACGCGGACGTGGCGGTCGTCGGAGGCGGTGCCGGCGGTGCGCAGCGGGCCGTCGAGGCCGTAGTGGATCTCCCGGACGTCGGGGGAGGGCCAGGTCTCCTCGCCGGTCCAGCGGGTGCCGATCCAGCTGCGCAGGGCGGGCTCCGCCAGGGCGCCGGTGTCGAGGTCGCGCAGCCAGTGGTCCCACCAGCGCAGGGTCTCGGGGAGGGTGTCCTCGGGCAGGCCGTGCGGCCAGGGGCCGAGCAGGGCGCGGGCGGTGGGGGAGGTGGCGAGCAGGCGCAGCACGAAGGAGCAGGACGGGTCGCCCCAGCCGGCGACGGCGAAGGTGGGGGCGGGGACGGGGACGGTGGTCTCGCCGGCGGCGAGCCAGGCGTCGACGGGCGGGTCCAGGGATTCGAGGCGGGCCAGCCAGTCGGTGCGCCAGGCGTCGCCGACGTGCCGGGGGTCGGGCGGGAGGGCGGCGTCGGCGACCAGGGCGGTGAGCCGGGTGTGCAGGTCGGCGGCGAGCAGGGCGCCGCCGAGGCGGTGGCCGCCTTCGGGGCAGACGGTGACCACGGCGCCGACGGTGTCGGGGGCACGGGCCGCGAGCAGCAGGGCGGTGGTGCCGGCGGCGCCGACGCCGAGCAGGCCGACCCGGCCGCTGCACCAGGGGCGGCGGGCGAGCCAGTCGAGGACGGCGGCGCCGTCGTCGAGCTCCTGGCCGCCGCCGGGTTCGCCGGGCAGGCCGTCGGAGTTGCCGTGGCCGCGGGTGTCGACGCGGACGGCGCCGTAGCCGTGGCCGGCGTACCAGGGGTGGCGGCGGGCGTCCTCGGCGGCGGTGCGGTCGGTGAGCCGGCCGGCGGAGTACTCCAGCACGGCGGGGACGGGTTCGTCGCTGACCGGGCGCCACAGCCGGGCGGCCAGCCGGGTGCCGTCGGGCAGCGGGATGCGGACGTCCTCGCGGGTGGTGCGGAAGGGGTAGGACGGCATGGCCGCTCCCATCGGATCCCGGGCCGGTGAGCGCCGGAGGGCCCGCGGCGCGTACGGGGAGCGCGCCGCGGGTGTCGGCATCTCGACCCTAGGGGAGGAATCGTCCGATTTCCTGACGAAGGCTGCGCGGCGGTCGCGGTCCGCCGGTCGGCGCGGCCGGGTGGAGCCCGGCGCGAGCGGGCGTGTGCCCGCCGCCGTACGCCCCCCGTCCGCGCCCGCGTGCCCCTGTTCGCCGCGGTCCGGCATTTGCACATGACTTGCAACTGCTTCCCCGAGGGGGGAAAGATGGCCCAGCTTCGCCCGGACCACCCGAAAGGACCACAGGATGTCCAGCCCCGCCGCAGGTGCCTCGCCCGTCAGATGGCGTGACCGGCTCACCCGGGAGGAGTGGATGCGCCTGGCCGGGATGGGCGGTTTCATCCTCGTGCTGCACGTCGTCGGCTGGTTCACCCTGCTCGCGCTGGTCGCGCCCGAGCACTACGACGTCGGCGGCCAGGTGTTCGGCGCGGGCATGGGCCTGACCGCCTACACCCTCGGGATGCGGCACGCCTTCGACGCCGACCACATCGCGGCGATCGACAACACCACCCGCAAGCTGATGGGCCAGGGCAAGCGGCCCCTGTCGGTCGGCTTCTGGTTCTCGCTCGGGCACTCCTCGATCGTCTTCGGCCTCTGCGCGCTGCTCGCCTTCGGCATCCGCTCGCTCGCCGACCAGGTGGAGGCGGACGACTCGACCCTGCACACGATGACCGGCCTGATCGGCACCACCGTCTCCGGGACGTTCCTGCTGCTCCTCGGCCTGATCAACCTGGGCGCCTTCAACGGCATCCTCAAGGTGTTCCGCCGGATGCGCGTGGGCGAGTACGACGAGGCCGAGCTGGAGCGCCAGTTGGAGCGGCGCGGGCTGATGAACCGCATCCTCGGCCGGGTGACCAGGGCCGTCACCAAGCCCTGGCACATGTACCCGGTCGGCCTGCTGTTCGGCCTCGGCTTCGACACCGCGACCGAGGTGTCGCTGCTGGTGCTGGCCGGCGGCGCGGCCGCGTTCTCGCTGCCCTGGTACGCGCTGCTCACGCTGCCGATCCTGTTCGCGGCCGGGATGAGCCTGCTGGACACCATCGACGGCTCGTTCATGAACTTCGCCTACGAGTGGGCCTTCTCCAAGCCGGTCCGCAAGATCTACTACAACCTGACCGTCACCGGCCTGTCGGTGCTGGTCGCGCTGGTGATCGGCCTGGTCGAGCTGATCGGCCTGCTCGGCGAGAAGCTGGACATCACCAGTGGCCCGATCGCCTGGATCGGCGGGCTGGACCTCAACTTCGTCGGCTACGCGATCGTCGGCCTGTTCGTGCTGACCTGGGTCGGGGCGATCGCCTACTGGAAGTTCGGCAAGGTCGAGGAGAAGTGGTCGGCCGGCCTGGCCGCCGCGGCCGCCAAGTCGGAGTAGCGATGGGGCGGAGGGGGCGGTGACCGGAGTCCGGTCGCCGCCCCCTCGGCGTTCCGGGGCCTACCGCAGCGCGGCGAGCACCGCGTCCGCCATCACCTTCTCGCCGGTGGCGTTCGGGTGGAACGGCACGGCGGGCGAGCCGGGCAGCGCGCCCTCGATCCAGCGGTCGTCCGAGCACACGTCGTGCCCGGCGGTGGGCGTGGCGGTGTCGACGTACGTCGCGCCGCCGGCCGCCGCGGTGCTCCTGAGCGCGGCGTTCAGCTTGTCGAGCACGCCGTGCATGTACTCGACGTCGCCCGGGGTCACGGGCTGGCGCAGGATGCACGAGCGGCCGTCGGCGGGCAGCACGGACGGGTAGCCGACCAGCAGCACCCGGGCCCGCGGCGCCTTGGCGTGGATGCGCCGCAGCGTGTCGGCGACCTGCGGCGCGATGCTGCCGGTGATCCGCTCGGCCAGGTCGTCGTCGCCGTACTGCCAGGACCAGCTGCGCCAGTCCCAGTAGCCGTGGTGGTAGACGTCCTTGCAGGGCGTGCCGAGCGGGTTGACGACCGCGCCGGCGATGCAGGTGGCGACGAGTTCGCCGAGGCCGAGGTCGCTGGCCGCGAGGTCGTTGCCGCCGATGCCGAGGGTGACCAGGTCGGTGTCGGGGGTCACCGCGTCCAGCTGCGGGTCGTTGACCCGGATGAAGGCGTCGTACTGCGGCTGCGTCATGGCCTTGACCTTGGCGGCGGCGCAGGTGACGTCGGTGTACGCGCCGGCCTTGAGGGCGGCGGCGACCAGGTGGCCGTAGTTGCGGTCGGAGCGCAGACACAGGCCGGCCGACTGGCCGGGCACGCCCGCGCCGGCGGCGTAGGAGTCGCCGAGCGCCACGAGGTGCTTGGGCGCCGGGGTGGCGGCCTGGGCGCTGGTGGAGGTGAGCGCGAGGGCGGCGCCCAGTGCGACGGTGGCGAGTGCGGTGGAGCTGCGCAGGCGTCGGGGTTTCCGGGCAGGGGGGAGCACGGTTCCTCCTGGGGGGAGAGAAACGACGGGTGGGGGTCGTGCCGGGCCGCGGCTACTCGCAGGTAAGTTACTTGTTGGTTTCGTGGACGTCCATGCCGTGCGCGGAAATTTCCGAAATTCCGTCAGATCGCATTTCGCATTTCGCTCCGCCGTGTATCGAGGACATTTCCGAAACGGTGTGGAGCGGAATTGCCGCAGTCGGTTGTTACCGGCCGGTTGACCGGACGTCACCGCAGGCCGCAGTATCGGGCGCACAGCGACGGCGCCCACCCCGCGCGCGCCGTCCCGCTCGCCGCGACGGAGGACTGCGCATGGCCCTGGACGCCGACGTCATCGTCATCGGAGCAGGACTCGCCGGACTCGCCGCCACCGCCGAACTCGCCGACGCCGGACGGAAGGTGATCCTGCTCGACCAGGAGCCCGCGGCCTCGCTCGGCGGCCAGGCGCACTGGTCCTTCGGCGGCCTCTTCCTGGTCGACTCGCCCGAGCAGCGCCGGATGCGGATCCGCGACTCGCACGCCCTGGCCCGCCAGGACTGGTTCGGCACCGCCGGCTTCGACCGGCCCGAGGACGCCTGGCCGCGCCGCTGGGCCGAGGCCTACGTCGACTTCGCGGCCGGCGAGAAGCGCTCCTGGCTGCACGGCCTGGGCGTCCGGTTCTTCCCCGTCGTCGGCTGGGCCGAGCGCGGCGGCCTCCTCGCCGACGGCCCGGGCAACTCGGTGCCCCGCTTCCACATCACCTGGGGCACCGGGCCCGGACTGCTGGAGCCCTTCGTCCGCCGGGTCCGCGCCGCCGCCGCCCGCGGGCTGGTCGACCTGCGCTTCCGGCACCGGGTCACCGGCCTGGCCGCCACCGCGGGCGTCACCGACACCGTCGCCGGCGAGGTGCTGGTGCCCAGTCCGGCGGCCCGCGGCGAGGCCAGCTCGCGCGAGGCCGCCGGACGGTTCGAACTGCGCGCCCAGGCCGTGATCGTGACCTCCGGCGGCATCGGCGGCAACCACGACCTCGTCCGCAAGGCCTGGCCCGCCCGGCTCGGCACCCCGCCCGCCAAGCTGCTCTCCGGCGTCCCCGCCCACGTCGACGGGCTGATGCTCGGCATCGCCGGCGACGCCGGCGCCAGCCTCATCAACGGCGACCGGATGTGGCACTACACCGAGGGCATCGAGAACTGGGACCCGATCTGGGCCCGGCACGGCATCCGCATCCTGCCCGGCCCGTCCTCGCTCTGGCTGGACGCGCGCGGCAACCGGCTGCCCGTCCCGCTCTTCCCCGGCTTCGACACCCTCGGCACGCTCGACCACATCATGTCCACCGGCTACGGGCACACCTGGTTCGTGCTCAACCAGCGCATCATCGAGAAGGAGTTCACCCTCTCCGGCTCCGAGCAGAACCCGGACCTGACCGGGAAGTCCGTGCGCGGCGTCCTCGGCCGCGCCCTGCCCGGCGCCCCCGGTCCGGTCCGGAGCCACCTGCGGCACGGGCCCGACTTCGTCGTCGCGAGCAACCTCGCCGACCTCGCCCGCGGCATGAACGCCAGGACCCGCGAGGCGCTGATCGACCCCGCCGAACTGCGCCGCACCGTCGAGGCCCGCGACCGGCAGTTCGCCAACCCCTTCGCCAAGGACCTCCAGGTCACCGCCGTCCACGGCGCCCGCCGCTACCTCGGCGACAAGCTGATCCGGGTGGCCCCGCCGCACCGCATCCTCGACCCCGGCGCCGCCCCGCTGATCGCCGTCCGGCTCAACATCCTCACCCGCAAGTCCCTCGGCGGCCTGGAGACCGACCTCTCCGCGCGCGTCCTGCGCCCCGACGGCGAACCCCTCCCGGGCGTCTACGCCGCCGGCGAGGCCGCCGGCTTCGGCGGCGGCGGCGTCCACGGCTACCGCTCCCTGGAGGGCACCTTCCTCGGCGGCTGCCTCTTCTCCGGCCGCACCGCCGGCCGCGCGGCGGCGGAGGCGACGGCGTAGGGGACCGGGGCGGGTGCGGCCTCAGCGCTCGTCGGTGAGGCCCAGCCGCAGGTGCTCGACGTGGTACACGGCCTGGTCGAGGAGGGCGGCGACGTGGTCGTCGTGCAGGGAGTAGACCACCGAGCGGCCCCGGCGCTCGCCGACGACCAGGCCGAGGTTGCGCAGCAGCCGCAGCTGGTGGGAGCAGGCGGACTGCTCCATGCCCACGGCGTCGGCGAGTTCGGTCGCCGCGCGCGGGCCCTCGCGCAGTTCGGCGAGGATCAGCAGCCGGGACGGGGTGGCCAGCGCCTGGAGGGTGGTCGCGACCTTGGCCGCGTTGGAGGCGTCCAGGCGCATCCGCGGTACGGCTTTCTCGGTGGTCGCGTGTCCCATGGGGGCATCCTACGGACCGCCGTCGAACCCCGGCACCCGGCAGTGGTTCTTGGCATGCCAGGTAGGCTGCGCGTGCAGCGTGCCCCGTGACCAGGAGGAGTTCCAGAGCCGATGAGCCGCCGAGACCGGGACCGCAAGCAGGCGGCCGCCTCCCCGGTGACCGTCACCGTCTGCCGGGGCTGCTGCTGCGGCACCGAGGCCAAGCACCCGGGGGTGGACCACGCCGGGCAGTACGAGCGGCTGCGGGCCGCGGTGGGTACGGCGGGCCGGGTCCGCGCGGTCAAGTGCCTGGACGTGTGCACCCAGTCCAACGTGGTGGTGGTCGGCCCCTCCGGGGAGGGGCGGGCGGCGGGTGGGCGTCCGGTCTGGCTGGGCTTCGTGCTGGCGGACGACATGATCGACGAGATAGCCGCCTGGGTGCACGCGGGCGGCCCCGGGCTGGCCGACCCGCCCGGACTGCTCGACCTCCAGCTGATCTCGGTGTCCCGCCGGGTCCGCGAGGGCCTGGCGGAGTAGCGGACGGTGGAGCCGATCCGTCCTCATCACGGTTGGGACGCAGCGGGGTTGGCCGATCCGGCGGCCGAGCAGGATCCGCTGGACGCCGCCCTCGGCGGTCCCACTAGCATGACCGGTGGCTGCCAGCGGTTCCGCCCAGGGAGGACGACGATGACGACGGTCTGCCGCATCTGCGCGGGCACCGGCCGGACCGCCGGTCTCAGTTGCCGGACCTGTCAGGGCACCGGGACCACCGAGGTGGGCGGCGGGGGCGGCAACTGCTTCCTCTGCGACGGCACCGGGGTGTACGTCCGCTACCGGGTGGACGCGACCGGCGCCAAGCACGCCTACCGGGACGAGATCTGCCGCACCTGCGACGGCACCGGCAACCGGTCCCCCTCCACCTGGGACGAGCCCTCCGGCTGAGCGCCCCGTCCGCGGCGGCGCCGACGGTGGCTCAGGCCGTGCCGCCGGCGGGGGCCATGATCCGGGGTCGGCCCGGTGCGGGCGCGTTTCTTTACCTGATCATGGTCGAACATTGGTGTTCGAATGGGCGGCGCGCTGCGGCCCGTTCACCCCGCGTCCGTGTGCGGTCAACGCGCCGCTGGAAGAGTCCCGCGCATGGATATCCCTCACATGGGCGTACCGGCCAAGCTCGCCGACCGCATGAGCACGGCCGAGCAGCACGAGTACCTGCGGGCCCGCTTCTCCCGCCGCCGGATGCTGCGCGCCGGCGCCGTGACCGTCGGCGCCGTCGCCGTCGGCGGCGCGCTGGGCAGCGGAACGGCCTTCGCCGCGCCGGCGAGCCCGCAGTTGCTGACCGGTGCCACGACGGCCGGCGTCGACGGTTCGCTGGTCGCGCCGATCGGGCGCCACCTCCAGTTCGGCCCCGAGCCCGACACCCAGTTCCGCATCTCCTGGCAGGTCCCGGCGCCGGTCAAGAAGCCGTTCCTGCGCTACGGCAAGACCCCGTGGGAGCTCAGCCACAAGCTCCAGGCCGAGGTCCGCACCCTGCACACCCCGGCGCTGAGCCCGAACAGCCAGCCGGTGGACCAGTACTACCTGCACGTGGCGCTGGAGGACCTGCACCCCGACACCACCTACTACTACGGTGTCGGCCACGAGGGCTTCGACCCGGCCTCGCAGCAGCAGATCTCCACCCTGCACACCTTCCGCACCGCGCCCTCCCGCGACCACCGCTGGGGCAAGGTCTACGAGCCGTTCACCTTCACCGCCTTCGGCGACCAGGGCGTCAGCTCGCACGCGGCCGGCAACGACCACGTCATCCTGGCCCAGAAGCCGTCCTTCCACCTGCACGCCGGCGACATCTGCTACGCCGACCCGGCGGGCTCCGGCACGGACCCCGACAAGTCCGTGTACAACGCCAGGACCTGGGACGACTTCCTGGTCCAGACCGAGACGGTCGCGGCGACCGTGCCGTGGATGGTCGCCTACGGCAACCACGACATCGAGGCCTGGTACTCGCCCAACGGGTACGGCGGCGAGAACACCCGCTTCTTCCTCCCGGACAACGGCCCGGACCCGCGCAAGGTCCCCGGCGTCTACACCTTCCGCTACAAGAACGTCGGCGTCATCTCGCTCGACGCCAACGACGTCTCCTACGAGATCCCGGCCAACCTGGGGATCTCGGCGAACAAGCAGACCAAGTGGCTGGAGCGCACCCTCAAGGACCTGCGCAACGACGAGACGATCGACTTCGTCGTGGTCTTCTTCCACCACTGCGCCTTCTCCACCACCGTCGCGCACGCCTCCGAGGGCGGCGTCCGCGAGGCCTGGGTGCCGCTGTTCGAGAAGTTCCGGGTGGACCTGGTCATCAACGGCCACAACCACATCTACGAGCGCACCGACGCGATCCTCGGCAACAAGGTCTCGAAGCAGGTGCCGAGCGGCGCCACCATCGAGCCGGCGAAGGACGGCGTCGTCTACGTGACCGCGGGCGCGGCCGGCCGCAGCCTGTACAAGTTCGACGTGCCGGACACCTACGAGGGGCACGAGAACCACCAGGACGAGGTGAAGACCTACTACTGGGGGAAGGGCAAGGTGAAGGTCCCCGAGACCATCCAGTGGTCGCGGGTGCGCTACACCGGCTACTCCTTCATCAAGGTCGACGTCACCCCGGCCCACCTGGGCCAGAAGTCGTCCATGAAGGTGACCGCGCTGGCCGAGGACGGCACGCAGATCGACAACTACACGATCCTGCGCAAGGTCGGCGAGGGCTGGGACTCGGACCACGACGACGACGGTCAGGGCGGCGGCTGGGGCTGGTAGTCCCCGAACCGGATTGCCGGGCCCCGGCGTCGAGGAGTCCGCACCTCGACGCCGGGGCCCCGTGCGTGGAGAACCCCGTGCGTGGAGGGCCCAGTGCGCTCAGCGCCGGGGCCCGTACATGATCACCGCGACCCCGACCAGGCAGACCAGCGCGCCCACCACGTCGTAGCGGGTCGGCCGGAAGCCGTCCACGACCACGCCCCAGAGCAGCGACCCGGCGACGAACACCCCGCCGTACGCGGCCAGCACCCGGCCGAAGTGGCTGTCCGGCTGGAGCGCCGCGACGAAGCCGTACCCGCCGAGCACCACCACCCCCAGCCCGGCCAGCCACCACGGCCGCTGCTCGCGCACGCTCTGCCAGATCAGCCAGCAGCCGCCGATCTCGGCGAGGGCGGCGACGGCGAACAGGGCGACGGAACGCAGGACGGTCATGACCGGCAAGCCTAGGCGTCAGGACTGGCGGTACGTCGCGAGGAAGCGCCCGATGCGGTTGATGGCCGTCTCCAGGTCGTCGGCGCGGGGCAGGGTGACGAAGCGGAAGTGGTCCGGGCGGGGCCAGTTGAAGCCGGTGCCCTGGACGACGTGGATCTTCTCGCGGAGCAGCAGGTCCAGCACGAACTGCTCGTCGTCGACGATCCGGTGCACCGCCGGGTCGAGCCGGGCGAAGGCGTACAGGGCGCCCTTGGGCTTGACGCAGCTGACGCCGGGGATCTCGTTGAGGGCCTTGAAGGCGACGTCGCGCTGTTCGGTGAGCCGACCGCCGGGCAGCACCAGGTCGTTGATGGACTGGTGGCCGCCGAGCGCGGCCTGGACGGCGAACTGGGCGGGCACGTTGGGGCACAGCCGCATGCCGGAGAGCATGGTCAGGCCCTCCAGGTAGTCGGCGGCGTGCTGCTTGGGCCCGGAGACGACCAGCCAGCCGCTGCGGAAGCCGGCCACCCGGTAGGCCTTGGAGAGGCCGTTGAAGGTGAGGGTGAGGACGTCGTCGGCGAGGGCGGCGAGGCAGTGGTGCTCGGTGTCGTCGTAGAGGATCTTGTCGTAGATCTCGTCGGCCAGGACCATCAGCTGGTGGCGGCGGGCCAGGTCGAGGATGCCCTCCAGCAGTTCCTTCGGGTAGACCGCGCCGGTGGGGTTGTTGGGGTTGATGACGACGATGGCCTTGGTGCGGGCGGTGATCTTGGCGGCGATGTCGTCGAGGTCCGGGTACCAGTCGGCCTGCTCGTCGCACAGGTAGTGCACGGCCTTGCCGCCGGCCAGCCGGACCACGGCCGTCCACAGCGGGTAGTCCGGCATCGGGACGAGCACCTCGTCGCCGTCGTCGACGAGCGCGGTGACGGCCATCTGGATCAGCTCGGAGGCGCCGTTGCCGAGGTAGACGTCGTTGACGCCGACTCCGGTCACGCCGCGCTGCTGGTAGTACTGCACCACCGCGCGGCGGGCGGGCAGGATGCCGCGCGAGTCGCTGTAGCCGTGCGCCTTGGGCAGGTTGCGGATGATGTCCTGGATGATCTCCTCGGGCGCCTCGAAGCCGAACGGGGCCGGGTTGCCGGTGTTCAGCCGCAGCACGCTGTGCCCGGCCTCCTCCAGGGCGTTGGCCTGGTCGACCACCGGGCCGCGGATCTCGTAGCACACGTTGTTCAGCTTGCTGGACTGCCGAAACTCCACTTGCGGCCTCCCGACCGTCACCACCGCATCGTTGCTGATGCTTTGTTCTACCAAGTTGGCACTTGGAAAGTCCAACCTTTTGGCTATGCTGATCCGCATGTCACGCCGAAGCTACGACCAGTACTGCGCCGTCGCCCGCGCCCTGGACGCGGTGGGGGAGCGCTGGAGCCTCCTGATCGTCCGTGAACTCCTCGGCGGCCCGCGCCGCTACACCGATCTGCACGCCGACCTGCCCGGCGTCTCCACCGACATCCTCGCCGCCCGGCTCAAGCAGTTGGAGGGCGACGGCCTGGCCCTGCGCCGCCGGCTCGAACGGCCCGCCAACGCCACGGTCTACGAGCTCACCGAACGCGGCCGCGAACTGCGCCCGGTGATCGAGGCGCTGGGGGAGTGGGGCCTGCCCGCCCTCGGCGAGCAGCGGCCCACCGACGCCGTCCGCGAGCACTGGTTCACCCCCCGCACGGCGGACGACGGGGCGCCCGTCGCGGGTTAGGCGCAGATGCCGGTGTCGGTGCCGGGGTCCGATGCCGGTGCCCGGACCGGCCGCGCGTAGCATCGTCGGGCCACGGAGCCATCGGAGGAGAGCGGAGACCGCCCGTGCCCACCACCTACCGCAGTTACGTCGCCGTCGGGGACTCCTTCACCGAGGGCATGTGCGACGACCTGCTGCCCGACGGCCACTACCGGGGCTGGGCCGACCGGGTCGCCGACGCGCTCGCCGCTGAGGCCGGCGCTGACGGCGGCGACGGCGGGTTCCGCTACGCGAACCTCGCCGTCCGCGGCAAGCTCATCGGCCAGATCCACGACGAGCAGCTCCCCGCCGCCACCGCGATGGGCGCCGACCTGGTGACCCTCGTCGGCGGCCTCAACGACGCGCTGCGCCCCGGCTGCGACATCGCCCGGGTCGAGCGGCTGCTCGGCCGCTGCGCCGAGGAACTGCGCGCCACCGGCGCCACCGTGGTGCTGTTCACCAGCACCGACCCGACCCGCAGGATGGCGGGCAGCGCCCGGCTGCTCCCGGCCATCCTGCGGATGAAGGCCTTCGTGCACGAGCTCGGCCAGGACGAGGGCGTCGCCGTCGTCGACCTGTTCGCCGCTCCCTGCTTCGACGACCGCCGGCTCTGGGGCGAGGACCGCCTGCACCTGTCGCCCGAGGGCCACCGCCGGGTCGCCGAAGGGGTGTTGGAGGCGCTCGGCCGCCCCGCCGCCTTCGACTGGCGCGCCCCGCTGCCGCCCGCCGCCCCGCCCGGCCGGGCCGAGCGGCTGCGCGCCGACGCCCGTTGGCTGGGCGGTCACCTGGGGCCGTGGATCGGCCGCCGGCTCACCGGGCGCTCCTCCGGCGACGGCCGGCCGCCGAAGCGGGCCGAGCTGCTGCCCTACTCGGCTCCGGACCCGGCTCCGGCTGCGGGCGCGGCGGCGGGCACGGCCGCGGGCTCGTAGACCAGGCTCGCCATCGAGGAGCGGGTGGTCCAGCCGAGCGAGGTGTAGAGCGCCCGGCCGTCCGGGGTGCCGACCAGGACGGCGGTGTCGGCGCCCGCCTCGTGCCCGGCGCTCTGGAGGGTCCGCATCACCAGGGCGCCCAGGCCCCGGCGCCGGTGCTCGGGCGCGGTCAGGATCTGGTCCGGGACGGCCACGGGGCCGGCCAGTCCCGCCTGGCCGCGTGCGGCGAGGTGTCCGGCCTCGGTGCGGACCAGGGTCCGGACGGTCCCGCCCCGGGTCCAGGTGGTCACCGTGTAGCCGGCCGGCACCTCGGGCCGCTCGGCGCTCAGCGGGAGGGTCATCAGGTACCCCGGCTGGTCGAGCCGCCACTGCGGGCCCAGCCAGGGCCGGGCGACGGCGTCCTCGATGAACAGCTTCAGCCAGGTGCCCGGTGCGGTGGTGGCCTCGGCGATCTTGCGGACGTCGGGCTCGGCCGGCTCGGGCAGCACGTGCCGGGCGACGTGGCCGACCACGCCGACGTCGATCGTCCAGCCCCAGGGCTCGTCCACCGCTTCGGCCGCGCCGCGCGAGACGCTCCAGCCGGCGATCCACATCCGGACGAGTTCGTTGATGCTCGGGTCCTGCACTCCTACCCCCGTATGCCATATGCGATGGGCGCGCACCTCGTAATAGGTGCACTGCCAGTTGACACCTTACCGATGGTGGGGCGGGTGTGGCCAGTGCCCAGTAGGCTTGGCAGTTCGACGCACCGGACGGCCGGTGCCCACGCTGGAAGGACCACGCGACGTGCGCGAGACCGAGCCGCCGCAGCACCCCACGGCGGCTCAGCCGACCGAGCTGCGCTCCGACTGCACCAGCTGCTTCGGCCTCTGCTGCGTCGCCCTGCCCTTCGGCGCCGGCACGGACTTCGCCGTCGACAAGGCCGCCGGCAGCGCGTGCCGCAACCTGCAGACCGACTTCACCTGCGGCATCCACGAACGCCTCCGCGACCGGGGCTTCCAGGGCTGCACCGTCTACGACTGCTTCGGCGCCGGGCAGCGCGTCTCCCAGGTCACCTTCGGCGGCCGCAGCTGGCGCGAGGCACCGGCCGACGCCAAGCCCATGTACGACGTCTTCCCGGTGGTGCGCCAGCTCCACGAACTGCTCTGGTACCTCACCGAGGCGCTCGGCTACGCCCCCGCCCGCCCGGTCCACGCCGACCTGCGGCAGGCCCTGGAGGAGACCGACCGGCTCGCCGGCGGCACCCCCGAGGAGATCCTCGCCGTCGACGTCCCCGCCCACCGGCAGCGGGTCAGCGACCTGCTGCTGCGCGCCAGCGAACTCGTCCGCGCCGCCGTCCCCCGCCGCCGTGAACACCGCGGCGCCGACCTCTTCGGCGCCCGTCTGCGCGGCGCCGACCTGCGCGGGGCCAACCTGCGCGGCGCCCTGCTCGTCGCCGCCGACCTCAGCGGCGCCGATCTGCGCCTCGCCGACCTCGTCGGCGCCGATCTGCGCGACGCCGACCTCTCCGGCGCCGACCTCACCGAGGCCCTCTTCCTCACCCAGGCCCAGCTGAACGCGGCCCGCGGCGACGCCACCACCCGCCTGCCGGGTATCCTCACCCGGCCCACCCACTGGCCCGCCACGGCCTCCGCCCCGGTGGCCTCCGCCCCGGTGGCCGCCGCCACCGGCGCGCGCGGCCCCCGCAAGCCGCGCAGCGGCGGCCGTCCGGGCGGCCCGCGCCGCCGCTAGCGGCCGCCCGCCGCGACGACCGGGCCCGCCCGGCAGGTGTCTGCCGGACGGGCCCGGTGCCGTCCGCGGACGGCTCGGTGCCTGGTGCTAACAGCTGTGCGCGGCGTCGGGGCGCTTCGCCGCGATGTACGGCTTGCCCATGTGCGCCACGACGTCGGCCGGGCAGGTCTTGATCCAGTTGGTGCCCGCGGCGTGGTTCTTGACCTTGGCGTCGCTGCAGTACTCGACGCGGTCGGCGGTCTTGAAGCACTGGTAGCCGGGGTACCCCGCCGCCGAGGCGGTGTTGACGCCGGCGAACAGGCCGGCCGCGGCCAGCAGGGCGACGGGCAGAACGGAACGCATCCTCATGGTTTTCTCCCGTTGGTTCGTCTGGGCAGTGGCCCGATCCTGGCAGCGCGGCGGAGGCGGGGGCAACGCGACATGACATGTTTAGGTCAATCTGTGTTCGAGTGAACTCCCTTCACCTTCTTGGCCGTTGACGGTCCGTCGGGCGAGGTCAGGTCGTGAGCAGGCGGGAGCGGAGGGCGGCTGTCCGGGCGGGGGAGAAGCCGAGGGCGCCGGTGGCGTAGCCCTCGACCGAGCCGTGGCGGGCGGTCAGGTCGGCGAGGGCGAGGCGGATGACCGTCTCGGGGGCGCGTCCGTAGCCGGGCCAGCGGAGGGTGCGGCCGGGATGGGCGGCGTGCCATTCGGCGACGAGGTGCGGAGTGGCCAGCTCGGTGAGGGCGAAGTCGGCGGCGACGTCGTCCTCGGAGACGCCGAGCAGGGTGAGGACCAGGGCGGCGATGAGCCCGGTGCGGTCCTTGCCGGAGGCGCAGTGGAAGACCACGGGCTTCTCGGCGGCGGCGATCACCTCCAGGGTCTCGCGGATCTCCTCCACCCCGTCCTCGGTGACCTCGGCGAAGCGGTCGGCGAGGTAGCGCCAGGGGTCGACGTCCGGGTCGATCTCGGCCTGGTCGTAGGTGCGGTGCTCGATCGAGAGGTTGTGGTAGACGAGCCCTTCGTAGTCGGGCACCCGGCCCTTGGCGGCGATCTCCCAGGGGTAGCGGAGGTCGATCACGGTGCGCACGCCGAGGGCCTGGAGCCGGTCGAGGTCGGCGGGCGAGGTGAGCTTGCCGAGCGAGTCGGAGCGGTAGAGCAGGCCCCGGCGGACGGACCGGCCGTCGGCGGCGGGGTGGCCGCCCAGGTCGCGGAAGTTGTGCAGCCGTTCGAAGGTGAGCTGACGCGTTGTCATGCGCGGCACTCTAACCAGTGGGGCCTCAGCGCCCGGTGGGGCCCGGGTGCCCGGCGCCTTCGTAGCCGGCGGTGAGGAGTTCGAAGGCGCGGTCGGCGTTGGTGGTGGCCTCGAAGTGGAGTTCGTCGGTGGTCCGGCCGTCGTCCCGGATCCGGTGCCAGTTGTGTTCGGCGAGGACCCGCTGGGTGGCGGTGACCTGGGCGGCGAGGAGGGGGGCGGTGAGGCGCCGGGGCGGGGCCAGGTCGGGGGCCTCGTGCAACGCCCGGGCGAGGGACTGTTCGGCGCGGGCGAGGTATTCGGCGCCCCGGGCCTTCAGGCTCGGCGTGGAGTACACCAGATCGCTGAACGCCAGGACCCGGGGGTCGTCGTTGAGCCCGGTGATGGGGTCGCGCCGGGCGAGCCCGTCCAGGAAGTCCCGGTGCAGGGCGGCCAGCACCGTTTCGCCGGCCGCCCGGCCGCGGACCACGCCGGCGGCCTGGTCCTGGTGGTCGGCGAAGCGGTGGACGACCAGGTCCTCCTTGGTGGAGAAGTAGCTGAACAGCGTCGGCTTCGACACCTCGGCGGCGGCCGCGACGTCCGCCACCGAGACCGGGTCGAAGCCGTGCTCCAGGAAGAGCGCGATCGCGGCCTCGGAGATCGACCGTCGCGTCCGTTCCTTCTTCCGTTCCCGCAGTCCGCTCATGGCGTCAGGCTAGCAGCAGGCCTTGACTCGGGCAGATTTCTGACCCGGTATGACATTTACCCCGGGTGGGATGTCGCCTGCTGCCCGCCATCAGCTGCTCAGGAGTTCAGGAGTTCAGGAGCTCAGCGAGTCCAGGATGCGGCGGATCGACTCCACCACCGGGGCGCCGGCGGCGGCGAGGGCGGCGACGCCGGAGATGTTGCGCAGGGCGCGGCGCAGGGTGGCGGGCGGGGTGGCCTGCCCGCCACCGAGGTCCGCCAGCGACTCGTCCAGCACCTCGCGGTCCTCGGCCGGCACCTGCTCGCGCAACTGGCGTACGGCGGCGATGAGTTCGCGCATCGCGGCCTGCGGGTCGGCCGGGCCCTGGTGCTTGATGATGCCGATGTTGTGGTCGCCGTGCTGGGTGACCGAGTCCCCGAAGTGGATGCCGCCGCTCACAGACTGACCTTCTTCCCGGTGTTGTGGTCGCCGTACTGGTTGATCTGGTCGCCGATGTGGACGTTCTCCACCTGGAGCGCGAACTCGGCCAGCGGGTTGTCGATCGCTTCCATGATCAGCTGGATCAGGTTGCCGACCTGCTGGGCGTCGTGGCTGACCACCGCCGTGTTCGAGGAGCTGGAGGTCTCGATGATCAGCTGGTAGACCGTGCGCATCTGCAGCCGCTTGACCAGCCGGTAGAGGCTGGCCGCGAAGAGCGCGAGCGCCACCAGGCCGATCACGTTCTTGGTCGTCTCCTGGTTCGCGCCGCGCCCGAGCAGCGAACCGAGGAGGGCGGTGGCCACCAGCAGGCCGATCACCTGCCGGGCGAACCGGATGATCACCCGCGTGCGCTTGGGCGGCAGCAGCTGGAACCGCCGGGCCCGGGCGATGTTGTGGAGCGGATAGGCGTCGCCGCCCACCCACAGCACCCGCCGGCTGACTCTGACGTCGATCACACTGCTTCTGCGTGCCAAGTCGTCCCCCTACCCGTAGTGGCGGGGAGAACCATAGCAACGGCCGCCGACGGCGCCGACGGGAGTGCCGCCCCGCTGGTCAGGCGGCGGTGCGCGGTCAGCATCAGGGCCCGGTCGGCAGCGGGCCCGGTCAGGTGCTGCGGTCGGCGAGCACCTCGCGGACGACGTGACGGGCGTTGGCGGTGAGGCCCGGATTGGTGTGACGGTAGTAGGGGATCGTCACCAGCGCGATGGAGAAGGCCCAGGCACGGCCGCGGGCCCACGTGGCGTCATCGGCGTGGAGTGCGGCGCGGAAGGCGGGGCGGGCCGAGGCGGGCAGCAGGTTCCAGGCGACGATCAGGTCGGCGGTGGGGTCGCCGACGCCCATCAGGCCGAAGTCGAGGACGGCGCCGAGCCGGCCGGACCGGTCGAGCAGGAGGTTCCCGGGGGTGAGGTCGCCGTGCATCCAGGAGGGCGGGCCGGCGTACTCGGAGAGGCGAAGCGCCTTGTCCCACAGGGCGGTTGCGGCGTGGGTGTCGACCGCTCCGGCGAGTTGGGCGATGGCCGCGCGGGTGGCGCCGTCGCGGGAGGCGAGCGGGACGCTGCGGTGGCCCGCCGGGCCGCCGGCCGGGTTGACGGCGCGCAGGGCGTTGACGAAGGCGGCGAGGTCACGGGCGAGCGCGCCGGGAGCGGCGAGGGCGCCGACGACCGGGTTGGCGCCCTCGAACCAGCGGAGCACCGACCACTCCCAGGGGTAGCCGGCGGCGGGCCGGCCGACCGCGACCGGGGCGGGTATCGGCCGCGGCAGTCGGGGGGCCAGCGCGGGCAGCCACTGCTTCTCGCGGCGGACGTCCCCGGCCGCCCATTCCACCCGGGGGAGCCGGACGGCGAGTTCGGGCCCGAGGCGGAACATCGCGTTGTCCGTCCCGGTGGAGGGGACCGGCGTGACCGGCAGCCCGACCCAGTCCGGGAACTGGGCGGAGATCAACCGCCGTACCAGGGCCGCGTCGATGACCAGTCCGTCGGGGTGCATCCGGGTGGCAGCGCACATGCCCGGCAGCGTACAGCGCGGATCGGTGCCCTTCAGCGGATTCCCGGAATGCGTACGGCCGGCCTCAGCTCAGCGTGACCCGCACGCCGATCGTCCCGCCCCTGCCGAAGCGCAGCACGTTCGCGGTCAGCGCGATCGCGCACAGCAGCCCGTACTTGCGGCGCAGCAGCTTCCGGTAGGCGGGCGCGCGGCCGGGGTCGAGGACGGCGGTGGCCGGGACCTGCTCGCCGAGCAGGGTGCCGCGGATGTCGCTCGGCCCGACCAGCACGTCGGAGCGGTTGCGCAGCCGCTTGACCTTGCCGGTGCGGGTGACGGTGGTGAAGACCAGCGCGTCGCCGTCGCGCGCCACCCAGACCGGGGTGGGTACGGGGGTGCCGTTCTTGCGGTGGGTGGTGAACAGCAGGTACTTGGCGGCGGCGAGTTCGCTCAGCCGGGCGGCGGCGTCCGGCGCGCGGGAGGCGTCCAGTGCGGGGGAGGTGTCCATGCGCGTCAGCGTAGGAAGGCGCAACGGGGCACTGCTTGAGTCTGGTTGGGGCCGCGGGCGGAGGGCGCCACGCCCGGGCGCCCCGGGCGCGGCCGGGAGCTGTCCCCGGTACCTGCCAGAATGCAGGGCGTACGGCGAAAGCACTGAAGGAGAAGGTGACCGGCTTCGTGACCACGCCAGTCGAACAGGTGGCCCGGCAGGCCCAGCAGGCGATCGAGCGCAAGATCGCCGAGGAACTGGGCGTTCGCGACGGGCAGGTGAAGTCCGCCGTCGAGCTGCTCGACGGCGGCGCGACCGTGCCCTTCGTGGCCCGCTACCGCAAGGAGGTCACCGGCTCCCTGGACGACGCCCAGCTGCGCACCCTGGAGGAGCGGCTGCGCTACCTGCGGGAGCTGGAGGAGCGCCGGGCGGCCGTCCTGGAGTCGATCGAGGCCCAGGGCAAGCTGGACGACGCGCTGCGCGCGCAGGTGCTGGCCGCCGATTCCAAGGCCCGGCTGGAGGACATCTACCTGCCGTTCAAGCCGAAGCGGCGCACCAAGGCGCAGATCGCCCGCGAGGCGGGCCTGGAGCCGCTCGCCGAGACGCTGCTCGCCGATCCCTCGCAGGATCCGGCGGCGCTGGCCGCCCGGTTCCTGAACGAGTCCGTCGCCGAGCCGGCCGCCGCGCTGGAGGGCGCCCGGGCGATCCTGGTGGAGCGCTTCGGCGAGGACGCCGACCTGGTCGGTTCGCTGCGCGAGCGGATGTGGACCAGGGGCCGGCTGGTGGCCACCGTGCGTGGCGGCAAGGAGCAGGACGGCGCCAAGTTCGCCGACTACTTCGACTTCGCCGAGCCGTACACCAAGCTCCCCTCGCACCGCATCCTGGCGATGCTGCGCGGTGAGAAGGAGGAGGTGCTGGACCTCGACCTCTCGCCGTACGACGGTGAGGAGGGCGATCTGCCCGGCGAGAACGACTACGAGCGGCGGATCGCCGCCCGCTTCGGCATCGCCGACCACGGCCGCCCGGCCGACAAGTGGCTGGGCGACACCGTCCGTTGGGCCTGGCGCACCCGCGTCCTGGTCCGGCTCGGCATCGACCTGCGGTCGCGGCTGCGGGCCGAGGCGGAGGAGGAGGCGGTGCGCGTCTTCGCCGCCAACCTGCGCGATCTGCTGCTGGCCGCGCCGGCCGGCACCCGCGCCACCATGGGCCTGGACCCGGGCTTCCGGACGGGGGTGAAGGTCGCGGTGGTGGACGCCACCGGCAAGGTCCTCGCGTACGACACGATCTACCCGCACCAGCCCGCCAACAAGTGGGACGCCGCGCTCGCCTCGCTGGCCGCGCTGGCGAAGAAGCACGACGTCGACCTGGTGGCGATCGGCAACGGCACCGCCTCCCGGGAGACGGACAAGCTCGCCGAGGACCTGCTCAAGCGCCACCCCGAGCTGAAGCTCACCAAGGCGATGGTCAGCGAGGCGGGCGCCTCGGTCTACTCGGCCTCCGCCTTCGCCTCGCAGGAGCTGCCGGAGCTGGACGTGTCGATCCGCGGCGCGGTCTCGATCGCCCGCCGCCTCCAGGACCCGCTGGCCGAACTGGTCAAGATCGACCCGAAGTCGATCGGGGTCGGCCAGTACCAGCACGACCTGAGCGAGGTGAAGCTCTCCCGCTCGCTGGACGCGGTGGTCGAGGACTGCGTCAACGCCGTGGGCGTGGACGTCAACACCGCCTCGGCGCCGCTGCTGACCCGGGTCTCCGGCATCACCGGCACGCTCGCCGACAACATCGTGGCCCACCGCGACGCCAACGGCCCGTTCCGCACCCGCCGGCAGCTCAAGGACGTCTCCCGGCTGGGCCCGAAGGCCTTCGAGCAGTGCGCGGGCTTCCTGCGCATCCCCGACGGCGACGACCCGCTGGACGCCTCCAGCGTGCACCCCGAGGCGTACCCGGTGGTGCGCCGGATCCTGGCGTCCACCGGCGGGGAGCTGAGCGGGCTGATCGGCAACGGCGAACGGCTGCGGGCCCTGCGACCGGGCGACTTCGCCGACGAGGTCTTCGGCATCCCGACCGTCACCGACATCCTCGGCGAGCTGGACAAGCCCGGCCGTGACCCGCGCCCGGCGTTCCGCACCGCGACCTTCAAGGAGGGCGTCGACAAGATCGGCGACCTGGAGGTCGGGATGGTGCTGGAGGGCGTGGTCACCAATGTGGCCGCGTTCGGCGCCTTCGTCGACGTGGGCGTCCACCAGGACGGGCTGGTGCACGTCTCGGCGCTGTCGAGGACCTTCGTCAAGGATCCGCGCGAGGTGGTCAAGCCGGGTGACATCGTGAAGGTCCGGGTCGTCTCGGTGGACGTGCCGCGCAAGCGCATCGGGCTGACCCTGCGGCTGGACGACGAGGTCGGTCGCGACCGGGGCGGCGACCGCGGTGACCGGGGCGAGCACGGCGAGCGTGGTGGCGACCGTGGCCGGGGCGGCGAGCGCGGCGACCGGCAGGCCCGCCCGCCGCGCCAGGAGCGCCGGGGCGGCGGCCAGGACCGGCGCGGCCAGGGCGGCGGCTCCGGCGGTTCGGGCGGCGGCGCGCCGCTGGCGAACAGCGCGATGGCGGACGCGCTGCGCCGGGCGGGCCTGACCGGCGGCGACGCCTCGGGTGACCGCCGCTCCGGGCGGCGCTGAGCGGTTGAGGCGCTGAGCGGCTGAGCGGCTGAGCGGTTGAGGTACTGAGGTGCTGAGCGGCTTATCGCCGCGGGGGGGGGGGGGGGGGGGGGGGGGGGTCGACGGGTCCCGACGACGTGGGGGACGGGGCGGGGTTGGGTTGGGCT
>NZ_JBWKEQ010000058.1:11891-24553 GCF_056435365.1 Kitasatospora sp. NPDC043949 | reverse complement strand
GGTGCGGTCCTGCCGGTGGTGCGGTCCTGCGGGTACTGCGGGTGGTGCGGTCCGGGGGGGGGGGGGGGGGGGGGGGGGGGGGGGGGGGGGCTCCCCGGCGGGGGGGGGGGGGGGGGCCTCCCCCCCCCCCCCCCCCCCCCCCGGCCGCCGTGCGGGCCGGGTCGGGCTGGGCTGGGCTGGGCGGGGTCAGGCCAGGAGCTTGTCCTTGGCCTTCTGGTACTCCTCCTCGGAGATGGCGCCCTTCTCCTTCAGGTCCGCCAGTCTCGCCAGGTCGTCGACGTGGCTGCCGCCGCCCCCGGGTGTGCCGGTTCCGGCCGCCTCCCGGATGTAGGCCTTGACGGCGGCCTCGCTCTGCCGGACCTGGGCGGCGTCCCGCTCGCTCATCGACTTCCCGCGGGCGATCACGTAGGCCAGCACACCGATCAGCGGCAGCACGATCACCAGGAGCAGCCAGCCGGCCTTGGCCCAGCCGCCCAGGTCGTGGCTGCGGAAGATGTCCGTGATGATCTTGAACAGCAGGAAGAACCAGAGGATCCAGAGGAACAGCTCCAGCATCGTCCAGAAGATGTTGAGCACCGGGTAGTCCACGGCCAGCATGTTGGTGTCCATGGCCGAGTCATATCATCGCAAAACGGACAATGCTCTCTGCTGTTCGGCCGTTCCAGTGGTTTTCCGGCCCGGCGGGAATATCTCGGAGCGGGGGCTCGGAGGGGCGGGGGATCAGCCCCGCCCGGCCCGCCGCCGCAGCTCCACGGCCAGCCCGATCAGCTCGCCCCACCAGGCGTCGTGCCCGGCCAGCAGCAGCCGCTGCGCCTCGTCCGCCGACACTGCCCGCACCTCGACCACCTGCTCGCCGTCCGCCGGGTTGGTCGGCGTCGAGTCCACCGCGACCTCCGCCCAGCCCCACAGCCACGCCTTCTCCGGGTGCGGCTGCCACGGCCGGTACGGCGTCGGGTCCTCGGTGCGGCAGCGGTGCGCGCCGAGCCAGTCCGGCTCGCCGAGCAGCCGGGCGCCGGCCTCCTCGCGCAGCTCGCGCGCCAGGCAGGTGGCGATGCTCTCGTCCTGCTCCCGGGTGCCGCCGGGCAGGAACCAGTGGTCCCGGTCGTCCCGGCAGAGGACCACCTTGTCGTCCGCGAAGCCCACCAGGTGGATGTTGGTCACCAGCTCGTCCGGCGGCAGCACGGTGGAGAACAGCGCGTCGTACCGGCCCCAGGTCCAGTACTGCGGGGCGTGCAACGCGGGGAAGAGGGTGGCGAGTTCGGCGGATCTGTCGTCGGTGTCCGCCTGGTGCGTGGTGTCAGTCATTCGGTGATCGTAGTGCCGGCCGGGAAACGCCGGGGGGCGCTCGGATGGACTAGTGTGATGTCCGAGGTGGAGATGGCCCGCGGCCGGCGGCGGGCGGCCTCGACCGGCTCGCCGACCCAACTCCCCAGCGAGATCTCGGCGGTGATGCCCGGCCCGAAACCGGCGATCAGGCCGGTGGTGCCGTCGGCCACGCCGCCGTCGGCGAACAGCCGGGCGAGCGCGTCGAAGACGACGGCGCTGGCGATGTTGCCGCGCTCGGTCAGCGTCGCGCGGCTGTACCGGAAGGTGGCCGGCTCCAGGTTGAGGAAGTGGCAGAGGTCGTCGAGGATGCGCGGGCCGCCGGCGTGCACGATGTAGAAGCCCAACCCGGAGACGTCCCAGCCGTGTTCGACGGCCAGGCCGCGCAGCGCCGGGGCGAGCATCTCCATGGTGCCGGGCACCCGCTTGTCCAGCTGGAAGTGGAACCCGGTGTCCTTGACCCCGTAGGAGATCCAGTTCTCGGTGTCCGGGACGAGGTGCGAGCCGTTGCGCTCGACGTGCACGCCGGTGCCGCCGTGTCCGCGCATCACCACGGCGGCGACGGCGTCCCCGAACAGGCCGTTGGAGAGCAGTGAGCCGACGCCGAGGTCGGTCGGCTGGTAGCAGAGCGAGCAGAACTCGCAGGACACGATCAGCACGTTGGCGCCCGGGTAGGCGCGGCAGAAGTCGTGCGCGCGGTTGACGGCGGCGCCGCCGGCCGCGCAGCCGAGCTGGGCGATCGGCATCTGGCGGGTGTCGGAGCGGAAGCCCAGGGCGTTGATCAGCCAGGCGGTCAGCGACGGCATCATGAAGCCGGTGCAGGACACATAGATGATCAGGTCGATGTCCCGGGCGCCCAACTCGGCGTACCCCAGCGCCCGTTCGACCACCTCGGGGACGCGGAGCTTGGCCTCCCGCTCGTAGACCGCGTTGCGGGCGGTGAAGCCCGGGTGGGTGAGGGTCTGCTCGATCGGCTGGACCAGGTGCCTGGTCCGCACCCCGGTGTTCTCGATCAGCCGCAGGGCGAGGCCGAGTTGCGGGTGGCCGGCGTGCAGGCTGCGGGCCAGGTCGAGGGTCTGGTCGAGGGTGATGACGTTCTCGGGTACGGCGACGGCAGGGCGGCAGAGTGTTGCCATGGTGCGGGTCTCCCCTGGGTGGCCTGGCCGGGCGGGCTGGCGAGCGGCCCGGGCAGGCGGCCTACGGATGCGTCGGACGGGCGCCGTGCGGTGCTCCGTGGCGGAGGCGGCGGCGCGGGGAGGAGGTCACCAGGCGAGCGGCAGGGTGCGGGGGTAGCGCCAGATCGACCCGGTGTGCCAGTCGAGTTCGGACGGCGGGACGGCGAGCCGCAGGCCGGGGAATCGCCGCAGCAGGGTGCCGATGGCGACCTGGAGCTCCATCCGGGCCAGGTGCGCGCCGAGGCAGTGGTGCTGGCCGTGGCCGAAGGCCATGTGGGTGGGGGCGCCGCGGTCGAGGTCGAGTTCGTCGGGGCGCTCGTACATCGCCGGGTCGCGGTTGGCGGTGAGGTAGGAGACGTGGACGGCCTCGCCGGCCCGGATCAGCACGCCGCCCAGCTCGACGTCCTCGGTGGCGACCCGGGCGATGCCGACGCCCTGGCGGAACGGGATGAAGCGCAGCAGCTCCTCCAGCCCGCGCGGCAGCAGTTCGGGCTGGGCGCGCAGCTTGGCGAGCTGTTCGGGGTGGGTGAGCAGGGTGTAGGTGATGTTGCTGAGCTGGTAGGTGCTGGTGTCGTGGCCGGTGACCAGCAGGACCATCGCCATGACGGCCAGCTCCTGGTCGTCCAGCAGTTCGTCGCCGTCGCGGGCGGTGGCGAGGGAGCTGATCAGGTCCTCGCCGGGGTGGGCGCGGCGGGCGGCGGTCAGCTCGGTGAAGTAGCCGCGCAGCGCGGCCTTGGCGGCTTCCTGGCCGGCCCGGCTGCCGGGGCCCATCGTCATCATGGCGACGGCGTGGCCGCGCAGTTCGGCGCGGTCCTGCTCGGGGATGTCCAGCAGCTCGCAGATGGTGGTGAGCGGGAGCCGGCTGGAGAGGAAGTGCACCAGGTCGGCGGGGGAGCCGTGTTCGGCCATCTCGTCGAGGTAGCCGTCGACGATCCGCTGGGTGGCCGGGCGCATCCGCTCGACCTGGCGGTTGGTGAAGCCCTGGGCGACGAGGCGGCGCAGCCGGTTGTGGGCCGGCGGGTCCATCAGGTTGATCGCCTCGGCCTGGGCGATCGGGGCGGGCGTCATCCGGGGCAGGTCGCGCCCGATGCCGGCGGCGCGGCTGAACCGCCGGTCGGTGGTGACGATCCGGACGTCCTCGTAGCGGGTGGCCAGCCAGGCCTCGCCCTCGCCGTGCGGCAGTCGGATCCTGGCGATCGGGGCCTCGGTGAGCAGCCGCTTGAGGAGCGGGTCGAACTCCAGGCCGTCGGTGTGGTTGAAGGGGCAGTCCCACACGGGGGCGGAGGTAGTCACGGGCCTGTCCAAATGTCTTGGAAATGCCGCCCGAACGGTCATTTCTCGTTCGGGCGCGGACAGAGAGATGTTCCCCCATGGACTGGCAAAAATGTGAATCAGACCGGGAGTTAGCTCTAACGAGTTAGATAGCTGATTGTCATGCGAATCAAGGGAGTTGACTGAGCATCAATCAGAACCTCCCCCCGGCGAGACCAACCCGGTCTCGTACGCGAGGACGACCGCCTGGGCCCGGTCGCGCAGGTCGAGCTTGGCGAAGATCCGGGCGACGTGCGTCTTCACCGTCGACTCGCTGAGCGTCAGTTCGGCCGCCAACTCGGTGTTGGACAGTCCGCGTCCGAGCAACGCCAGCACCTCCGCCTCGCGCGGGGTGAGCGGGGCGAGGTTTCGGTGCAGCGGCGGGCCGTCGGTGCCGGGGGCGGGACGCGGGGCGCCGGCCGCGAAGCGTTCGACCAGCCGTCGGGTGATCGAGGGGGCGAGCAGGGCGTCCCCGGTGTCCACCAGGCGCACGGCGGCGGCGAGATGGGCGGAGGTGACGTCCTTCAGCAGGAAGCCGCTGGCCCCGGCGGCGAGGGCGGCGTAGACGTAGTGGTCGAGGTCGAAGGTGGTCAGCATGATCACCCGGCAGCCGGGCGCCCGGGCGAGGATCCGGCGGGCGGCCTCCAGGCCGTCCATGCCGGGCATCCGGATGTCCAGCAGCGCGACGTCCGGCCGGTGCGCGACGGCGGCCGCCACCGCCTCGGCGCCGTCGGCGGCCTCGGCGACCACGTCGATGCCGCGCGCGGTGAGGATCATCCGGAAGCCGGTGCGGACGAGCTCCTGGTCGTCGGCGATCACCACCCGGGGGCGGCGCTCCCGCTCCGGCTGCTGCTCCGGCCCCCGCTCCGCCTCGGCCCCGGTCACGGCCGGTCCAGCGGGATGCGGGCGCGGACCCGGTAGCCGCCGCCGAGCCGGCGCCGGGCGTCGAGGTCGCCGCCGTACACGGCGACGCGCTCGCGCAGGCCGAGCAGCCCGCGCCCGGCGCCGTCGGCCGGCCGGGCGGGCTGCGCGGGCGCGGCATCGGCGGGCCGCGCGGGCGCGGCGTGGGCGCCCGCCAGCACGCTCGGCCCGCTGTTGAGCACTTCCACCCGCAGGTAGTGGTCCGCGTAGCGCACCGTCACCTCGGCCGTCACCCCGTCCCCGTGTTTGAGCGCGTTGGTCAGTGCCTCCTGGATGATCCGGTACGCCGTCACGTCGACGCCGCCGGGCAGCGGTCTCGGCTCGCCCGAGATCCGCACCTCCACCGGCAGCCCGGCGAAGGCGAACCGGTCGATCAGCGGCCCGAGGCGGCTCAGGCTGGGCTGCGGCGCGAAACCGTCCGCCTCCTCCCCGGTGCCGTCGGCGGCCGGGGCGAGCAGTCCGAGCAGGTGCCGCAGCTCGGTCATCGCGTCGCGCCCGGCGGCCTCGACGGCGCCCATCGCCGCCGCCGCCTCCCCGGGCATGGTGGCGATCACCTCGCGCGCGGCCCCGGCCTGGACCACCATCAGACTCACGTTGTGGCTGACGATGTCGTGCAACTCGGCCGCGATGCGCGCCCGTTCGGCTTCCACGGCGGTACGGGCGGCGCTCTCCCGCTCCCGTTCCAGCAGCCAGCCGCGCTCGCCGATGGCCGCCCGGTGCAGCCGCCGCGCCCGGGCGAGCGCGACGCCCAGCCAGCCGGCCGCCGCGACCGCCGTACCCGCCACCGCCGCACTCGCCACCGCTACGGCGGCCCAGTTCGTCCCCGTTCCCCACACGCCGCCAGTTTCCCAGTCCAGGCCATGATCGACATCATCCGGGGGTGCCGCCCGCGTACATCCCGGGTACTACGGCCGCCCCGGCTACACCCCGGGTGGGACGCCGGGCCCGGGGGCCCGCGCCTACCGTCGTCCACCATGAGCAACGACCACGACGGGACCACCCCGCCGGACGACGCGCAGACCGTCGTCGAGCTGTCCGGGGTCCACAAGGAGTTCGGCGACGCCAAGGCGCTCGACGGCGTCGACCTGCGGATCCGGGCGGGCGAGGCGGTCGCCGTGATGGGCCCCTCCGGGTGCGGCAAGTCCACCCTGCTGAACATGGTCGCCGGGCTGGACCGGCCGACCTCCGGCACCGTCCGGGTGCACGGCCAGGACCTCGGGCGGCTGAACGAGACCGGCCTGGCCCTGTTCCGCCGCCGCCACATCGGCATGATCTTCCAGTTCTTCAACCTGATCGACGACCTGCCCGCCCTCGACAACGTCGCCCTGGCCGCCCAGCTGACCGGCACCACGGCCCGCCAGGCGCGCCGCCGCGCCCTGGAACTGCTGGACGAACTCGGCGTCGCGCACCGCAAGGACACCTACCCGGCCGCACTCAGCGGCGGCGAGCGCCAGCGGGTCGCGGTGGCCCGGGCCCTGATGAACCGCCCGGCGCTGCTGCTCGCGGACGAGCCGACCGGCGCACTGGACAGCCGCTCCGGCGAGCAGGTGATGGACCTGCTGATCGACCTCAACCAGATCGGCCAGACCCTGCTGATCGTCACCCACGACCCCGACCTGGCCACCCGCTGCGCCAGCCGCCTGGTCGAGGTCGCGGACGGCAAGGTGGCGCGCGAGCGGGCCCTGGAGGCGTCCGCATGACCGGCGCCGTGTGGCGGGCGTCCCGGGCGGCCGTGAAGCGCCGCCGGGTGCAGACCTTCGTGATCGGCCTGGTCGTCTTCTGCTCCACCACGACCGTGCTGCTCGCCCTCGCGGTGATCAGCGCCGCCCGGGCGCCCTTCGACGACGCCTTCGCCGCCGAGCGCGGCGCCCACGTCGTCGCGGCCTTCGACCCGGCCAGGGCCTCGGCGGAGCAACTGGCCGCCACCGCCCACCGGCCGGGCGTGGAGGCCGCCGCCGGGCCGTTCGACCAAGCCGTGGTGGAGATCCCCACCGACTGGGTCGGTCGCCCGCCGGGCCCGCTGACCCTGGTCGGCCGGGCCGATCCGGCCGGGCCGGTGGACCGGGTGCGGCTGCTCGGCGGCCGCTGGGCCACGGCGCCCGGCGAGGTGGTCATCCAGCAACCGGGCGGCGGCGCCGCGACGACGTTCCTCGGCACCTCGCTCACCACCGCCACCGGGCTGAAGCTCACCATCGTCGGCTTCGCCGGCAGCATGAGCCAGTCCGCCGGCGGCTGGGTCGTCCCCGAGCAGGCGGCCGCCCTGCACCCCACCGGCCGCCAGATGCTCTACCGCTTCGCCGACGCGGACACCGAGCAGCAGCTGACCGCCTCCCTCGGCGCGGCCACCGAGGGCCTGCCCGAGGACGCGCTCGCCAGCGCGCAGTCGTACCTGGTGCTCAAGCAGGCCTTCTCCGCCGGCGCCGACGCCTACCTCCCGCTGATGACGGTCTTCGGCGTGCTCGGCCTGGTCGTCGCCGCGCTGATCGTCGGCAACGTGGTGAGCGGCGCGGTGGTCTCCGGCTACCGGCACATCGGCGTGCTGAAGTCGATCGGCTTCACCCCGCGCCAGGTGGTCACGGTCTACCTGACCATGGTCTCGGTGCCCGCGGTCGCCGGCACGGTCCTCGGGACGGCGGCCGGCTGGGCGGGGGCGTACCCGATCCTGGAGACCGCCTTCAGCGGCATCTCGACCGGCACCGCCGTGATCGAGCCGGCCGGCTGGCTGCCCGCCGCCACCCTGGTCGGCGTCCCGCTGCTGGTCGTCGCCGCCGCGTTCGTCCCGGCCTCGCGCGCCCACCGGCTCTCCGCCGCCCAGGCGATCTCGGCCGGCAGCGCGCCGCGCACCGGGCGCGGGCTGAAGGTCCAGCGCCGGCTGAGCGGCACCCGGCTGCCGCGCGCCGTCAGCCTCGGCCTCGGCCAGCCCTTCGCCCGCCCGGGCCGGACGGCGCTGACCATGGCGGCGATCGTGCTCGGCGTGGTGACCGTGACGGTCACCACCGGCCTGAGCAGCACCCTGGCCAGGAGCATGGCCCCGGCCGACGACAAGACCCACGTCAACGTGCAGACCGGCCACTTCCAGAGCAACCCGACCGAGCCGCGGCTGACCCCGGCCCAGACCGAGGCGATGCTGCGCGCCACCCCCGGAGCCGCGCAGGTCGTCACCCGGGGGCTGGTCCGGGTGGGCGTGGTCGGCCACACCCAGCCCGTCTTCATGGACTTCTACGGCGGCGACGACATCGCGGCCACCAGGTGGCTGCGGGTGGTCAAGGGCCGCCCGGCGACCGGGCCGGACGAGGTCCAGGCCGGGCCGGCCTTCCTCGACCAGCGCGGGCTCAAGCTCGGCGACCGGATCACCCTGACCCTGGAGGGCCGACAGCTGGCCGTCACCATCGTCGGCGAGGAGATCCAGGGCAACGCGAACGCGATCACCTCCAACGACGCCACCCGGGCCGAGCTCACCCCCGACCCGCACACGGTCGAGTACGACGTGCGGCTCGCCGACGGCGCCGACACCGCGGCCTACCGGAAGGCGGTCACGGACGCCGACCCGAGCCTGACGCCCTCGGTGGTCACCGCGAGTTCGGTGGGGCCCGTCGTCGCGATCCAGACCTTCAGCACGGTCTTCACCGTCCTGTTGTCGGTGGTCGCCTCGCTCGGCGTCTTCAACACCCTGCTGCTCACCATCCGCGAGCGCCGCCGGGACATCGGCATGCTGAAGTCCATCGGCATGACACCCCGCCAGGTCGTCGCGATGACGGTCACCTCGGTGGCCTGGCAGGGCGCGCTCAGCGGCGTCATCGGCATCCCGGTCGGGATCGTGGTGCACCGGCTGATCGCCGAGAACGTCCGGATCCTGGCCTTCCCGGAGCACATGATCGACGTCTGGGGCGCCCCGTTGCTCGCCGGGCTCGCACTGGCGGGCGTCGCGATCGCCGTCCTCGGCGCCCTCGTCCCGGCCCGCTCGGCGGCCCGGCTGCCGATCGCCGAGGTGCTGCACAACGAGTGAGCGGGGGCGTCGCGCGGCCGGCCCGCGGGCAGCGCACGGCCGGCCGGGCGGTTCGTCGCCCGGCCGTCCGGGTGCCGTCCGGCGGGCCTTCGGCCGCATGGCTGACGCCGGGTCAAGGCCCGGCGGTCGAGCGCCTATCATCGCGCCATGGCCACCGCTGAGCTGATCCGCATCGTCTCCCGCTCCTCGCCCATGGCGCTCGCCCAGGTCGAGCGGGTCCGCGCCGAACTCGCCGCCCTGTACCCGGGCCTGCGCACCGAGGTGGTGCCGGTCACCACCTCCGGCGACCGCTGGATGGGCGACCTCGCCCGGCTCGGCGGCAAGGGCGCGTTCACCAAGGAGGTCGACGCCGCGCTGCTCGCCGGGGAGGCCGACGTCGCCGTGCACTGCCTCAAGGACGTGCCCGCCGACCGCCCGCTGCCCGCCGGCACCGTCTTCGCCGCCTACCTGCGCCGCGACGACATCCGCGACGCCCTCGTCCACCCCGGCGGCCTGACCCTCGCCGAACTGCCGCCCGGCACCCGGATCGGCACCTCCTCCGTTCGCCGGGTCGCCCAACTCGCCGCCTCCCACCCGCACCTGGTGTGCGTGCCGATCCGCGGCAACGCCAACAGCCGGCTGGCCAAGCTGGCCGCCGGGGAGGCCGACGCGCTGCTGCTCGCCGTCTCCGGGCTGGAGCGGATCGGCGAGCAGGCGCGGATCACCGAGATCCTGGACCTCGACGCGATGTGCCCGCCGATCGGCGCCGGCATCCTCGTCCTGCAGTGCCGCGAGGACGACGTCGTCACCGTCGACGCGGTCGCCGCGCTCGGCCACCGCGACACCTGGCGCGAGGCGGCGGCCGAGCGGATGTTCCTGCACGTCCTCCAGGGCCACTGCAACAGCCCGATCGCCGGCTACGCCAAGGCCGAACCGGACGGCCGGCTGTCGATGCGCGGCCGGGTCTTCAGCCCGGACGGCAAGCAGGTGCTGGACGCCCACGAGTGGGCCGGCGCGCTCAGCCCCGAGGACCTCGGCACCTCCACGGCGCTGGCACTCAAGCGGCAGGGCGCACAGGAGCTGATCGCGGGCATCCCGCACTGATCTCCGGCATCCCGCACTGATCTCCGGCTCTGCGACCGCTACCGGAACAGCAGTTCGGCGAAGCGGTCCACCTGGTCCACCTCGGGGGACCAGCAGTACAGCATCACCTCGTCCGCGCCGATGGCCGTGAAGCCGGCCACGGCGGTCCGGATCGCCTCCGGCGTGGTGAGCAGGCCCTCCTCCATCCGGTCGGCACGGCCGCTGGACTCGTAGTACGCACGGATGTTGCGCCGGGCCTGCTCGACCGTCTCCGCCGAGCCGAGGACGGCGTTCGCCTGGGCGACCAGCCGGGGCCGGCCGTCGCGGCCGTGCCGCTGCCAGGACTTCTCGACGTCCTGGAACAGCCCGGCCATCGCCTCCGGCGGCACCCCCGCGCCGAGGAAGCCGTCCCCGAACCGGCCGACCCGGTCCAGCGCGGCCGGGGCGAAGCCGCCGAACAGCACCTCGGGGCCGCCCGGCGTCACTGGCGCGGGCCCGACCGGGCCGACCCCGTCGCCGAACGACTCACCGGCCCAGAGGCGGCGCAGCACCGCCATCCGCTCGTCCAGGAGCCGGCCCCGGCGGCGCGGGTCGATGCCGGCGGCCAGGAAGTCGTCCTCCCGGCCGCCGACGCCGAGGCCGAGCGTGAACCGCCCGCCGGAGAGCAGGTCCAGGGTGGCGGTCTGCTTGGCGAGCAGCGCGGGGACGTGGTGCGGCGCGAGCAGCACCTCGGTCTGCAGGCGGACGCGGGACGTGGCGCCGGCCAGGGCGGCCAGCGTCACCAGCGGCTCGGGGTTGTCGAACACCACCCGGTCCGCCAGGCCCAGCGTGCTGAACGGGCCGGCGTCGGCCCGCCGGGCCCACTCGAACAGCAGGACGGGGTCCTGGAGGGGCAGACCGAGGCCGATCTTGACGGCCTGCGGGGCGGCTTGCGGGGCGGGCTGCGAGGTGGGCTGCGAGGTGGTCTGAGGGTCGGGCTGCATGGGGATCATCCTCCGGAGGGCAGGCCGCATACGGGCGCCGCCCCTCCGCGGGCCCGCGCGCGGTGCGCGGCCCTGCTCCCCGTCCTGCGGCTCGTCGTTCCGGGGAGCGTGCTCGTCGGAGTGCGGCGACGGTGGCGCGAGGTGTTCCCTGGGTCCAACGCCGTTCCCCTCGCGTCCGTGCCTGGAATGATGCCCGGTAATCGCCGGAGAGTTGACGATTGGCCATGCCCGGCGTCCGAAATCGGCTCGCCCGGGGGGCGCGGGAACCGGCAGAGTACCCCCATGACGAGCGCGGGACTGGACGACGACGGCTTCATCGCACGGGAGGGCTCGTTGGGCCGGGTGCCCCGGGCGTTCGCACCCGTGGTCGTCGCCGCCCGCACGCTGATCGCCGAGGTCTTCGACCGACCCCGGCTGCACAGTGCCTACCTCTACGGCAGCATCCCGCGCGGCACCGCGATCCCCGAGGTCTCCGATCTCGATCTCCTGCTCGCGCTGAGGCAGGAGCCCTCCGCCGCCGACCGGGCTGATGCCGGTGCGCTCGAAGCCCGGCTCGATGCCTCCTTCCCGCAGGTCAACGGTGTCGGAATCCTCCTGTTCAGCGCCGACACGCTGCTGAGCGAGCTCGAACGTCACGATCTGGGCTGGTTCGTGGCCTGCCTGTGCACCCCTTTGCTCGGTGACGACCTCGCCGCCGGACTGCCCCGCTACCGCCCCACCTCCACGCTCGCCCGCGAGACCAACGGTGATCTCGCCCTTGCCCTCCCGCGCTGGCGCGAGCGGGCGGGCTCGGCCGGTACGCCCGCCGAGCGCCGGGCGCTCAGCCGCGCTGTCGCCCGCCGGATCGTGCGGACGGGCTTCACCCTGGTGATGCCGCGGTGGGGTGGTTGGACCAGCGATCTCACCGAGTCCGCCGGGGCGTTCGCCCGTTACTACCCGGAGCGCGCCGAGCAGATGCGTCTGGCGGCGACCGTGGCCCGTACGCCGACGGCGGACCCGACCGTCCTCAAGGTGCTCACCGAGGACCTCGGGCCGTGGTTGGCGGCCGAGTACACCGCCGTCCACGGGGAGAAGACGCCCCGGACCTGAAATCGGACACGTCCTGTCCTACGCCCGGTGCTCGGGCAGCCAGTGCTGCGCGTAGGCGACGGCGTCGCGGAGGCGGAAGAGGCGGGTGGTGGCGGCGCCGACCGTGGCGTGGCGGACGGCCTTCGGGCGGTCGGCCTCGAAGGCGGTGCCGAGTTCGGCGAAGTCGTCGGCGCAGATGGCCCGGTCGCGGACGGTGAGCCGTTGGCGGCCTTCGGGGGTGAGGGCGGCGAAGGAGATGTCCTCGCTCGGGCCCGGGACGCGGTATTCGGCGAGGTGGAAGCAGGTGCAGGAGCCGAAGTCGACGCCCAGCAGCAGGACCTGGGCGTCGCGGTCCTCCAGCCGGGCGAGCGGGCTGGACTCGCCGAGCAGGCAGTCGAGGGCGTGTCCGTCGGTGGTCTCGGCCGCGCCCGGGCCGAGGGCGGCGAAGGAGGTCTGCGGGTGGGCGCTGCGCCGGGCGCCGGGCCAGGTCCGGACGGTCTCGGGGATGGCGCCCATTCCCAGGGTGGGGCTCACCTGCGGGTCGTACGCGGGCCAGGACGCCCGGATGTCGGGCCACCAGGCCTCCGGCACCGGCGGGTTGGACCAGCCGGCGGGGTCGGAGTTGTCCCCGGTGTGGGTGGGGACGACGAGGGTGCCGGTCGGTCCGAGGGCGTCGAGCAGGGCCTGGACGACGGTGACCGGCCCGCCGGAGACCCAGCCGAGGGAGCGCAGCGAGGAGTGCGCGAGCAGCGGGGGGGGGGGGGGGCGCCTACCGCAGCGCAGAGTGCCACGAGGGGAGGAGGAGGGGGACAA
>NZ_JBWKEQ010000058.1:0-11881 GCF_056435365.1 Kitasatospora sp. NPDC043949 | reverse complement strand
GGGTGCCCAACGTGTCGCCTGTGACGGCGTCCCCCCCCCCCCAACCCCCCCAACAAACAACCAAAACGCCAACCCCCCCCCCCCCCTCCCCCCCTCCCCCCCCCCCCCCCCCACGCAGCTCGGCGGCGAGGGACTGGCGGGTGCAGAGGGGGCCGTTGACGCGCATCGGGCCAGCTTGCAGGCCGGTGGGGCCGGTGCGCCAGCGGGTTTTTCCCTCGCCCGGACGCCGCCCGGGCGCCGCCCGGACGCCGCCGCTGACGCACTGCCAAATTGGTCTCGACCATTTGGTCTTGACCATTGCTTTGGGTTCGGGAGTGGAGGAGGATCACCGCGAAGCGCCGGGGGGCGGACTCCGGCGCTCCTCTTGGAGGGAAGAAGGCACCGGCATGGCAATGCGCAAAGCGGTTTCCACCATGGCCCTTGCTGGACTGCTGGCCGCGGGCGGGCTGATGGCCGCCCCGGCTGCTCAGGCATCCACGAGCGTGACGACCGGATACGTCTATGTCGGCATGTACCCGAGCGGCGCCGCGTGCGACGCCGCGGGCCGGGCCTACGTGGCCCGGGGCGAGGCTGTCAGCTACTTCTGTGATGTCGCCCCGAACACGGCCCGCCTCTCCATCTGGGCCTGAGCCGGGTAGGCGCGCGGGAGCGGCAGGCCGCCGGCCGGGCGGCCTGGCCTTGAACTCCCCGTGATAGTTGACGGTCGCGGAGCAGGAAGTCGGTCCGGCCGACTTCCTGCTCCGTCTGTAGGTGGCCCTGCTCGTCGGTGCTCGTCAGCGCTTGTGAGCGCTCGTCAGTGCTCGTCAGTGCTCGTCCGGGAGGAGCGGGAAGAGGCGGGCCACGGCGGCGACCGGGCGGGCGCCGGCAGGGCGGCCGGCCGGGTCGGCCTCGCGGTCGCGGTAGCGGGCCAGCACCTGGCGGACGGCCTCGCCGACGGCGGCCAGTTCGGCGGGGGTCAGGTAGAGGACGGTGCTGAACGCCTCGTCCTGCCGCCAGTCGGCCGGGGCCGTGTCGCGGCGGGCGAGCCAACGCTGGTAGCTCTCGTCCTCCAGGCCGCGCGCGAGGTCCCCGAACTCGTCGGCCGCGGCGGGCTGGTGGGGCTGGTGGGACTGCTGCGGGAGCCGCCAGGGGCGGGCGCGGCCGTCGGTGGCGGGAGCCTCCTCGATGAGGCCGTGGCGGGCCAGCTGCCGGAGGTGGAAGGAGCACAGGCCGGAGCTGTACCCGGTGGCGGCGGCGGCCTCGGTGGAGGTGAGGGCGGCCTTCTCGGTGAGGAGGCCGAGGAGCGCGGTGCGTACGGGGTGCTGGGGGAGGGCGCCGGTGGCGGGCGCGGTGAGGTCTTCGGTGTCTTCGGCGCCTCTGGCATCTTCGGTCACTTTGCAAAGTCTGCTACTTTGCAAAGTCGATGACAAGCCGTCATCCTCGCCGTCGTGTCGACGGTGTCGACGAGGGAGCGCCGATGTCCGAACCGCGTGAACGCCCGACCGTCCTGCGGATCACCGAGGTGGGGGAGGACATCCTCCGCCGCACCTGCCGCCCGGCGACCGGGGAGGACTACGGCAGCGAACGGCTGGCCCGCCTCATCGAGGACATGTTCGCCACCATGCAGGTCGCCGACGGCTGCGGGCTCGCGGCCAACCAGGTGGACGTGGACCTCAGCCTCTTCGTCTACGACTGCCGCGACGACCAGGGCGTCCGGCACGTCGGCCACGTGCTCAACCCGGTCGTCGAGCCCCGCGAGCCCGGCCGCCGGCTGATCGAGGACACCGAAGGCTGCCTCTCCGTCCCCGGCGCCGGCACCGAACTCGCCCGCCCGGCCGAGGTGGTGGTGCACGGCTTCGACCAGTACGGCGCCGCCGTCACCATCGAGGGGACCGGCTACTTCGCCCGCTGCCTCCAGCACGAGACCGATCACCTGAACGGGCAGCTGTACATCGACCGGCTGTCCGGCCGGGACCGTAAGCGGGTCCTGCGCCAGACCGCCGACCGCCGGGAGGACGTCTTCGCTCAGCGGGCTCAGCGGGCCCAGCGCGCGGCCGGGGCGGCGCGCTCGTCGGCCCGCTGACCGCTGACCGCGCCCGACCAGGGCCTCGGCCGGCTGGCGCACCGGAGGCGCCCGTGAGGGCTGTCGGCGCGAACTGGTGTTCAGTAGCATGAAGTCGCCAACGCCCGTGGCTCCGAGGGGACGAGTGACTGTCGAGTGCCTACCGTGACCGCAAGCAGCCTGGCCTTCGACGTCGTCGACATCGACGTGGACGCCGATCTCACGCTGGGCCCCGACACCGCCGAGGACCGGCCCTTCCGCCAGGTCGGCCGGACGGACTTCGACCTGGACAGCCCGATCCTGACGGAGCCCGCGCCGCAGATCACCCAGATGGACTTCGAGGTGGACGCCCCGGGCCTGATGGATCCCCCACCGCAGGTCGTCCAGATGGACTTCGCCGTCGATATCGCCTGACGCCGCCGACACCGACTGACGCCGCCCGATGGACCCGAACCGCCCGTACGGCCGCCCCTTCGACCGCTTCCCGACCCGCCGCGAGCACGAGGACCGCTGGGCGGAGCTGGCCCGGGCCATCGCCGCCGCCCCCGGGCCGGACCGCCCCGAGCTGGACGGCGGGCGCGCCGAACCAGCCACGCCCAAGGGCGAGTTGACCGTGCTCGGCTCCGGCATCGAGGCGGCCGGGTTCACCCGCGCCGACGAGCGGCTGCTGCGCGAGGCGGACCACGTCTTCCACTGCGTCGCCGACCCGGTGACGGTGGTGCGGATCAAGGCCTGGCGGCCCGACTCCTACGACCTCGGCGTCCTCTACGACGACGCCAAGGACCGCTATCTGACGTACGTGCAGATGTCCGAGGCGATCCTGCACTTCGTCCGGGCCGGACGGCGGGTGGCGGCGGTCTTCTACGGCCACCCGGGCGTGTTCGTCCTCTCCAGCCACCGCGCCGTCCGGATCGCCCGCCGCGAGGGCCACGCGGCCGTGATGCGGCCGGGGATCAGCGCGCTGGACGTCCTGTGCGCCGACCTCGGCGTGGACCCGAGCAGCCCCGGCATGCAGACCTTCGAGGCCTCGGACCTGCTGATCCGCGGCCGGCGGATCGACCCGGGCCTGCACCTGGTGCTCTGGCAGGTCGGGCTGGTCGGCGAACTCGGCTACCAGCGGACCGGGTTCTTCAACCACCGGCTGCCCGTCCTGGTCGACCGGCTGGAGGAGGTCTACGGCCCGGACCACGCGGTGGTCAACTACATCGGCGCCCGCTACCGGGGCACCGCCCCCGTCACCGACCGGCACACCGTCGCCGGGCTCCGGGACCGGGCCGTGCAGCGGACCGTCACCAGCGCCTCCACCTGGTACCTCCCGCCGGCCGTCGCCGCCCCGGCCGATCCGCGGATGCTCGAACGGCTGGGCCTGATCCGGCCCGGCCAGACCGTGCGGCCGCCCACCGGCCCGGTCCGGACGGTCGACGACTACGGGCCGCGCGAACTCGCCGCCCTCGACGGCTTCACGGACTTCCACGTCCCCGGCGGCTACCACTGGCAGGAGGACACGCCCGCCGCCCGCTTCGTCCTCGCCCTGGGGGAGGACGGCGCCCTGCGCGAACGCTTCGTCCGGGAGCCCGAGGCGGCGGTGGCGTCCTGGGCGCCGCCGGATCTCGCCGACGCCGAACGCGCCCTGCTGGCCCGCCGCGAGGACGCGGCCATGCAGGCCGCCGCCAAGGGCCGCTACCGGCGGCCGACCCCGGAGGCGGCGCGGCGGCTGCGCGCCCTGCTCACCCGCAAGTCGGAGGCGCGCGCGCTGCTCCGGTCGGTGCGCGACGACGGGCTCGGGGGTGGCGTCGACGGGACGACCGTCCGTCGGGACCTGGACACCGTCCTCGCCGAGGCCCTGTACCCGTGGACGGGCCTCTACGGCACGTCGGACGGCGACCTCGACGTCTACGTCCTGGGCCGCGCCACCGACCCGCCCCGGCACCGGGTCCACGTCAACGGGCAGCGGATCACCGGCCCGCGTCACGACCACGGCGTGCTGCGCTGGCAGGCCGAGGACGGCAACGACTGCGGCGGCGAACTGCGCACCGAGGTCGGCCGGGACGGGCGGCGCCGGCTGGTCGGCGCGGTGTGGCCCGCCGGGCGGGTCGCGGCGGCGGAGTTCTCGGTGCAACTCGCCGAGTACGCCCTGCCGGACGTGCCTCCGCTCGCCGACCTGGTCGGCGACTACCGGGCGGCGGACGAGGCCGGGCGCGAACTGGTCGTCTCCGTCGGGCCGGGCGAGGACGGCCCGGCGCTGCGGGTCCGCGTCGCGGTCGACGGCGTGCCCACGGCGGCCGCCGTCGTGGTCGGCCCGGCGGGCTTCGAGGTGGACGGCGTCGCCGTCCCCTACGCCCAGGCCGTGGCGGCACCGGCCGTGCCGCCGTATCTGTACGGCTGCTACCGGGTGCGGCTGCCGGGCGGCCGCGGCGCGGAGCTACGGGTGGCCGCGGACGGCGTCGCCCTCGACGAACAGCCGATCCGCCACGCGGAGTTCACCGGCAAGCGCCTCACCTGGCGCGACGGCCCCGCACCGCTGCCGTCCGCCGAACTGACCCTGCTGCTCGACCCGATCACCCTGCACCCGATGCTCACCGGCACCGGCCGCGCTCCTGGCGGCCCGACCCTCACCGGCACCGGCACCGGCACCGACACCGGCACCGGCACCGGCACCGGCCGCGCGCTCGACGGCCTACCGCTGCCGGTGGTCGGCATGGTGCCGGTCGCCGCCGGGGAGGCCGAACGCCTGGCCGCCCGACCGCAGTTCGGCCTCCCGGCCGGGCCGTGGGCACACCTGACGGCGCTGGCCGCCGAGGCGAGCCACGGCGGCGGCCTGTTCTGGTGGCACGGCTGGGAACAGTCCGCCACCGCCCTGCACACGGTGCGGCGCGCGCTCTGGGAGGCGGGTCTCTAAGCTCGCGGATCCGGGGCGGGAGTCAGCCGCCGGACGCGCAGCACGGCGGTCAGCATCGGGAGGGCGAACTCGCCGTGGGCGGTCTCCGGCCTGTCCGCGAGGAACGCGCGGATCCGGTCGAGCCTGGCCTCCCGCTCCTGTTCGGGCATGACGAGCATGCCCGCGCGGGTCGCGAGGGTCGCGACGAGGGAGTCGGCGGTGCGGAGCTGCCCGTGCGGGAACTCCTCCTGTTCCGGCGAGCCGAACCGGGCGGCCGCGCCGGACTTCGGAAGGTGCATGCCGGTCGTCTCGGCGCGCCACCCGGCGGGCGTGTCACGCGGGCCGATGGCCTCGCCCCCGCTGATCTGCGCGAGCCCGTCGACCCAGGCGACCTGGTCGTCCAGCACGTTCCACAGGCCGGCCAGGACGCCACCGGGGGCGAGGACCCGGGCGATCTCGGGCCCTGCGGCGGCCATGTCGAACCAGTGCATGGCGTTGCCGGCGACCACGGCGTCGACGGAAGCGTCCGGCAGCGGAATCGCCTCCGCGCTCCCCGACAGGGCACGGACCTCCGGCAGCGAACGGCGCAACTCGGCCAGCATCGCCGGGTCGGGCTCGACCGCGATGACCTCGGCACCCAGCGCGGCCAGCACGCCGGTCAGCTTGCCGGTTCCGGCGCCGAGGTCGAGCACGCGCGGGCCGGGAGCGGGTTCGAGCGCCCAACGCACCGCATCCTGCGCGTAGTCCGGGCGGTGCTCGGCGTACGCGATCGCCGCCGCGCCGAACGACGAGGCGTGGAGTGAGCGTTGACCTCGATCCATGCGGTCACGCTAGCCGCGCCGCCGCCGGCCGGCCACCTCCTTCACCCCGGGCTGCCACCGCCCACGCATCGGCGATCGGATCGACGTCGACAATTCGAGCCCGTCGACGCCGTCATGATGGCCCGTAGGGAATGTCGACGCCGAAATCGGGGACTTGTCGGGGGGCCACCCGGATGCCGCACCCCCGCGCGAGTGGAAAGAATCGCCGCCATGAAGACAATCCGGCGGGCAACCAGATACGCGGTCAGCTGTGCCACCGCCATGGCGATCATCCCCCTGAGCGTGTCGGCCCCAGCTGTCGCGGCACCCGCCGCGACACCGCTGACGGCGTCCAGTGCGCCGACGGCCCGGACGACGAGTGCGTTGTCGTTGCCGAGGCCGACCGGGTCGTACGCGGTCGGTCGTGACACCCTGCACCTCGTCGACGATCGGCGCGCCGATCCGTGGGCACCGCAGTCGGGACCGCGACAGTTGATGGTCGACCTCTACTACCCTGCCCGCACCAACAGCGGCACGCCTGCCGCGTACATGAGCACCGCCGAAGCGTCGGCGCTGATCACCTATGCCGGTCTGTCGGGGGCCCTCGAACCGGCCCGCCTCGCCGACACCCGTACCTGGGCCCGGGCCGACGCGGCACCGGCGCGGGGCCGCTACCCGCTCGTCGTGCTGTCCCCCGGTTTCACGGTGCCCCGCTACACCCTCACCGCGCTGGCCGAGGAACTGAGCAGCCGGGGATTCGTGGTGGCGACCGTCGACCACGCCCACGAATCGGCGGCCACCCGCTTTCCGGACGGCATCCTGCCCTGTACGGCGTGCGACGAGTACAACTCCGGCGCCGCCACCCAGGAACAGATCGCCGCAGGCCGCGCCCGGGACGTGTCCTTCCTGCTCACCGAGCTCACCGGTCCGCGCCCGGTGTGGCGGTACTCCACGCTCATCGATCCGGCGAGGATCGGCATGGCCGGACACTCCGTCGGCGGCGATGCGACCCTGGCCGCCATGGGCGCGGACCGACGCGTGCTGGCCGGTGTCGACCTCGACGGCGCCATCACCCCACCGGTTCCCGCGACCGGCATCGACGGCCGCCCGGTCCTGCTGATCGCGGCCGCGGACCCGAGCGGCCCGGACATCGTGCCGTCCTGGAAGAGCAGTTGGCCGAACCTGGACGGATGGAAGCGCTGGCTCACCGTCGCCGGCGCCGACCACTACACCTTCACCGACCTGGACTACCTGGTCAACGAGAGCGGCGTGCTGCCCATCCCGAACGCCCCCCGGTCGATCGCGATCACCACCAGCTATGTCGGCGCCTTCTTCGAACGCCAACTCAGGGGAACCTGCGAGCCGTTGCTCAACGGCCCCAGCCGGGACTTCCCCGAGGTGACCTTCACCAGCCCCTGACCGGCACGGACGGCAGAAAGGGCCCCGGCGCCACGGAGGCGGCCCGCCCGCATCGAGGCGACGGTCATGCCGGATGCCCGCCGCTCGTCACCGTCCGCTGCGTGAAGGACTTCGGCCTCCAGACCCGGATGGAGACGGCAGCCTCGGGCCTTCAGGTGGCGGCGGTCGGGGCGAAGTCGACGAAGGCTTGCCAGGCGGCGGGGGAGAAGGTGAGCTGGGGGCCGTCCTTGTCCTTGGAGTCACGGACGTGGACGGCGGCGGTCGTCTCGGCGATCTCGACGCAGGCGGCGTCTTCGTTGCTGCTGTGGCTGCTCTTGAACCATGCGAGTTCCATGCTTTCTGACGGTACGCCGACGGCCCACCGCTGCCTAGCGGTGGGCCGTCGGGACAGTGCTCAGACCTCGGCGGTCGCGGCGAACGCCACGAACGCCTGCCACGTGGCCGGCTCGAACGCCAGCTGGGGGCCGCTCTTGTCCTTCGAGTCACGCACGTGGACGACACCGGGGGTCTCTGCCACCTCGACGCAAGCGCCACCCTCGTTGCCGCTGTAGCTGCTCTTGAACCATGCCAGCTCGGTGCTCATCGTTCTCCCAGGATCTTCTCGATCAAGGCCAGGGACTCCTCGGGACCAAGGGCCTGCGCCCTGAGGATGTTGTAGCGCGCGTTCATGATCCGGACTTCCTCCGGGTCGGCGATCAGCCTACTGCTCGTCTGTACCTCGATGTAGGCGTGCTGAGGCCGACCCTTTGGTGCGATCAGAATGAACGGCCCGCCCATTCCGGCGTGCTCAGCTCTGTCCAGGGGCAGCACCTGGATGACCATGCCGCGGGTCCGCCCGACCTCCAGGAGCCGGCGGAGCTGGGCTGCATGCACGTCCCACCCTCCCAGGGGTCTGCGTAGTACGCTCTCGTCGATCACCCAGCTGAACATCCCCCGGGGCCACCGGGTCAGTACCTCCTGGCGCGCCATTCGCGCGGCGACCCGCATCTCGATCACCTCCTCTGACAAGGGGGGCTGCCTCATTGCGTAGACAGCTCGGGCGTGCTCCTCGGTCTGGAGCAACCCGGGGATGTCGAGCGTGGCGAAGTCATGGGACTCGATTGAGTCGACCTCCAGGGTTGCGTACCCACGGAACCAGGCCGGGTGTCGCAGCCGCGCCTTGGCCCGCGCCCGCATCACGTCGTCCTTCGTGATGGCCAACAGGCCGCCGGCGTTGAGGACTTTGTCCGCCGCCACCAGGAACTCCGGCTGCGGGGTGCGCTTTCCGCGCTCCACCGCGCCGATCAGGTGCTCCCCGTAGCCGACGCGTTCGCCGAGTTCCTTCTGCGTCATCCCGGCCCGCTCCCGGAGCAGCTTGATCTGCTTCCCGATGGCGCGGAAGAAGTCCGACACCTCTCCCAGGTCCTCCGGCAGTTCCGTACGAACGTCGTCGCTTGACTCGATGTTCCGCGCTGCACCCACCGCGATCACCCCGCTTGTGATTCGGTCACACGAACAAAAGCTGTCCGCAGCTGGACAAGCACTCTCCGTACCCCCCAGATGCATGGTCAGCGTACGTCCGCACCGTCACGATTTTTTCCATGACGACCGACATCCCCCTCGACAGTCCCCGCCGCCACACCATCACCCTCGCCGCCACCCCCAAGGGCGCCGCGATCTGCCGGCGCATCGCCAGGCGTCAACTGACCACCTGGGGGGTGAACTTGTCCCACACAGAGCCGTACTACTCGGCTCTCCTGATCGTCGCGGAGCTCGCCGCCAACGCGACGACCCACGGCCGCGTTCCGGGGCGCGGCTTCGAGCTTCACCTCTGCCTCACCACCACCGTGCGCCGGGGCACCACCCTGCGCATCGAGATCTCGGACTGCCGGGGCGACCGTTTCCCCGCCCTGCCCGCCGTCCTCGCCCCCAACTCCCAGTCAGGGCGCGGCCTCACCCTCATCGACGCCCTCGCCGACCGCTGGGGCACCATCCCCCGCCACCCCAACGCCAAGACCGTCTGGGCCGAACTCGATCTCCCCGTCGCCCTCGATGCGTCCTGACGTGACCTGGGGCGCCGCGACCGCCTACACCCTCCTCCCGTTCGCCCTCCTGCTCGCCCTCCTCGCCTGGATCTACCCCCTCACCGCCGGTCACCCGACCGTCCACCACCCCCACCCGATTCCGACCCCAACCCCAGCCCCCGTCCGCTGAATACGGCATGGGAAGTCGGCCCCACCGACTTCCCGCGCCGAACCGACCCCGGACTCACTTCCCGGGCAGCCGCACCTGGCGTGAGTACACCGGCGGAGTGCCGTCCGTGACGGCGGGCTCCGCGTAGCACTCAAGGAGCAGATCGCCGTGCAGGTCTTCGAGTTCGTACGGCGCCTCCTCCAGCAAGGCATCGGCCCACACCTCAAGGGGCGCCCTCGTCAGTGCGGCGTTCGGGACGGGGATGAGCGGTCCCCGGCCCATCGCCTCCCATGCCGCCGTGCCGTCCGCACGGAACAGCAGCCGCCACCAGTACGGCTGCAAGTACGGCTTCTTCCGCTGCAACGAGACCAGCTCCCGGTGTCCTTGAGGCGAGGCGGTCGTACCCCGACATCCGTGAAATGACGGCCCCCGGGGCCGAATGGTTGCCCTGGCGCAGCCCGTGCAGCGGGAATGGCCCCGCCTCTCTCCGGAGACCTCGCGTGGTCGACGGTCGACCTCCCGCCGAGTCGGGACCTGTTGCGACAGTGGATCCGTGAAGCGGAACGCCGCGCCGACCGGGGAGGTCGTGCGCGGCGTTCGGCGAACGAGGGGGAGAGCCGGGGTCTGCTGCGAAGTGTTGGTCACGGCCTCCTCGCCGTGGCGGCTGACGAGGACACGGTGCGTGACGTCGTTCACCGCGTCAACGAGATCGGCTTGGCCTGTCTGGACCCTCAGTGGGCGGGAGGCCGTCCCCGCCAACTCAGTCTTGAAGACGAGAACTTCGTCGTCAAGACGGCCACCACCCGCCCGACCAAGCTCGCCCAGCCCTTCACCCGCTGGTCCATCCGCAAGCTCGCCGCCTACCTCCGCAGGGTTCACGGCCGGGTGATCCGCATCGGCCGCGAGGCCCTGCGCCGCCTGCTCGCCCGACGCGGCGTCACCTTCCAACGAACCAAGACCTGGAAGGAGTCCACCGACCCCGACCGCGACGCCAAACTCGATCGGATCGAGCACGTCCTGGAGCACTTCCCCGACCGCGTTCTCGCGTTCGACGAGTTCGGGCCGCTCGGCATCCGCCCCACCGGCGGATCCTGCTGGGCCAAGCAGGGCCGACCGGACCGGGTCCCGGCGACCTACCACCGCACCCACGGCGTGACCTACTTCCACGGCTGCTACTCCGTCGGCGACGACACCCTCTGAGGCGTCAACCGCCGCCGCAAGGGCACCGCCAACAGCCTGGCCGCGCTCAGGTCGATCCGCGCCGCCCGCCCCGACGGCGCCCCGATCTACGTGATCATGGACAACCTCTCCGCCCACAAGGGCGCCAAGATCCGCCAATGGGCCCGGAAGAACAAGGTGGAGCTGTGCTTCACCCCGACCAGCGCCTCCTGGGCCAACCCCATCGAGGCGCACTTCGGACCGCTGGGGCAGTTCACCCTCGCCAACTCCAACCACCCCAACCACACCGCCCAGACCCGTGAACTGCACCGATACCTCCGTTGGCGCAACGCCAACGCCCGCCACCCCGACGTCCTGGCCGCCCAACGCCGTGAACGCGCCCGCATCCGCAGCGAGAAGGGACTCCGCTGGGGCGGACGCCCCCTCGCAAGCGCGGCAGCCTGACCCTGGACGGATGAACCCTCCTGACCGCAGCCATAGCATCGCCTGATGCGCTACATCGACAACCGAGACGTCAACGAGGCCGTGACCGAGATGGTGCGGGTACTCGGCCCGCACGACGCGGAGGACTGGTCGGTACCAGCAGGTCCGCTGGAATGGAGCTGCTGGACGACGGCCGCCCACATCGCCCATGACCTGCTGGCCTACGCCGGGCAGATCGCCGCACGCCCTACGGACGCCTACCTGCCCTTCGATCTCTCCGTCCGCTCGGACAGCTCCCCGCGCGAGGTGCTCCAGGTGGTCACCGCCTGCGCAGGGCTACTCGGCAGTGCACTGGCCACCGCCAGCCCGGAGGTCCGGGCCTGGCACTGGGGTCCCTGCGACCCGTCAGGTTTCGCGGCAATGGGTGTCGCCGAGGTTCTCCTGCACACCCACGACATCACGCAGGGGCTGGGCGTGCCGTGGCTGCCCCCGGCGCCGCTCTGTGCGGCAGTGCTCCACCGGCTCTTCCCTGATGCCCCACCCGGTGACCCGGCTCATGTCCTCCTCTGGTGCACCGGCCGGGGCGACCTGGACGGCCATCCCCGCCGCAACTCATGGACATGGCAGGCGGCGGTGGCCGAGTGATCAGACCTACCGCGGGCAGACGGAGGGACGCCCCAAACGCGGCGAACCATCCCGGTCGCAGCACTAGTGTGATGCGCCACAAATCATGGGGGTAGTAATTACCGTGATGCCTGGACGACTGGGTTGATCTTGGCGAGGTAGTCGGCGAGGGACTTGAGGATCTCGTCGGCGGTCTTGGTCCAGGTGAACGGTCTCGGGTCCTGGTTCCAGGTGTCGATCCAGACCTAGATGCAATGCCGGTGACTTTAGGTTGCTCCTGGCTGGGTGATGGTGACTGTCGCCGGTTCTGGTTGCGGCCAGTTGCGGTGTTGGGAGCGTTTGAGG
>NZ_JBWKEQ010000057.1:6006-51221 GCF_056435365.1 Kitasatospora sp. NPDC043949 | reverse complement strand
CCCCCCCCCCCCCCCCCCCCCCCCCCCCCCCCCCCCCCCCCCCCCCCCCCCCCCCCCCCCCCCCCCCCCCCCCCCCCCCCCCCCCCCCACCCCCCACCCCCCCCCCCCCCCCCCCCCCCCCCCCCCCCCCCCCCCCCCCCCCCCCCCCCCCCCCCCCCCCCCCCCCCCCCCCCCCCCCCCCCCGCCCCCGGACCTCGCGCCCCCGGACCCCGCTCAGCCGGACGGGGCGGGGGCGGTGCCGGTCAGCAGGGCCTCGCGGACGAGTTGGACGGGGTGCCAGGCGTGGCGCTCCGTCCCGTGGAAGATCTGCTGGCGGCAGGACGCGCCGGTGGCGACGATCACGGTGTCCTCGGGTTCGGCGTTGACGGCGGGGAAGAGCCGGTCGTTCCCCACCGTCATGGACACCTCGTAGTGCTCGCTCTCGAAACCGAAGGAGCCCGCCATCCCGCAGCAGCCGGCGTCCAGTTCGACCACCTCGACGCCGGGGATCCGGTTCAGCAGGGCGATGGTGGCGGCCGTACCGACCTCGGCCTTCTGGTGGCAGTGGCCGTGGTAGAGCAGTCGGCGACCGGCCGGCCAGGCCTCGGGGCTCAGGCGGAGGCGTCCGGCGTCGATCGCCTCGGTGAGCAGTTCCTCCACCTGCCGGACCCGGCCCGCGAGATCCTTGACCACCGGGTCGTCCGGGTGCAGGGCCAGGTGCTCGTCCCGCAGCGTCATCAGGCAGGACGGCTCGCAGCCGGTGACCGGTGAGTCCGGGGCCGCCGTCGCGGCGATGGCCCGGGCGAAGTCGGCCGACTGCCGCTTGGCGTCGTCCAGCAGTCCCTTGGACAGGCTCGCGCGACCGCAGCAGCCCTGCGCCGCCAGCCGGACCCGCCAGCCGGCCAGTTCCAGCAGTTCGACGGCGGCGCGGCCGATGGCCGGCTCGGTGAAGGTGGTGAAGGAGTCGGCCAGGAAGGTCACCTCACCGAGGGGGGCCGACGGGGCCGCGCCCTCGTGCTGCCGGAACCACCGCAGCAGGTTGTCCCGCGCGAAGGCCGGCAGCGGCCTGGCAGCGGTGATCCCCAACCTCCGTTCCAGCAGTCGGCGGACGAGCCGGCTGCGCCCCGGGAGGTTGGAGAGCGGCGCGGTGGCCGAGCCGAGCCGGTTGAGCAGGCGGATGGCGCCGAACACCCGGGATCTGAGCGGCACCCCGTGCAGGTCGTGGTGGTGGGAGAGGGTCTCGGCCTTGAGCGTGGCCATGTCGACGCCGAGCGGGCACTCGCTCTTGCACGCCTTGCACATCAGGCAGAGGTCGAGGATCCCGTGCAGGCGCTCGTCTCCCAGCGCCTGCCGGGGGTCCGGCTCGGAGAGCGCCTTCACCAGGGCGTTGGCGCGGCCGCGGGTGGAGTGCTCCTCCTCCCGGGTGGCCATGTAGGAGGGGCACATCGTGCCGGTGGCGCTCTTGCGGCACAGCCCGATGTTCATGCACCGGTCGGCCGCCCCGCGCATGCCGCCGAGGACCTCGAAGGCGAGCCGGGTGCGCAGTTCGGGTGCGGGCGGCAGGGCCCGGTCCCGCAGGTGGTCCGTCATGGCGGGGGCGTCGACGATCTTGCCGGGATTGAAGAGGTTCCGGGGGTCGAAGAGTCGCTTCGTACCGCGCATCGCCTCGTAGAGGTCCCGCCCGAAGAGCAGCGGATTGAACTCGCTGCGGGCCAGGCCGTCGCCGTGCTCGCTGGAGTTGACGCCGCCGTACTCGGTGACCAGGTCCCGGATCTCCTCCGCGACCGCCCGCATGGTCGTCACCTGGGCGGGGTCGGTCAGGTCCACGAAGGGGCGGATGTGCAGGCAGCCGACCGAGCAGTGCCCGTAGAAGCCGGCCGACAGGCCGTGCCGGTCCAGCACCTCCTGGAAGCGGCGGGTGTAGTCGACGAGGTGGACCGGGTCGACGGCGGTGTCCTCGACGAAGGCGAGCGGACGGCGGGTGCCCTCGCCGGCGGCCATCAGCAGGCCCAGGCCGGCCGAGCGGACCTTGAGCAGGGCCTCCTGCTGCTTCGCGGTCACCGCGTGCAGGGTGTGGTAGCCGTGGCCGTGCCGGGCCCACCGGGCGGTGAGCCGCTGGAGCCGGCCGCGCAGTTCGCCCTCGTCGTCCCCGCTGAAGCTGACGAACAGCAGCGCCCCGGGATCGCCCGCCAGGATGCCGCCGAGCGAGGCGTACTCGATCTTCCGCCGGGAGAGTTCGAGGATCGTCCGGTCCATCAGCTCCACCGCGGCGGGTTCGCAGGCGAGGGCGTCCGCGGTCGCGTCGACGGCCCCGGCGACGGAGGTGAAGTGGCCGACGGCGATGACCGTGTGCGCGGGCCTGGGCACCAGGTCGACCAGGGCCCTGGTGGCGATGACGAGGGTGCCCTCCGAGCCGACGACGAACTTCGCGAGGTCGAAGGGGGCGTCCACCGCGCCCTCAGCGCCCTCGCGGAGGAGCCGTTCCAGGCGGTACCCGCCGGAGCGGCGCCAGAACTCCGGTGTTCCCTCGGCGATGGCCCGGGCGTTGGCCCGGACGATCCGCGGGAGTTCGCGGTAGACGGCGCCTTCGAGGGTCGGCAGGGCGGCCCGGCGGCGGTGCTCCGCCGCGTCGACCGGGGCGAGGTGGGCCCGACTGGCGTCGGAGAGCACGACGTCGAGCTCCCGGACGTGGTCGATGGTCATCCCGTGGCGCAGCGACCCGCTGCCGCCCGAGTTGTTGCCGATCATGCCACCGATGGTGGCCCGGTTGGCGGTGGAGGTGTCGGGGCCGAACACCAGGCCCGACGGCGCCGCCGCGCGGTTCAGTTGGGCCTGGACGACGCCGGGTTCCACCAGGGCGGTGCGGGCCTCGGGGTCCAGTTCCACGATGCGGTTCAGGTGGCGGGACAGGTCCAGGACCAGCCCGGGCCCCACGGTCTGCCCCGCCAGGCTGGTGCCCGCGCCGCGCGGCACCAGCGGTACGCCGTGTTCGGCCGCCGCGGCGACCGCGGCCTGGACGTCGTCGGCGTGCCGGGGCAGGACCACGCCGACCGGGGTGATCGCGTACATGCTCGCGTCCCGGGAGTACAGGTGCCGGGTGTAGTCGTCGAAGCGGACCTCGCCGTCGAGGTCGCGGCGGAGCCGGTGCTCCAGCGCGCGGGTGTCGCCGTCAGGGGTGCCGCTCTCGGGTCGGGCGGCGCGCTCGGGGCCGCGGCCGGCCGTCGAGGCGTCGGAACTGCTCGCTGTCATGTCCGGTTGACTCCTGTGTCTGGGGGTGCCGGGGCGTTCACGGGCGGCGGAGCACGTCGAGCGCCGCACCGAGGCCGGCCGGGTCGATCGGCACCCCGGCGAGTTCCAGGCCCAGCTGCACCCCGGCGAGGGTGCCGATGAGGGTCAGGTCGTTGAGGTGGCCGAGGTGGCCGATCCGGAAGACCCGGCCGGCGAGCCTGCCCAGACCGGCGCCGAGCGACATGTCGAAGCGCTCCAGGACGAGTTCGCGGAACCGGTCGGCGTCGTGGCCCTCCGGCAGCAGGACCGCGGTGAGCGAGCCGGAGTACTCGCGTTCGTCCGCGCACAGGACCTCCAGGCCCCAGCCGTGGACGGCGGCCCGGGTGGCGGCGGCGTGCCGGGCGTGCCGGGCGTGGACGTTGTCGTGGCCCTCGGCGTCGAGGATCCGCAGGGCCTCGTCCAGGCCGTAGAGCAGGTTGATGGCGGGGGTGTAGGGGAAGGCGCCGTTCCGGTTCGCCTCGATGACCGGCGCCCAGCTCCAGAACGACTTGGGCAGCCCGGCGGTGCGCGAAGCGACCAGCGCCTTGCGGCTGACCGCGTTGAACCCCAGCCCGGGCGGCAGCATCAGGCCCTTCTGCGAGCCGGACACCGTGACGTCGACGCCCCACTCGTCGTGGCGGTAGTCGAGGCAGCCGAGCGAGGACACCGCGTCGACCAGCAGCAGCGCCGGGTGGCCCGCCCCGTCCAGGGCCCGGCGCAGTTCCGCGATCCGGCTGGTCACGCCGGTGGAGGTCTCGTTGTGGACGACGCACACCGCCTTGATCGTCCGGTCGGCGTCCTCGGCGAGTCGCTGCGCGAGCACCTCGGGATCGGCACCGTGGCGCCAGTCCCCGGGGACCAGGTCCACCTGGAGGCCGAGGGCCTGGGCCATCTCCCGCCAGAGCGCGGCGAACTGTCCGGTCTCGAAGCAGAGCACCCGGTCGCCGGGGCTGAGGGTGTTGACCAGGGCGGCCTCCCAGGCGCCGGTCCCCGAGGCGGGGTAGATCACGACCGGGCCCGAGGTGCCGAACACCGGCCCGATCGACTTGAGCAGACGCAGCGTCAGTGCCGCGAACTCGGGCCCCCGGTGGTCGGTCGTGGGCGCCGCGATCGCCCGCAGCACGGGGTCGGGGACGTTGGTGGGGCCCGGGATCTGGAGGAAGTGGCGGCCGGTACGGAAGGACATACGCGTCGAACCCCCTTAAGGGTTGTGCCGTCTGACGGCACGTCGTATCGTGGAGCGGCATAGTGGAGCGTAGGCGCCACCTTCGAAGGGGGTCAAGGATGCAGAACGTGCTCAACGCGCTGCGGGTACTGGAGGAGGTCGCCGCGCGCCAGCCGATCGGCGTCGCGGAGCTGGCGCGGGCCATGGACCTACCGAAGAGCTCCGTGCAGCGGGCGCTGCTCACCCTGCACACGGCGGGGTGGCTGCGCCAGGCCGGCGGGGCACCCACCCGGTGGCTGGTCACCGCCAAGGCGCTGCAGGTCGGCCGGCAGGCCACCGGTGAACTGGGCCTGCGCGACGCCGCCGTGCCGGTGATGGAGGAACTGCGCCGTCAGACCGGCGAAACGGTCCACCTGGCCGTGCCGGAGGGCGGCCGGGTGATCCTGGTGGAGCGGCTGGAGACCAGCCAGCCGGTGCGGATCGTCCTTCCGCTCGGGCAGGACCTGCCCGCCCACGCCTCCGCCAACGGCAAGGCGGTGCTCGCCGCGAGCCCCGCCGAGGCGCTGGAGAGCTATCTCGCCGAGGGGCTGGCCCGGTACACCGACGCGACGATCGTCGAACCACGGCGGCTGCTGGACGAGTTGGCGGAGGTCCGGCGCCGGGGCTACGCGACCAACAGCGGCGAGTGGCGCTCCGACGTCTCGGCGGTCGCCGCGGCGGTCATCGGGGGCCTCGGGCTGCCGGTAGCGAGCATCAGCGTCAACGTCCCCGCCAGCCGGGCCACCGACGAGTCGCGGGCGGAGCACGGAGCCCTGGTCAACGCGGCGGCGAAGCGGCTCGGCGTCGTGCTCGGAGCGCGCGGGTGACGGCGAACTCGGCCTCCCCGAAGCATTTCTGACTATACGTCAGGATCGGCACTCCCGATCCGGAGCCCGCACCCCGCCCCCTTGACGGCGGTATCGGCGCATCCCATGCTTGGCGCCTGATGGAACTCGGGTTCCATGATGCGAAAACGTGCGTGCGCCGATCGTCCGTACCCGGGTGGATCGAGCGTTCTCGCCGTCGCGGTCATCGCCGACTGGAGAAAGCGAGACCCACCCGTGTATCGCCAAGTCCCAGACCCGCTCGGACACCCCGCTCTCGCCGCCCTGCTCGCGGCGACCCCCCTCCTCGTCCTCCTGGTCCTGCTCGGCCTGGTGCGACTGAAGTCGCACTGGGCCGCCCTCGCCGGGCTCGCCACCGCCTTCCTGATCGCCACCGCCGGCTACGGCATGCCGCTCGGCCAGGCCGCCGACGGCGCACTGGAGGGAGCCGCCTTCGGACTGTTCCCGATCGTGTGGATCATCCTCGGCGCGGTGTGGATCAACCGCCTCCAACGCGCCTCCGGACACTTCGACGTCATCGGAAGGACCTTCTCGTCCCTCTCCGGCGACGTCCGGATCCAGGCCGTGCTGATCGCCTTCTGCTTCGGGGCGATGATCGAGTCCCTCTCGGGATTCGGCACCCCCATCGCGGTCACCTCGCTCATCCTGCTCGGCCTGGGACTGGACCCCCTGAAGGCCGCCGCCGTCGCGGCCTTCGCCAACACGGCGCCGGCGGCCTTCGGTTCGGTGGGCAACCCGATCCAGACCCTGGCCAAGGTCACCTCCCTCCCCGGGGCCGACCTCGGCGCCATGGTCGGCCGCCAGTCCGCCGTCATCGCGGCCCTGGTGCCGTTCGTCCTGCTGCTCCTCCTCGACGGACGCCGGGGGCTCCGGGAGGTGTGGCCGGTGGCCCTGGCCGCCGGAACCGGCTTCGCCGTCGGCCAGTTCCTCTGCTCGAACTACCTCACCTACCAACTCACCGACCTGGTGGCCTCGCTCACCTCGCTCGCCTCGGTCATCGTGCTGCTCAGGATCCGGGCGCGACGGCACGGCCCCGCCGCCGAAACGGGGCCCCGCGTGGAGCGCGCCCCCCGCCGGGACACCCTGCTGGCCTTCCTCCCGTACGCGATCATCACCGCGCTGTTCGCCCTGGTGTCCTACGGCGGGCCCGTCGCCGGCTTCGTGAAGGACCAGGACGTCGCCTTCCCCTGGCCCGGCCTCCACGTGACCAGCCCGAGCGGCCGACCCGTGGCGGTCACCACCTTCGACTTCGGCTGGCTCGGCGCGGCCGGGACCCTGCTCCTCGCCACCGGCGTCCTGACCGCGCTCATCCTGCGGGTGCCGGTACGGCGGGCACTGCGCTGTTACCTGGACGCGCTGCACCAGATCCGCTGGGCGGCCCTGACCATCGCCTGCGTCCTCGCCCTCTCCTACCTGATGAACCTCTCCGGGATGGCCGTCTCCATCGGCACCTGGCTGGCGGGCCTCGGCGGTGCCTTCGCCCTGTTCTCCGGCTTCACCGGCTGGTTCGGCGTGGCCCTCACCGGATCCGACACCTCCTCCAACGCGCTCTTCGGTGCGATGCAGGTCTCCGCCGCCCAGCACATCGGACTGTCCCCCCTCCTGGCCGCCGCGACCACCAGCACCGGCGGCGTCCAGGGCAAGGCCGTCGCGATGCAGAACCTGGTCATCGCCGCCAGCGCGGTCGGGACGTACGGGCGGGAGGGGGAGGTCCTCCGCAAGATCATCGGCTGGAGCCTGGCCGTCCTGGCCGTCCTCTGCCTCCTCGCCTGGCTCCAGTCCACCCCGGTCCTCGGCTGGATGGTGCCGTGAACGAGTCGCCGCCGCGCCGACCGGGCCGGTCGGCGCGGTGGCCCGGCTCGGCGGATCGGCCCAGGCCAGGGGTCAGCCCAGCCCGGGGTCAGCCCAGGCCGGGGGTCAGCCCAGTCGGCGGATCGGCTCGCCGGCCAGGTAGGCCGCGATGTCCTCGACCGCCTCGCCGTAGTAGCGGCGGTAGTTGTCGCGCGACACGTACCCCAGGTGCGGGGTGGCCAGCAGCCGGGGCGCGGTGCGCAGCGGGTGCTCGGCGGGCAGCGGCTCGACGTCGAAGACGTCCACGGCGGCGCCCGCGATCCGGCCCCCGGTGAGCGCGGCCAGCAGCGCGTCCTGGTCGACGATCGCCGCCCGGGAGGTGTTCACCAGGTACGCCTCGGGCTTCATCAGCGCGAGTTCGGCCTCGCCGAGCAGCCCCCGGGTGCGCTCGCCCAGGGCGAGGTGGATCGAGACGAAGTCGGCGCCGCTCAACAGCTCCTCCTTGCCGGCGGCCCGGCGCACGCCGACCTCGGCGGCCCGCTCGTCCGTGAGGTTCTGGCTCCAGGCCAGCACGTCCATGCCGAAGGCCAGTCCGACCCGGGCGACCAGGCCGCCGATCCTCCCCAGGCCCAGCAGCCCGAGCACCCGCCCGTGCAGGTCGGCGCCGACGGTGCTCTGCCAGGGACCGCCCTCGCGCAGCGCCGTGCTCTCCGGCACGATGCCGCGGGCCAGGCCGAGCAGCAGCGCCCAGGTCAGCTCGACCGGCGGGGTGGAGGAGCTGGCCGTCCCGCAGACCGTCACGCCGTGCGCCTCGGCGGCCGCGTAGTCGATCACCGAGTTCCGCATGCCCGAGGCGACCAGCAGCCTGAGCCTCGGCAGCCGGGCGAACAGCGAGGCCGGGAACGGCACCCGCTCGCGCAGGGTCACGACGAAGTCGAAGTCGGCCAGCGCCGCGGCGAGTTCGTCCTCCGACCCGAAGTGCTCGGAGAAGGCGGTCACCGCCACCCGCTCGGAGACCGGCGACCAGTCGACGATGCTGGTGGCGACGCCCTGGAAGTCGTCGAGGACGGCGCAGCGAAGGGTCCGAAGTGTCATGCCCGCACTCTCCCAGACGCTGACCGGCGCCCGGCGTGCCAGGCCCGGTCCGAGCCGCGGGTCTGCGAGCTTGGCCCCGGGGGTGGACCACCGGCACCGGAGCACGGGGAGGCGCGCGATGGCCAAGCCCCGTCACGCCACGGCGGGCTGCCCGGTCGGCCTGGCCCTCGTCCCGGCGGCGAGCGCCAGGCCGAGCAGGCAGCCCGCCACCAGACCGGCGCCGTGGTTGTTCCGCAGCGCGCACAGGAACAGACCGGCCGCGGGGATGAGCAGCAGGTACCAGGTGCCCTTGAAAGTGAGGCCCAGGGTGTTCCCGCGCAGCAGGCAGGTGACGGCCAGGGCGCCGAGCAGGCCGCAGACGGCCACGGAGTCGCCGCCGCCGCGCGGCGACCAGCCGGCCAGGCTCACCACGTGGGCGAGGACGCCGCTGACGAGGAAGACGGCCAGGGTCCGCCACCACCCGAGGACCGACTCGGCGACGGCGCCGACCACGAGCAGGGCCGGCAGGTTCATCGCGATCTGCGTGATCCCGGAGGACTGCACCAGCAGGGCCGTCCCGGCCCGCCACCACTGCCCGTCGGACAGCGCTCCCGGCTGCCGCATCAGATCCTCGACCAGGGCGGGCACCGCGTACTGGAGCACGGCCATCACCGCCATCACCGCGAACAGTGTGAGGGTGGCCCGGGGCCGGCGCGCCAGGGCGCCCCGGACCACGGCGAGCACCTCGCCCGGCCCGGCGCCCGCCGGGGCTCCTGCTCCCGGGCCGGCTGCGGAGCCGACTCCCTGACCGACGTTGGAGCCGGCCAGTACCAGCGCCTGAAGTCCCACGCTGACCACCACGGCGGCGCTCGCGTACAACCCGATCTCGTGCGGCGACATCGCCGACCCCCGTTCACCCGACCCTGGGCGCTCCCGCCCCGTCGACGCGCCCCATCATCCCGGTCGGGCGGGGCCCCGGACCAGGGAGGGTGATCATGGACTCGGCATGACGGTTGTCACAGTCCCGCCAGGTCCGCCGTCATCTCCGCCCCCGTGGATTCCCCGGGGATTCACACATTCCCGAATCGCTGGCGGTCGGGGCAGTGCAGTGGCGATCATGACGGCATGACCTCCGACACCACCCCCGCCGCCGTCACCGCTGCCGCCGTCACCGCTGCCGCCTCCGGCAGTTGGACGCTCGGCGACCGCACCGTCCACCGGATCGGCCTCGGCACGATGCGCCTGCCGCAGACCGGCCGGGCGCTCGTCCCCGACGCCGTACCGCGCGACCGCGAGCAGGCCGTCCGGGTGCTGCGGCGCGCCGTCGAACTGGGCGTCAACCACCTCGACACCGCCGCCTTCTACTTCTCCCCACTGCGCTCCGCCAACGAGCTGATCAACCGGGCGCTCGCGCCGTACGCCGACGACCTGGTGATCGCCACCAAGGTCGGCCCGGGCCGCGGGCTCGACGGCGAGTGGGTGGAGCACGCCCGCACCCCGGAGCGGCTGCGCGGCCAGGTCGAGGAGAACCTGCGCCAACTCGGCCGCGACCACCTCGACCTGGTGAACCTGCGGATCGTCGGCACCGACTCGATCGCCGAACGCTTCGGCGCCCTCGCCGAGTTGCGGCAGGCCGGGCTGATCCGCCACCTCGGCCTCTCCAACATCCACCCGCACCAGCTCGCCGAGGCACAGGCCGTGGCGCCCGTCGTGTGCGTGCAGAACCCGTACGGCATCGGCGCCTCGCCCGAACAGGACGCCGTGCTGCGGCTCTGCGGCGAGCAGGGCATCGCCTTCGTCCCGTTCTACGCGATCGCCGGAGCCGGGCGGGAGTCCGGCACGGGCGGCGCCGAACCCGCCCAGGTCCGGGCGGTGGCGCAGGCGCGCGGGGTCGGCCCGGCCCAGGTCCGCCTCGCCTGGACGCTCCACCAGGGCCCGCACGTCCTGGCCATCCCCGGCACCGGCGACCTGGCGCACCTGGAGGACAACATCGCCGCCGGGGCGCTGCGCCTCTCCCCGGAGGAGTTGGCACTGCTCCAGGAGGCGCACACGGGCTGATCCGGAACCGGGCAGGGCCGCGACGGCGTCGATCCGGGACGAGCCCAGGATCACCGGCGAGCACGAGAGCACGCACGCCGACACGAACGAAGGAGTCCCGGAGCATGGCCGAGTCCGCCACCCGCTACCTCTACCTGACCCGCCACGGCGAGGCCGCGCCCGACGGCAGCGGGCTCACGGCCGACGGACGCCGACAGGCCGTCCTGCTCGGACGGCGGCTGGCGGACCGCCCCATCGCAGCCGTGCACCACGGACCGCTGCCCCGGGCCGCGCAGAGCGCCCGGCTGATCGCCGAGCAGTTGGGCGGCGGGCGGCCGGGCAACGAGCCGTTGGGCGGCGGCTGGCAGGCCGGCGCGGTCCCGACGGTCTGCGAGGAGGCCGGCGACTACGTGCCGTACGTCCCGGAGCGGCACGAACTGCCCGCCGACAGCGCCGACTACCTGCTGGACTTCCTCGCGCAGTCCACGGCGGAGGAGCGCGCCCGCGGCCCGGAGCTGGCGCGCCGGGCCGTCCAGCGGTTCACCGGTCCGGTGGCGGGCGGCGAGGACCGGCACGAACTGGTCGTCACCCACGCGTTCCTGATCGGCTGGCTGGTCCGGCACGCCCTCAGCGCCCCTGCCTGGCGCTGGCTCGGCCTCAACTCCTGCAACGCGGCGCTGACCGTCATCCGCTACACGCCCGGCCGCCCCTCCTACGTGCTGCTCCACAACGACATGCGCCACCTGCCCGACGAACTGTGCTGGACCGGCTTCCCGTCCGAGGCCCGGTGCTGAGGCCCGGCTTTGAGACACGGTACTGAGGCCCGGTACTGAGGCCAGGCGCTGAGGCCCGTCGACAGGAATATGCAGACCGGTCTATTGTTTTCCGCATGGGAGTCAAGGGTGAGGAAACCCGGGCCCGGCTGATCGCCGGCACCCGGACGCTGATCGAGGCACAGGGCTACTTCGGGACCGGCCTCAACCAGATCGTGGCCGCGACGGGCGCACCGCGCGGCTCGCTCTACTTCCACTTCCCCGAGGGCAAGGACCAACTGGTCGCCGCCTCCCTCCTCCAGGCCGGGCAGGAGGTCGAGGACCTGCTCGCCGCGCTGGTCGCCGAGGGCGCCGACAGCGGAGCGCTCACCGAGCGGCTCACCGAGGTCTTCGCCGAGCGACTGGCGGGCTCCGACTACACCAAGGGCTGCCCGATCGCGACCGTCGCCCTGGAGGTCGCCGGCACCAACGAGCCGCTGCGCGCCGTCTGCGCGGAGGTGTACGAGAGCTGGCAGCGCGTGCTGGCCGGCCGGCTGGAGGCCGAGGGCTTCCAGCCGGCCGAGGCCGCGACGGCGGCCGGGCAGGCACTGGCGCTGATGGAGGGCGCGGTCCTGCTCGCGTCGGTCCGGCGCAGCCGCGAGCCGCTGGACCACGCGCTGCACGCCGTCCGCCACCTGCTCGGCGCCAAGCCGGCCGCCCGCACCGCGTAGGGCGTCGCGGGGCGGAGCCGCCGCCGGCCGGTGCGCGGCTCCGCCCTTCCGACCCTCCCGATCCCTTGTGCCCGAATCTCCCGTGCCCGAAGTTTCCTCGCGCCCGAAAAATATGCAGACCGGTCTACAGATTCCAGCGTCAGGAGTTGCCCCATGCCGCCCCTCCCGCCATCGCCCCGCACCCTCGTCCTCGGCGCCACCGGCTTCCTCGGCCGCTGGCTCGTCCTCGAACTCCTCACCCGCGGCGAGCCCGTGGCCGCCGCCGTGCGCGGCCTCGGCCGCGACACCGAACTACGCCGCTGGCTGCGCACCCACGGCGCCGACGACACCGCGCTGACCACCGTCGCCGCCGACCTCACCCGCCCCGGCCTCGGCCTCTCCCCCGAGGACGACGCCCGGCTCACCGAGGTCCACGACGTCCACAACCTCGCCGCCCGCTACCAGTTCGGCCTCACCCGCGCCCAGGCCGAACCCGCCAACGTCCACGGCGCCCTGCACGCCCTCCACTGGTCCGCCACCCGGCCCCGGCTGCGCCGCCTGGTCCACCTCTCCGGCTACCGCGTCGGCCGCGACCCGCAGCCGCTGTACCCGCCCAGTCCCCGCGCCACCACCGCCGCCTACGCGTGCCTCGGCGCGTACGAGGCCTCCAAGCTGCTCGGCGACGCCGCCGTCCGGGTCACCGCACCCCGACTCGGCGTCCCGCTCACCACCGTCAACCCCAGCAGCGTCATCGGCCACTCGCGGACCGGCGAGGCCGGCCAGTACCTCGGCCTGGCCCAGCTCGTCCGCCAGTTGCACCGCGGCCGCCTGCCGCTGCTGCCCGGCACCCGCCGCACCTTCCTGCCCGTGGTCACCGTCGACCACCTGGCCCGCTTCCTCGCCGCCGTCCCCGCGCACGACAGCGCCACCACCCCCGCCCCCGACGGCTCCGCCCTGATGGCCCACACCGTCCTCGACCCCGCCACCCCCGTGCTCCCGGACCTGATCGCGCTCATCGCCGCCCACCTCGGCGTCCGCCCGCCCCGCGGCCTGGTCCCCGTCGCCATCGTCCGCCGCCTCCCCCGCGCCCTCACCGGCGCCGACCCGGAGACCCTCGGCTTCCTCTCCGAGGACCGCTACGACACCACCTCCGCCGACCGCCTCGCCACCGCCGCCGGCCTCGTCCACCCGCCCCTCGCCCCGGCCCTCCGGCGCTGGGCCGACCGGCTGGTCGCCGAGGACTTCGGCGCCCCGTCCCGGTGAACCACGGCGCGCCGTGCGGGTCCATGACGAGCGCGAAGCGGCCCGGCTGGCCGGTCGGCCGGCCAGCCGGTGGCGAACTGCCGCTGTCAGCCTTGGGGTGAGACTCCATCCGGAAGGCGCCCGTGAGCAGGATCCACCGTCAGCCCTCGTGCACCGGCAGGGTCCGGAGGAAGTCGTCGAGGAGCTCGTTGAAGGCGTCCGGGCGTTCCATGTTGGGGTAGTGGCCGGTGCCGTCAACCGTCGCCGTACGGCCGTCGGCGACGCTGCGGACGAGGCGTTCGGCCATGCCGAGGTGGTCGTCGGAGTCGATGCCGCCGTTGATGGCCAGCACCGGGACGCCGATCTTCGCCGCCCGCGCCCAGGTGTCGGTGACGGGCACCTGGTGGTCGGGTTCGGTGGGGGTGTGCTTGGCGAGGGTTCGCCGGGTCATGTCCTTCAACGTGCGCACGATGTCCGGGTCGACGTCGTCGAGGGTGCGGTGCGGGCCGGCCGCGAGCCGGGTGAACGCCGTGATCCAGCCTTCGAGGTCGCCCGCGGCCATGGCGCGGGCCTCCTCGGCCTCGATCTCGCCGAGCCACGGGTCCTTGAACTCGGGTTCGCTGGTGCCGACGCCGCTGACGACCAACGCCTCGACCACGTCCGGGTGTTCGAGCGCGGTGTCGACGGCGATGGCGCCGCCCATCGACAGCCCGACGAGGATCGCGGGGCCGGTGCCGAGGTGGCGCAGCAGGGCCGCGAGGTCGTCGGTGTGCCGGAACGGGCCGGTCGCGTTGGAGGATCCGCCGTGGCCGCGGGCGTCCGGCGCGATCACCCGGTAGTCGGCCGCGAAGGCGGCGATCTGGTCGCTCCACATGCGGTGGTCGAGCAGGCCGCCGTGCACCAGCACCAGGGGTCGGCCCGACCCGATGTCACGGTAGGCGAGGTGGCTGCGGCCGTCGTCGAACGAGAACACGTCAGATGCGTCAGTCATGACAACCAAGTTGTCATCCCCCGCGAGGATTGGCAACCCAGGTGCCATGATGACGGGGTGACCGATACCGATGCCCCGCTCCCGCCCGACGTCCTCGCCCACCGGCTCATGGACGTGTTCGACCTGGTCGGCCCGCTGTACCGGCGGGTGCTCCGCAAGGTGGAACTCGCGGCTCCCATCGAGGGGCTGTCCGTCGGCGTGCGCGCCGTGCTGCTCCTGCTCGCGGAGCACGGGCCCATGACCGTCCCTCAGATGGGCCGCGCACAAGCGCTGAGCAGGCAGTTCGTGCAACGCATGGTCAACGACGCGGTAGCCCTGGACCTGGTCGAGATCACCCCGAACCCCGCCCACCAGCGGTCCTCGCTGATCCGGCTGACCGACCACGGCAGGGCCGCCGTCTCCGCCGCGAGCGCCCGCGAGCACGCCCTGCTCCGCCAGGTCGGCGGCGAGCTGACCGACGCCGACCTGACCGCCTGCGTACACGTCCTCACGCAGATGCTCGAACTCTTCGACAACGTCGACGTGAACTGACCCCCGTACCGCGTAGGCGCGGCCCGGACCGCAGGAGAGCGGCCTACCCGAAGACCAGGCTCGTCCAGCGGACGCCGGACCGGCCGTGCAGGTCGCCGCGTTCGGCGCGGTGGAGCAGTCGCAGGCCCCGGGCGGCGGCGAGCGCGACGGTCTCCTCGGGCGGGACGTCGAACATCCGGCGGCCCGGCGGGACGGGGCCGTGGCGCAGGGTCAGGGCGAGGCGCCCGCCCGGGGCCAGCAGCCGACCGAGGGCGGCCATCGCCAACGGCCGCTCGGCGGGGGCGAGATGCATCCAGACGGCGGTCAGCAGGACCAGGTCGAAGCGTTCGGCGCCGGCGCTCAGCCGCGGCAGCTCAGGCAGCGCGTCGGCGACCCAGCGCACGCCGGAGCCCGCGTGCAACCGCTCGGCGACGGAACGGAGTTCGGCGGTCGGCTCGACGGCCACCACCGGATGGCCGAGGGCGGCGAGGGCGGCCGCGTCGCGCCCGGTGCCGGCCCCCACGTCGAGGACGGCGGCGGGCGGGGGCGGGTAGCTGTGCAGCAGGTCCGCGTGGACCTCGGCGAAGGTCACGCTCTCGTACTGGACGGCGAGTTCCTCCGCCGCCTCGGCGTAACCGGCGGTGCTCGAAAGCCCGTCCACCCCTTTCACGTCCTCCACCCCGCCCACCCCTTTCACGTCCTCCACCCCGCCCAACTCGTCCACCCCGATCATGCCTTCCGGTCCCGGACGACCACCGCGTCACCGGCCGCCGCCGCGTGGGCGAAGAAGTCCCGCAGCTCCCGCAGGTCGGCGACCACCCGGGACGCCCAGGTCTCGGACCACGGCGTCGGGTACCCGAGGCGCGCGACCGTCCGGGCCAGCACGGTGTCCTGCTGGCGCACGAGTTCCCCGAGCGCCGAGTCGCGCAGGAAGGTGAAGGCGGCCGCGACCTGCGCGGGGCTCAGCACCAGCGGATCGGTCTGCGCGGCGTCGGGTTCACGGCGCTCGCCGCCGTACACGGGCAGGCGGGCGGCCGGGTCGGGGTGCAGGCCGTTCTCGGTGAGGGCCAGTTCCATCAGCCGGGCGGTGCTCCGCACGCCCAGGAGGAGCCCGGCGGAGGCCAGCTGGTCGTAGCGGACGTCCTGCCGGTCGGGGACGAGCTCGCCGAGTTCCGCCGGCGAGCAGGTGTCGACCTCCTGGCCGGGCAGGCGGCGCCAGAAATGATCCACGCTCACCCGGACAGCGTAACGAAAGCGCGGCTCACGCCTCGCCGGGGTGCCAGAGGGGCCACTCCCAGGGGCGATCCGCCCAGTGGACGCGGACCGGATCTCGCGGGTCGAGGTCCGGGAAGAGCTGGCGGATCCGGGGCTCGAACTCCTCGGGGGCGAGCGGCTCCCAGCCGTGGCCCTCGAAGTGGACCAGGCGGTAGCGGCTGTCGGTCCGGAAGTCGGCCACCTCGACCAGGTGCTTGGACGTGCTGTTGGTCTCCATGCCCCCCAGCATGTGGCGCGGCGGCAATCGGCGCCCCTCCAGACCCCTCTTCCGGGTCATGTCCCGGCGTCGGCGCGCTCGTTGAGCACGGGGAAGGCATGACGGGGGATTCGGTGGGGGGTTCGGCGCTGGAAGGACGACAAGATGACTGGGCAGCCCACCGGAGGACAGTGGCAGTGGCCGCAGGACGCGTGGCAGCCACCCCCGGTACCCACCGGGTTCGCGCCGGCCCCCGTTCCGGCGCCCGCACCGGCGTCGCGGCGGTCGCGGAAGGTGTGGGCCGCCGCGACCGTCGGGACCGTCGCCGTCCTCGCCGCCGTCCTGGCGATGTGCGGGCCGGGGTCGGGAGACGAGCTGGACGTGGTGGCCCTGCCGCACGCCTCCCCCTCCGCGTCCGACCCCGCGGCGCCGGACCCGCCCGCGTTCTCCCCGCTCCCCACCACGCCCGCGCCGTCCCCGCTGCCGCCGCCCACGCCACAGGGCGCCGGACCGGCCCTGGCCACGGCCGCCACGGCCACGGCGGCGGCCGCGCCGAACGAGGACGAGCCGGCCGACGCTCAGCACGCGGCGACCGCGCACCCGAAGCCCGGCCGCACCGCGCACCCCTCGCCGTCGGCCCACGGCACCGCCCCCGCCGGCGCCACCCCGGCGGCTCCGGCCCCCGGCACGGCGCTGCCCACCCTCGGCGCGGGCGGCATCTGCGACCAGGCCGAACGCGTCGGCCGCTGGCCCGCGGGCTCGGAGCAGGCCCGCCTCTGCCACAGCATCTACGGCTGAAAAAACGCCTGCGGCGGCCGCACCCGCACCCGCACGACGAGGGCGCCCCGCCGGACCGATCCGGCGGGGCGCCCCAGGCGGTGGAGCCGCGCTACCCGGCCGCCTCCAGGATTCCCTTGTCCAGGCGCGGCGCCAGGACGCGGGCCAGGGTGTCGGTGATGTGGCCGGTGTCGCGGTACAGCACCACGCCTTCCAGCACCGCCGGGCAGTCCGGTCCGCTGCCGGGGCACAGCAGCGGGCCCAGGTCCAGGGTGCGGACGCCGTAGCGGGCGGCGAGGCCGCCGTCGAGCATCGGGTCCGGCTCGAAGGCGGTGTCGCGCGGGAAGAAGCAGGCGTCCGAGCGGCCGTCGGATGCGGCGAGGCAGGTCGGGATGTCCTTGCCGGGCATCGGGGTGTCGCCGAGGTAGGCGAGCGGGGCGCCGACGGCGGCGAGGCGGTCCAGGGTGCGGGTCCAGCCCTGGGTGCGTTCCTCCTGGCTGCCGTAGCGGTTGAGGCCGGCCATCAGGACGAGGCGCGGCCTGGGCCCGGAAGTGAGCCGGGTGAGGGTGTTCTCGCGCCAGCGGTCGCACTCCTCGAAGGTGCGGCCGAGGACGTTGTTGCGCACGGTGAGGGTGGCGAGCGGGCAGCCGGGCTTGACCAGGACCTCCAGGGCCCAGTGCCGCTGCTCGGCCATCGCGAGTGCGGAGGATATCCACTGGCCGGCGTGCGAGTCGCCGAGCAGCACGATCCGGTCGGGGCTGTCCTCGGCGCCGAACAGGCAGCGCGGGCTGCTGTCGGCGTTCAGCGGGATCTCGCAGCCCTTGCCGGGCGGGAAGTCCTCCCGGGCGCGGGCCAGCGAGGGGGTCAGGCCGAGCACCCGCGCGCCGGGGGCGAGCAGGGTGGGGCCGGTCGGGGCCCCGGCCGGGGCGGCGGAGGGGGTGTCGGCGGTGCCGCCGAGGGCGCGGACCGTGCCGCCGCCGAGGGTGAGGGCGGCGATCAGCGGGATGACGAGGGCACTTGCGCCGACCGCGAGGCCCCGGCGCGGCGCCGGGCTGCTGCCGTAGCGCAGCGGCTGTTCGACGAGCCGCATGGTGAGCCAGGCGGGCAGCGCGCTGGCTGCGGCGAGGGCGGCCAGGGTGGTCCAGGGCAGGGCGCCGTAGCGGGCCTGGGCGATGGTCAGCACCGGCCAGTGCCAGAGGTACCAGGCGTACGACAGGCGTCCGGCGGCGCGCAGCGGGCGGCTGTCGAGGAGGCGCCCGGCGTCGGTGGCGCCGAGCGCGCGGTGGGCGGGGCCGGCGAGCAGGACGGCGGCGGCGCCGAGGACGGGCACCAGCGCGGCGGTGCCGGGGAAGGGGGTGTTCCGGTCGTAGAGCAGGATCGACGCGAGGACGGCGGCGGCGCCGGCCCAGCCGAGCAGTCGCAGCGACCAGGCCGTTCCGCGCCGCTGCGTGCGGCCGGCCAGCGCGCCGGCGAGCAGCGCCGCGCACGCGCCGGCCGCGAACTCCCAGAGCCGGCTGCCGGTGGAGAAGTAGGCGAGCGGCGCCGAGGTCGCCGTCCACCGGACGCACAGCAGCAACGAGACCGCGCCGATGGCCGTGGTGGCCAGGGTGATCGCGACGGTGCGGCGGCGGCCGTGCAGGAAGCGGGCGAGGCCGAGCAGCAGAACGCCCCACAGCAGGTAGAACTGGTTCTCCACGCCGAGCGACCAGAAGTGCTGGAGCGGGCTCGGGGCGTGTTCGGCGGCCAGGTAGTCGGTCTGCTGGCCGACGAAGCGCCAGTTGACGAACTGTCCGGCGGAGGCCATCAGGTCGCGGGCGAGGTCGGTGCCGCGCAGCGGGTCGAGCAGCGCGCCACCGGCGACGGCGGTGGCGACCAGGACGGTGGCGGCGGCGGGCAGGATGCGGCGGGCGCGGCGGGCGGCGAAGTCCCACAGGCCGATCGGGCGGCCGAGCAGCAGTCCGGTGATGAGGAAGCCGGAGATGACGAAGAAGACGTCGACGCCGACGTAGCCGCCGGCGAAGCCGGGAACGGCGGCGTGGTAGGCGAGGACGGAGAGGACGGCGACGCCGCGCAGGCCCTCGATGTCGGGGCGGAAGCCGGTGCGCCGCTGGGCCTGCGGCGGTGCGACGGCTTCTGCGGAGGGGCGCCGCTCGGGCGCGGCCTGCCGGTCCATTCGGACGACGCCGGGCAGCAGCTCGGCCGAGGCGGTGGCGGCAGGGGAGGAAGGGGACGACGACGGTGGTGGTACGGCCGTTGACACGGCGGTGCTCCTCGCAGGGGCAGGCAGCGGGTGGTCGGGACCGCCGGGCCGATGGGGCGGCCGGGCGGCGCATCCGCGCCGGTGGGGCGACGCACTGGGAAACGCGGTGGATCCGAACGAAGTTGATGGGTCGTCAGACATCGACTTTGACGTCAGGAGTTGATGGAGCGGAATCGACGAGCGGAGTTGACGGATCGTCAGAAGATCAGCGGATCGGCCCAGCCGGAGGCCAGCAGCCCGCAGAGCAGCAGCACGGCGGTGACGGCGACGGCCTCCGCGTGGCCGAATCCCAGGTCGGACCGGCGCCGCACGGGCGGGGCGACCTCTCCGACGGCGGCCCCGTTGCCACCGCGCAGGAGCGGCCACAGGGACCGGATCAGCGGGATCATGGTGTACGCGGTGAGCGCGAGCAGCGCGGTGAGCGCCCAGTAGGGCTGCCAGCCGTACAGCACGGCCGCGCGCACGAGTCCGGCGATGCCCGCGAGGACGACGAACCCCAGCCAGCCGACGCCGATCCGGGCGACCGCCTTGGCCAGTGAACTGCCGCCCGACACGGCGCCGGTGGGCACCCAGTCGGCACTGCGGCGGCGCAGCGCGTGCGCGATGGCGACCACGTGGCAGAGTCCGCCGAGGAGTTGGACCCGGGTGACCTCGAAGCGCCAGCGGGTGCGGGACATCGCGGGCAGCAGGACGAGCGAGACCCAGATCGGCGGCAGGAACGGCAGCACCTGCCACGGCTGGATCTCACCGGGGGCGAAGAACAGCATGATCAGGGCCGGCAGCGGGACGGCGAAGACGTTCACCGCGCTGGTGACGTAGCCGAGGATGCCGTTCCAGAAGCAGAGCCGGGCGGAGCGAGGGAGCGGTCCGCGGCGGAAGTCCGGGTCGCGGACGAGCGCCAGGGAGCCGAGGCACCAGCGGTACTGCTGGCTGATGAAGGCCGGGAGGCCGGTGGGCGACATGCCCTTGGCGACCAGGGCGGGCACGTACCGGGTGGTCCACCCGGCGCGGGCGAGCGAGAGGCCGGTGTAGAGGTCCTCGCTGTGGTCGATCTCGGCGAAGCCGCCGACGCGCATGAGTGCGGCGCGGCGGTAGAGGGCGTTGGTGCCGCAGCAGACGGTGCCGTCCTGCGCGTCCCGGGAGGGCTGGATCCAGCGGTAGAAGATCTCCTGGGTGGCTCCCGCGGCGCGTTCGAGCCAGGACATGTCGGCGTCCGTGTCGAAGCACTGCGGGCTCTGCACGATGCCGACCTCGGGGTTGTCGAGGTAGGGCACCAGGTGGTGCAGGAAGTCGGGGCGGGGGCAGAAGTCGGCGTCCAGGACGGCGACGATCTCGCCGTTGCCCTCGGCCAGGCCGTGGTTGAGGTTGCCGGCCTTCTTGAACCGGCCGCGGTCGGGGCGGGCCCGGTACTGGAAGCCGTAGGACTCGGCGAGTTCGCGCACCTCGGGGCGGGCGGCGTCGTCGAGGACGATGACGGTCAGCGCGCCGGCCCACTGGACGGCGGCGGTGTGGCGGTAGGCGTTCTCCAGGACGGCCAGCGGCTCGCCGGCGGTCGGCAGCAGCAGGTCGACGCTCGGGTGGCGGGCGGGCTGCCAGGCGCGCATCAGCAGGTCGTGCGAGTCGCGGGTGTAGCGGCGGGCGCGCTGGCCGTCGGTGAGCGAGAGCAGCCAGGTGGCCGCGTTGAGCACGGTGAGCACCAGGAAGGGCCAGAGCAGCGGCCGGCTGAGGGCGAACAGGCCGAGGGTGGCGGTGGCTCCCGCGTAGGAGAGGGTGGCGCAGAGCAGCACCCAGCGGCGCTGCGGGCCGAAGTACCAGTAGAGCTCCTCGTCGTCGGGCGGGCTGGGCAGGCGGAGGTCGGGGTCCGCGGGGATCCGGCGCGGGCCGGCCTCGGGCGCGGGCATGGCGGTGCCATGGAGTACGGGCATGCGGAAGTGGCCCCCCTGGGCATGGGACGGAACGTGGCCGTTCGCCCTCAGCCTCTCACATTGGCCTAGACCAATCATGAACGAGGTATGACATCTCCGCATCGCCCCTGGTCAGTGACTTGACATGGCATCACGTACCGACGAACCGTCAAGCGATCATGGATTCGACCCCGAGCACCGCCGGCCCGCACCCCGTCGGTCAGGCCTCCTCCAGCGACCCGTTCAGCGCCTTCGTCAGCTCCTTCGTCAGCTTCTCGAACCGCAGATCAGGGCGCAGCGGGACACCGAAACGCTCGTCGCCGTACGGGAACGGGGTGAAGACCCCGGTCCGGCGGAAGCCGCGCCGCTCGTACCACGCGATCAGGTCGGCGCGCTGCTCGATCACGGTCATCTCCAGCTCGCCCACGCCCCACTCCTCGCCGGCCAGCCGCTCGGCCTCGGCGAGCACGGCCCGGCCGAGGCCGCCGCCCTGGAGCCCGGGGCGCACCGAGAACATGCCGAAGTACGCACGGTCCCCGCGGTGCTCCAGCTGGCAGCAGGCGACCAACTGGCCGTCCCGCTCGGCGACCAGCAGCACCCCGTCGGAGCGGCCGATGACCTCGGCGACGCCCTCGGCGTCGGTGCGCTGGCCCTCCAGCAGGTCCGCCTCGGTGGTCCAGCCGGCCCGGCTGGCGTCGCCGCGGTAGGCGGACTCGACCAGCTCGACCAGCGCCGGTACGTCGGCGAGGGTGGCGGGGCGGAAGGCGGGCTGCCCGGTGGGCCGGGCGTGGCTGGGGATGGTCTCGGACATGGCGGGTCCTCATTCTGCGTGCGGTGGAACCGCCCGCCGCTCGTGCCTGCGGCGTGGCGCGGGCCGTCCCTGGTGACCGGCCTGCGGGCATCGTGCCACAGCCCGCGAACCGGCCCCGAGACCCGGGACCTGCGGCGACGGCCCCCACAGGCCCGGCCGGCGGGGCGCGGGCCCGGCCGCCGTCCACCCCGGGCACAGCTCCGCCGTCGCGGCCTACGCGCCGCGCCCCGGCGTCAGCGGATGACGGGCAGGACCGCCGTGGTGCCTCGACCGGCCGCCGCCTCGATGAAGGCCACCGGGTCGGCGACCTCAGCGAGCAGGGCGCGGGTGAAGTGCAGGGCGCCGTCGGACGGCGGCGGGCCGCCGATCGCCGCGATCAGGTCGAGCAGGTGGACGGTCGCCTCCATCAGCGCCACCTCGCCGAGCGCGCCGACCGTCACCGAGCCGAGCAGCGGGTGGGCCACCGCGGCGGTGGGCGCCAGGTCGGCGATGCCGGCCAGGGCCGCCGGGCCCTCGGCCCCGAACCGGGCGACCAGCTCGGCCGGTTCGGCCGCCGCGGCGGTCTGCTTCGCCGTCTCGGCGACCTGCTCGGCGGCGGTGTGCGCGATCCCGCCCGGCCGGTTGTAGGCCCGCAGGATGCCGACCCCGGCGGTCACCTCGGCTGGGCCGTCCACCAGGGCCCCGCGCAGCCCGGCGAACATCTCCGGCACCGGCGCCACGTGCGCGTACAGATCCCGGACGGTCCAGCCGGGCAACCGGGTGGCGAGCCCCCACGACGCCTCGTCCAGGGCCGCGCCGCGTTCCGCCCAGGAGGCCCAGGCCTCGGTCAGCAGGGCGGGAACATCGTCGGTCTGACGCGTCATCGGTCCTCCTCGGAACACATGGCAACTGAGTTGTCATCCTACCGGCCGCCGGCCGAGGACGTCCGGAAAGTCGAGGACTGGCCGGTCGGCCCGGCGGATCAGATCCGGGCGCCGAGCATCCGCAGCACCAACTCGCCGTAGCGACCACCGAGTTCATCCGGCGTCTCGGTGGAGCGGTCGGTGAACCAGCGGGAGACGTCGATGCCCAGCGAGGTGACCGCGCGGGCCGCCGTCCGAACCTCGGACACCTGGAAGACACCGGCCCTCACGCCCGCCTCGATCAGCGCGCTGACCTCGCGCTCGATGTCCAGCCGCAGCGCCGCGACCACCGCGTAGGCGTCCTCGGGCAGCGCGTGCAGTTCGTAGTTGACCACCCGGCCGACCGTACGGGCCCGGGCGTGCCAGGCGGTGAACTGCTCGACCAGCCGGCGCATCCGGTCCACCGGGCCGCCCTCGCCGGACGCCGCCGCCCGGACCAGCTCCAGCGTGGCCGCGTGCCCGGCCTGGCTGATCTCCGCCAGCAGCGCGGCCTTGGACTGGTAGTGGATGTACAGCGCCGCCGGGCTCATCCCGGCGGCGGTGGCGATGTCCCGGGTGGTGGTGGCGTGGAAACCGCGCTCCGCGAAGGATTCGACGGCCGCCTGGAGCAGCCGGTACGCCGCCTCGGGGCGGGAGTCGGCGCCGCCGGGCAGGGTGCGCCAGAGGTCGGCGATGGGCGTGCTGGTCATGGCGCCATCCTCCCAGAGAACTCGTACACACATTCCCGCCGCCCGGTCGACGGACTGTTGACAGGCTCCCGCACCGACACCATGCTGAGCAAGCGCTTAGTCAGCCGATGGGCCGGCACACCCGCCGACCAGGCACCCCCGCCGAACCGGCGTCTCCGTCCACCCGGCACCCCCGTCGAACGTTCCGTGCGAAAGGCAGGACCCTCCGTGGCGCACTCCTTCAAGGGCCGGGTGGCCGTCGTCACCGGATCGAGCCGGGGCATCGGCCTCGGCATCGCACGCGAGCTGGTCGCCCGCGGCGCCAAGGTCTGCCTGACCGCCCGCAACCCCGAGCCGCTCGCCGAGGCCGTCCACGACCTGGGCGGGCCGGAGAACGCCATCGCCGTCGCCGGGAAGACCGACGACCCGGTCCACCAGGAGGAGGCCGTCGCCCGCACCCTGGAGGCCTTCGGCCGGCTCGACCACCTGGTCAACAACACCGGCATCAACCCTCTCTACGGCCCGGTCCTCGACACCGACGAGGCCGCCGCCGCCAAGATCCTCGCCGTCAACGTGCTGGCCCCGCTGGCCTGGACCCGCCGCGCGCACGCCGCCTGGATGGGCGAGCACGGCGGCTCGGTGGTCAACGTGGCCTCCGTCGCGGGCATCCGCTCCTCGCTCGGGATCGGCATGTACGGGGTCAGCAAGGCCGCACTGATCCGGCTCACCACCGAACTCGCCGCCGAGCTGGGCGGCCAGGGCATCCGGGTCAACGCCGTCGCCCCCGCCGTGGTCAAGACCAGGTTCGCCGAGGCCCTGTACGAGGGCCGGGAGGAGCAGGTCGCCGCCGCCTACCCGCTCGGCCGGCTCGGCGTGCCCGAGGACGTCGCGGGCGCGGTCGCCTTCCTGCTCTCCGCGGACGCCGCCTGGATCACCGGCCAGACCCTGGTCGTCGACGGCGGCGTCACCCTCGGCGGCGGCCTGTGAGCGGCGCGGCGGACGCGGAGGCAGAGGGCCAGGAGGCCCCGGCAACGGACACAGCGGACACGGACGCTCCGGCGACGGACTTCGCCGGCCAGGGCGTGGTCGTGACCGGCGGCGGGCGCGGCATCGGCGCCGCCCTGGCCCGGGCCTTCGCCGCGGCCGGCGCCCGGGTGGTGGTCAACGACCTGGACGCCGGCGCCGCCCGCGCCGTCGCCGGGGACTGCGGCGGCACCGCCGCCCCCGGGGACGCCGCCTCCCCCGAGGGGCTGGCCGCCCTGGTCGGGCAGGCCCGGGCCGCGCTCGGCGAGATCGACGTGTGGTGCGCCAACGCGGGCGTCGCCCCGGTCGGCGGGGCCGACGCGCCCGCCGCGGCCTGGGCGAGCGCCTGGGAGGTCAACGTCCTCGCCCACGTCCGGGCCGCCGACCTGCTGCTCCCCCGCTGGCTGGAGCGCGGCGGCGGTCGCTTCCTCGCCACGGTCTCCGCCGCCGGGCTGCTCACCATGTTGGGATCGGCCCCGTACGCGGTCACGAAGCACGGCGCGCTCGCCTTCGCCGAATGGCTCTCCGCGACGTACCGCCACCGCGGCGTCCGGGTGCACGCGCTCTGCCCGCAGGGCGTGCGCACCGACATGCTCGCCTCGACCGGTGCGGTCGGCGAGGCACTGCTCGCGCCCACCGCGCTGGACCCGGAGGACGTCGCCGACGCGGCGCTGGCCGGGCTGCGCGAGGGCCGCTTCCTGATCCTGCCGCACCCCGAGGTCGCCGAGTACTACCGGGTCCGGGCCACCGAACCGGACCGCTGGATCAACGGGATGAACCGGCTCCAGCAGGGGCTGGAGAGGAGCGAGGCGCTGTGAGGGCCTGGCAGGTGGAGCGGCTCGGCGAGCCGGGCGAGGTGATGCGGCTGGCCGAGGATGTGCCGCGGCCGGTGGCCGGGCCGGGGCAGCTGCTGGTCCGGGTGCGGGCCGCGGCGGTCAACTTCCCGGACGCGCTGATGGTGCGCGGCCAGTACCAGGTCCGCCCGCCGCTGCCGTTCACGCCCGGCGTGGAGCTGTGCGGCGAGGTGGCGGACGGCGCGCGGCGGGGCGAGCGGCTGATCGGCAACCCGGTGCTGCCGCACGGCGCCTTCGCCGAGTACGCGCTGCTGGACGCGGCCTCCGCCTTCCCCGCGCCCGGGGCGCTGGACGACGCCGAGGCGGCCGCGCTGCACATCGGCTACCAGACCGCGTGGTTCGCCCTGCACCGCCGGGCCCGGCTGGCGGCCGGCGAGACGCTGCTGGTGCACGCGGCGGCGGGCGGCGTGGGCAGCGCGGCGGTCCAGCTGGGCCGGGCCGCCGGGGCCCGGGTGGTCGCCGTGGTCGGCGGCCCCGCCAAGGCGCAGGCGGCCCGGGCGCTCGGCGCCGACCTGGTGGTGGACCGGACGGCCGGGGACTTCGTCGCCGCCGTCAAGGAGTTCACCGGCGGGCGCGGCGCGGACGTGGTCTTCGACCCGGTCGGCGGGGACGCCTACACCGGCTCCGCCAAGTGCGTCGCCTTCGAGGGCCGGATCGTGGTGGTCGGCTTCGCCGCCGGCCGGATCCCGGCACCGGCGCTCAACCACGCGCTGGTGAAGAACTACGCCATCCTCGGCCTGCACTGGGGCCTCTACAACACCCACGACCCGCAGGCCGTCCGCGCCGCCCACGACGAACTGACCCGGCTCGCCGCCCAAGGGGTGGTCCGCCCCCTGGTGAGCGCCCGGGTGCCGCTCACCGGGGCCGCCGACGCCGTCCAGCTCGTCGCCGACGGGCGCAGCACCGGCCGGATCGCCGTCCTCGGGGACTGACGGCAGGCTCGACGGGAGCGCGGTGCGGTGGTCGGCGGATGTTGCCCTACCGCGCGTACTCCATCTCCGGGAAGCGCGCCGAGGGCCCGTCCAGCAGGTGGTCGTCGTGTCCGCGCAGCCAGCGGTCGAGGAAGGACGCGACGTAGGAGCGGGTGGCGAGCACCGCCCGGTCGGGGCGGATGTCGCCGACGTCGGCGCTCAGCCGCTCCGGGGTGATCGCGCCCTGCCGGGCGAGCTGGGGCAGCAGGGACTGCGCGTCGGTGTAGGAGCCGTGCCGGGAGCCGTTCAGCGTGACGTCGGCGTGCCAGCCGGTGCTGTGCTGCCAGAGGGCGTCCCAGCCGGGCTGCCGGTGGTGGTCCCCGGAGTCCTCGTTGCGGGTGCCCATCAGCAGGAACGGGCGGTCCAGGCCGTCCTGGGCGACGCTGGGCAGGTACACCCCGGTGTGACCGTCGGGGCCGGGGAAGTGCAGTTGGCCGTCCAGGTTGACGCCGGCCGCGATGCGCGGGTCGTCGTGCATGGTCTGGAGGGCGGTGAAGCCGCCCGCCGAGTGGCCGACCATGCCGATCCGGTCGAGGTCCAGCGAGGCGGCGAGACCGGCCGGCAGCCGTGGGTCCAGGCGCAGGCCGCCGAGTTCGTCCAGTACGAAGCGGGTGTCGTCGACCCTGGTCCGCATCGACTCGCGCAGCACCGCGCCGATGTCCAGGCCGGGCTGTCCGACCAGCGCGGGGAACACGGAGGTGGCCAGCTCCCCGTCGGGGAAGGCGACTTCGGAGGCCTCGTAGGTGTGGTCCAGCGTGACCACGACGTAGCCGCGCGAGGCCAGGTCCTCGACCAGCCCGGTGCCCCAGGTGCGCGGGTCGCCGAGGCCGGCCGAGTACAGCACCACCGGACGCGGGCCGCCGGGCAGGGCGGGGGCGTCGGTCCGGGCGTGGGTGCGGATGCCCGCCCAGTCGGTGCGGCCGGGCGTGGCGCCGTAGTTCGCCTGGCCGATGCTGCCCTCGGTGCCGAAGTGTTCGCCGGCGGCGGGCGCCATGTACCGGGCGCGGTCGGCGCCGGTGGCCGGGCGGGCGGTCGGGTACCAGAGGCTGATCATCAGCTCGCGGCGCTGCCCGGGCTTCCAGGGGTCCTCCCGCCCGGTGTCGGTCAGGTGCAGCGCGGTGGTGCCGATCGGGTACGGCCCGGTGGGCTCCGGCAGCCAGGCCCGGGCCTGCCGCTCGCCGCCGTCCGCCCCGGGCGCCGGTGCTGCCGCCACCGCCCCGGGGGCGCCGACCACTCCGAGCACCGCCGTCGCCGCCAGCAGTACCGCCGCCGCGGCCCGTCCCCGCCCGCCCATGATGTCTCTCCTCGTCCCCGTCGACCTGCCGGCCTGCTGATCTGCCGGCCTGCTGATCAGGACAGTACGGGCGGGGGCGGGCCGCGGCCGTCATACCCAGGAGCCAACCCGCCCCTGAGTACTCCGGTATGACACCCCTACGGGTGCCGCCGCAGCTCCCGCCGGGCCAGCGAGCGCTTGTGCACCTCGTCCGGGCCGTCGGCCAGCCGCAGGGTGCGGTTGCCGGCCCAGAGCTGCGCGAGCGGGGTGTCCTGGCTGACGCCCGCGGCGCCGTGCGCCTGGACGGCCTTGTCGAGGATCCACTCGACGGTGCGCGGGGTGGCGATCTTGATCGCCTGGATCTCGGTGTGCGCGCCCCGGTTGCCGACGGTGTCCATCAGCCAGGCGGTCTTGAGTACGAGCAACCTCAACTGCTCGATCCTGACCCGGGATTCGGCGATCCAGTCCTGCACCACGCCCTGCTCGGCGAGCGGCCGGCCGAAGGCGACCCGCCCGTTCACCCGGCGGCACATCAACTCCAGGGCGCGCTCGGCGATGCCGATCGCGCGCATGCAGTGGTGGATCCGGCCGGGTCCGAGCCGGGCCTGGGCGATGGCGAAGCCCGCACCCTCCTCCCCGATCAGGTTCCCGACCGGGACGCGGACGTCCTCGAACAACACCTCGGCGTGGCCGCCGTGGTCCGCGTCGTCGTAGCCGAAGACCGTCATGCCGCGCCTGACGGTGACGCCGGGGGTGTCGCGCGGGACGAGCACCATGCTCTGCCGGCGGTGCGGTTCGGCGGCCGGGTCGGTCTTGCCCATCACGATGAGGATCCGGCACTGCGGGTTCATCGCCCCGGTGATGTACCACTTGCGGCCGTTGACGACGTACTCGTCGCCGTCGCGCTCGATCCGGGTGGCGATGTTGGTGGCGTCCGAGGAGGCGACCTCGGGCTCGGTCATCGCGAAGGCGGAGCGGATCTCGGCGTCCAGCAGCGGGCGAAGCCAGCGCTCGCGCTGCTCGGCGGTGCCGAACTGGGCGAGCAGTTCCATGTTGCCGGTGTCGGGGGCCGCGCAGTTGAGCGCGGGCGGAGCCAAGTGCGGGCTGCGGCCGGTGATTTCGGCGAGCGGCGCGTACTGGAGGTTGGTCAGGCCGGCGCCGCCCTCCCCGGGGAGGAAGAGGTTCCACAGGCCCTGTTTGCGCGCCTCGGCCTGGAGTTCGGCGACCACGGGCGGGATGCTCCAGGCCTCGCGGGCCGGGTCGGCGAGCTGCTGCGCGAGGGCCGCCTCCGCCGGGTGCACGTGCTGGTCCATGAAGGCCAGCAGCTGCTCGCGGAGTTCGTCGGTGCGGGCGTCGTAGGCGAAGTCCATCGGTCAGTGCTCCTTGAGGGTGCTCAGGCCGTACCGGGCGAGGATCGGGGCCATCTCGCCGGCCCGCTCGAAGCCCGCGCCGAGGGTGCGGCCCTGCTGGTAGCGGTAGTGGATGCCCTCGGCGACGACGGCGAGCTTGAAGGAGGCGAAGGCGACGTACCAGTCCAGGTCGGCGGCCTGGCGGCCGGTCAACTCTGCGTAGTACGCGACCAGTTCGTCCGGCTTTGGGAAGCCGGGGGCGGTCGCGGCGGAGGGGATGATGCCGCCGCCGACGCCGGCGACCTCGGTGTACATCACCAGCAGGCCGACATCGGTGAGCGGGTCGCCGAGGGTGGACATCTCCCAGTCCAGCACGGCGGTGATCGCGTCACCGTCGCCGACCAGCACGTTGTCCAGCCGGTAGTCGCCGTGCACCAGGGCGGGCGCCGGGGAGATCGGCCGCCGCTCGGCGAGCAGGGCGTGCAACCGCTCCACGTCGGGCAGTTCGCGGCTGCGGGAGTTCGCCAACTGGGTGGACCAGCGCCTCAGTTGGCGCTCCAGGTAGCCGTCGGGGCGGCCGAAGTCCACGAGGCCGACGTCGGCCGGGTCGATCCGGTGCAGGGCGGCGAGGGTGTCGACCAGCCGTCGGCCGAGGGCGTGGACCCGCTGCTCGCCGAGGGCGGCGAACGGGGCACGGGCCCGGTGCGCGAGGCCGGGGACGAACTCCATCAGGTACCAGGGGGCGCCGAGCACCTCCGTGCCGGGATCGAGCAGCAGGGTGCGCGGGACGGGCACGTCGGTGTCGCGCAGCGCGGTCATGACGCGGTACTCGCGGCCCATGTCGTGCGCGGTGGCCAGGACGTGTCCGAGCGGCGGGCGGCGCAGCACCCAGCGGTCGGTGCCGTCGGTGAGGACGTAGGTGAGGTTGGAGCGGCCCCCCTCGATGAGGTCGGCCCGCAGCGGGCCCTGGACAAGCCCGGGCAGCTCGCGGTCCAGGTGGGCGCGGAGGCGGGCGAGGTCCAGCCCGGGCGGCTCGGCGGGGGTCTCGGGCATCGGGCGGCTCCTCGGGGCGGGGCGTCATTGACTAAGCGCTTGCTTAGCATTCAGCCGGACGCCACTCGCTGTCAATGCCGCCCCGCACGCCACGAGCCCTGGAAAGCGCCCTGGGGCCTCTGGGACCACGAGCGCCACGAACACATCCGCGCGCCCGGCTCCTCGAACCGGATCAGGCGCTTCTGCACCATCGCCGCCGAGGCATTCCAGCGGCACCTGGCCTCCGCCACCCCATAACCCAGCGCCCCGCGCCGCAACTGCTCCGCCGGACCGCCACAATGGCGCCATGAGGATGATCCACACCCTGGCCGGCGCCCTGCTGCTCCTGCTCATCGTCGGCAGCATCCTGCGCACGCTGGTCGTCCCGCGCGGGCTGTACTCGGCGCTGGTGCAGCGCCTCTGGCGGGTGCTGCGGACCGTGCTCCGGCTCTACGCGACTCCGTTCCGCGGCTACTACGCGCAGGACCGGGCCCTGACCTGGCTGGCACCGCTGATCCTGCTCGGCATGCTCGGGGTGTGGCTCAGCGGCATGCTGCTCGCCTACACCCTGCTGCTGCACGGCACGTCCGAGCTCAGCTGGTCGGTGGCCATCCGGGAGGCCGGGTCCAGCCTCTTCACCCTCGGTTACGCCAGCGGCGAGCGCCTGCAACTCTCGGCGATCGACTTCATGGCCGCCGCCAGCGGGCCGCTGGTGATCGCCCTCCAGATCGCCTACCTGCCCACCCTCTACGCCGCCTACCAGCGGCGGGAGACCGAGGTGACCCTGCTCCAGTCCCGGGCCGGCGAGCCCGCCTGGGGCCCGGAGCTGCTGGCCCGGCAGTCCCTCGTCGACACCGAGACCGCGCTCCCCCAGCTCTACCGGGACTGGGAGCGGCTGGCCGCCGACATCGGCGAGAGCCACTCCAACTACCCGGTGCTGCTGTCGTTCCGCTCCCCGCAGCCGAACCGCAGCTGGGTGGTCGGCCTGATCGCGGTGCTGGACGCGGCCGCCCTCCACCTGTCGCTCTGCCCGCGCTCGGCCCCGCCCGAGGCCCGCCTGGTGCTGCGCGCGGGCTTCACCGCGCTGCGCGACATCGGCCGCTCCGTGCGGATCGACTTCGACCCGGACCCGGACCCGGACGTCCCGATCCGCCTGACCTACACCGAGTACATCGGCGCCGTCGCCATGATCACGTCCGCCGGTTTCCCCCGCGAGCGCCCGGTCGACGAGGCCTGGCAGCACTTCCACGGCTGGCGCGTCAACTACGAGGCGCTGGCCTACGAACTCGCCCGCCGAGGCGACGCCGTCCCCGCCCTGTGGACCGGGCCGCGCGACTTCCACGCCCCCGTCATCCCTCCGGCCCGCCCCACCGACCGCCGCCCGGGCCCGACCAACCCCACCCTGCCGCCGGTCTGACCTCCGTCGACGGGCGTCAGACCGCGACCGGTGCGCCCGTGGCCAGGGAGTGGTCGGCGCCGGCCAGGATTTCGACCACGCGCAGGCCGAACTCCGCGTCGCAGGGGTGCGGTTGGCCGGTGGCGGCCGAGGCCTGGAGGGCGTCCAGGGCGCGGTGCAGGGCGGCGGCCGGGCCCTCGCCGCGCTCGGGCAGGTGGGCGATGCCGTGCTCGCCGCGCAGTTCCAGGCCGGCGCCACCGGCGCCGACCGGCGCGGTCAGGCTCAGCGCCAGGGTGCTGGAGGCGCCGTCGGCGTGCCGCAGCACCAGGTGGACGGTGTCCAACGGGCCGGCCACCGCCGTGACCTGCGTCGCGTCGCCGAGCACCGGCAGCAGCACCGACAGCGCGTGCGGGCCGACGTCCCACAGCGCGCCCTTCTCCTCGCGCCACGGCGAGGCCGCGTACGGGCTGGTGCTGCCGGGGGCGAACACCGAGCCGAGCCAGTCCGAGCGGCCGGTGAACCAGCCGCCCAGCGCCGCCTGCTGCTCGATCCACGGGATCTGCTCCCCGCCGAAGCGGACGGTGAAGAAGACCACGGAGGCGACCCCGTGAGCCCGGACGGCCTCGGCCACGGCCTGCGCGTCCGGCACGGTCAGCGCGATCGGCTTGTCCAGCAGCAGGTGGCAGCCCGCCTCGGCGGCCCGAACCGCGAGGCCCGCCTGCACGGTCGGCGGCAGCGCGATCGAGACCGCGTCCACCTCGGCGAGCAACTGGTCGAGGTCCGCGTACCCGGGGACGCCGTACGCCCCGCCGAGGGCCGTGGCCGCCTCGGGCCGGCGGGCCCAGACGCCGGTGAACTCCAGCCCGGGGTGCTCGGCGAGGACGGGTGCGTGCACCCGCTCCGCCCAGGGGCCGGCGCCCAACAGTCCGATCCGCACGATGTCTCCGTTCCTCCGTGGTACTTGAAAAGGTTCAGCCCTGTACGCGGGCCAGCGTGAAGCCGTCGTAGCCCTTGCTGCCGACCGTCTGCACCGACGTGGCGGTGACCCTCGGCTCGGCGGCGATCAGGTCGTGCAGGGCCCGGGTGCCGACCACCGCCGGGTCGGTGCTGTCCGCGTCGGCGACGGCGCCGCCGCGCACCACGTTGTCGACGATGATCAGCGAGCCCGGCCTGGTCAGCTGGAGCGCCCGCCGGAAGTACTCGGGGTTGCTGGGCTTGTCCGCGTCGATGAAGACCAGGTCGAAGGGCTCCACGCCCTGCTCCACCAGCGCGGCCAGCGAGTCGGCGGCCCGGCCGAGCCGCACCTCGGCGACCTTCTCCAGCCCTGCGCGCGCGATGTTTCCCCGGGCGACCTCGGCGTGCTTCGGGTCGATCTCCAGGGTGATCAGGGTGCCGTCCGCGGGCAGCGCCCGGGCGAGCCAGATCGCGCTGTACCCGCCGAGCGTGCCGACCTCCAGGATCCGCCGCGCGCCCTGGGTCAGCGCCAGCAGGTGCAGCAGCTTGCCCTGGTTGGGGGCGACGGCGATCTTCGGCAGCCCGGCCGCGTCGGCGGCGGCGGCCGCGGCGTCCAGCGCCGGGTCGTGCCCCACCAGCTGCTCGGAGAAGTACGCGTCCACGGCATCCCACGTCGACTGGGTCATCGGGCCCTCCAGTTGTGCATGATCGGCAGGTACCCGCCGATGCTACTCCGGGGGCCCGACAGCCCCGCCGTGCTCAGTGCAGACGCCTCGTCACTCCGCTTACTCCGCTCACTCCGCGACGGGCGCCTTGGCGGCGGTCGCCGCGGCGGCCGCCTCCTCCGCCTCGATCTTGGCGTGGGTCTTGGCGGCCCGGCGCTTCATGAACCAGGCCGAGGCGCCGCCGATCAGCACCGCCGCGGCCAGGCCCGCCCAGGAGAACCGGGACAGCCAGGGCTCGATGCTCTTGCCGACCTTGTAGACCAGCAGTGTCGTGCCGCCGGCCCAGACGATGCCGCCCAGCACGTTGGCGATCAGGAACTTCCAGTACGGCATCTTCAGCGCGCCGGCGAGCGGCCCGGCGAAGATGCGCAGCAGGGCGATGAAGCGGCCGAAGAAGACCGCCCACATCCCCCACTTCTGGAAGGAGCGCTCGGCGGTCGCCAGGTGGGACGGCCCGAAGTGCTTGGGGAACTTCCGTCCGAGCTTCTCGAACAGCGGCTTGCCGCCCTTGCGGCCGATCGAGTAGCCGATCGAGTCGCCGATGATCGCCCCGAGGATCGCGACCACCGCGATCCACTCCGGGCTCACCACACCCTTGACCGCCATCAGGGTGGCCGTGACCAGCGCGATCTCGCCGGGCAGTGGGATGCCCAGCGACTCCAGCCCGATGATCAGGCCGACCAGGGCGTACACCGCGGTCGGTGGGACGCTCTCGATCCAGGCGTCGATGTGCAAGGCCAGTACCTCCGTGGCAGGTCGGAGCCGGCGCGGCCCTCAGCGGTGCCGCACGCCGGTTCCGGCAGTTGTCCGATGGCGGCAACGCGGCCGCTTCCCCATAAGGGCAGCCTAACGTGCCGGGCGGCCTGTCCCCCCGGCCGATCACCCGTGGTTACGACGTGCGGTGGTGCCCCATGGTTCCCGCGTGACCAGCCGTTCTTCAAGATCCGGCAAAGCGAAGTGCGACCACGGACGGCCGCGCGTTCACCCGGCGCACGAGCGGCAGCAGGGCGCGGAGCAGGCCCCGCCCGCCCTCCGGGTACACCTCGCGCACGTCGGTCACCGCCGGGTGCGCGGTGGCCAGCTTGCCGCGCTCGTCCGCGTCCATGCCGAACGGCATCGGCGGGGCCTGGTAGTGCCGGGTCCGCAGCTTGCCCTGGACGGTCCGGGCGCTGAACCAGCGCGGCACCGCGTCCAGCACCATCGACCCGCCGGGGAACCGCTCGGCGCAGGCCGCGATCAGTGCCCGCACCTCCTCCGGCCGCAGGTACATCAGCAGGCCCTCGGCGCAGATCATCACCCCGTGGGCCGGATCCACCTCGTCCATCCAGCCCGGGTCGGTGACCGGGCAGGCGAGGATCCGGCGCCGCTCGTCCGGCGGCAGCAGCCGCTCCCGCAGCGCGGCCGTCTCCGGCAGGTCCACCGACAGCCAGTCCGCCCGGCCGTTGTCGACCCGCCACGCCTGGGTCTCCAGGCCGTCCCCGAGACCGACCACGGTGCCGCGCGGGCAGCGGGTCAGGAAGTCCGCCACCTCACGGTCGAAGCAGGCCGCCCGCAGCGCCTGCAACTGGCTGACCAGCGCGCCCTCCCCGAAGCGCTCCGCGAACGGGAAGTCGATCCGATCGACCAGCTCGACCGCCTTCGGGTCCTCCAGCACCGTGTCCGGCCGACGCGCCTCCACCGCGCGGTGCCACAGCGTCCACAACGCCGTCTCCGGCACCTCCGCCAACTCCGGCCGCTCCCCGCCGTTCATCGCTCACTCCTTCGGATGTGCTCCGCGCTGGACCTGCTCCGCGCCGGACGTGTTCCGCGCTCGGCGTGCTCCACGCTCCGACGTGCTCCACGCTCCGGCCCGAACCCGCCGATTCTGACACCCCGGACGCGGGGACGCTCGGGCCGCCGCGCCGCTCAGCCGATGCTGAACGCGCCGTCCGGCGGGGGCGGGGAGTCGGTGGCGTCGGCGTCCGTGACCGGGGCGGTGCGGCCGACCAGGGCGGCCAGGTCGGCGCCGTCGGTGAGGCGGGCCGGGAAGATGTCGCCGGCCAGCAGCCGGGTGAGCTCGGCGACCGGGAGCGGCGCCGTCGAACCGGCGAGCAGGATGTTGCCGTACCGGCGGCCGCGCAGCACCGGGGCCTCGGCGACCAGGCAGGTGTACGGGAACACCGCGCCGACCGTCGCGGCCTGGGCCCGGGCGAAGGCCAGCGGCGGGCCGTCGGCCAGGTTGGCGGCGTAGCAGCCGCCGGGGCGCAGGGCGGCGGCGGCCAGCCGCAGGAACTCCACCGAGGTGAGGTGGGCGGGGGTGCGCGAGCCGTGGAAGACGTCCGCGATGACCAGGTCCCGGCTGCCGGGCGGGGTCTCGGCGAGGGCGGCGCGGGCGTCGCCGACGGTCGCGGTGATGTCCGCGCCGGGCCCCTGCCAGGGCAGGTGCTCGGCGACCAGGTCGAGCAGCGGCCCGTCCACCTCGACCACCCGCTGGCGCGAGCCGGGGCGGGTGGCGGCGAGGTAGCGGGGCAGGGTGAGCGCGCCGCCGCCGAGGTGCAGCACGTCCAGCGGCTGCCCGGCGGGGGCGAGGGCGTCGGCGAGGTGGCCGAGCCGCCGGGTGTACTCGAACTCCAGGTGGGTCGGGTCGGCGAGGTCGACGTAGGACTGCGGGGTGCCGTCCAGGGTGAGCAGCCAGCCGCCGTCCCGGTCGAGGTCCGGCATGAGCTTGGCGAAGCCGAGGTCGGTGTGGCGCCCGACCGGCACCGGCTCGTCTGTCACCGGCTCGTCCGTCACCGGCTCGTCCGTCACGCGCTCTCCCCCACGGCCTGGGCGTCCACCGGCCGGACGTCCGCCAGTCGGACGTCGAGGTAGGCGGCGAGCCAGCGGTCCAGTTCGGCGAAGGCCTGGGTGCGGGCGGCCTCGCCCGAGAGCACCAGGTCGTGCATGCCGCCCTCGATCCGGACGATGGTGACGTGCCGGCCCAGTCGCGGGCCCTGGCCGGCGATGTCGTCGGCGCGCAGCACGGCGTCCGCGTGGTGCAGGGCGTTGTGCCACTTGGTGGTCGCGATCGACTTGGTCGACGCCATCAGCAGCACCGGCACGTCGATCCCGAGCCCGTGCCGCAGCTGCCGGTGGCCCTGGTGGATGGCGGCCAGCCAGCCCGCGTACAGCGGGAAGCCCTCGGCGGGCTTGAGGGCGAGGTCGAAGTCCCACTCACCCCGGTGGTCCTTGTGCAGGCTGTGCGTGTAGTGCGGGTTGAGCGTCGACGGCAGCACGCGGGTGGGCGCCAGTCGGCCGATCGCGGTGACGGCCGGGCCGCCGACGGTCCGCACGGCGGGCGCGGCCGGCATCGACAGGAACGGGCTGTTCAGGAACAGCCCCTCCACCAGGCCGCGCCCCGAGCGCCGCCCCGCCCACAGCGCGCCGATCAGCCCGCCGGTGGAGTGCCCGTTCAGCAGCAGCCTCCGGTGCCCGTCCACCTCGCGGATGATCCGCACCGCCTCGTCGATCTCCTCGTCGTACTCGGCGAGGTCGCGCACGAAGTTCGGCGACTGGTGCGGGCGCAGGGAGCGGCCGTACTTGCGCAGGTCCAGGGCGTAGAAGGAGAACCCGAGCGCGGCGAAGTGGTCGGCGAGGTTGGTCTGGAAGAAGTAGTCGTTGTACCCGTGGATGTACAGCACGGCCCGCTCCGCCCCCGGCACCAGACGGCGCACCAGCGTCGCGCAGACCTCCCCCTCGGTGTCCGGCCGCAGCGTCAGCTCGGCCGTCTCGTAGGGGGCACCCAGGATGTCTTCCCGAAACTCCATCTGCGCCGCACCCGTCCTCATCCTCGACCTGCCGTCCGTCGCAGGTGTTCTTGATCCAGGACCCCGACAATACCGGCCGGTAGCCCGGGGCTGCCTGTCGGGCACCGGTCTGTCGGGCACCGGTGTGACCCGGCCGTCCGCGCCTCCTGATCGCTCCCCGTGCGCCTGCTGTGCGCCGGTGGTCATGTGGAACGCTACCCGGACAGATCCAACTCCGGTTGTCACGCAGGCGAGTTGAGGAGAACACATGCCGCAGGCCGGCCACACCGATCCGTCGCTGTACCGTTCGGCCGCCGAGGCGATCGCCGCGCCACCGGAGACGCTGGCGTACGTCGCCGGGTTCGACCGGGCCGGGGAGCGGCCGGACGCACTGCTCACCGTGGACACCGATCCGGCCTCGGCGAGCTACGGGAAGGTCCTCAACTTCGCCGAACTTCCGACACTGGGCGACGAGTTGCACCACTTCGGCTGGAACGCCTGCTCCAGCGCACTGGCGCACGCCTGCCACGAGAACCCCGAGCGGCGCTACCTCCTCCTCCCGGGCCTGCGCTCCTCGCGGCTGCACGTGATGGACACCCGGCCCGACCCCGTCCGGCCGCGCCTCGTCAAGACCGTCGAGGCGGCGGAACTCGCCGCCAAGGCCGGCTACTCGCGCCCGCACACCCTGCACTGCGGGCCGGACGGGGTGTTCCTGTCCTGCCTGGGCAGCGGGGACGGGAACGACGGGCCCGGCGGGGTGGCGCTGCTGGACCACACCACCTTCGAGGTGCTGCGCGCCTGGGAGACGGAGCGCGGGCCGCAGCACTTCGCGTACGACGTCTGGTGGCACCTGGGGACGAACGTGGGGGTGACCAGCGAGTGGGGCACGCCCTGGATGGTGGAGGGCGGGGTCGTCCCGGAGCTGCTGCTGGGCCGCAAGTACGGGCACGCGCTGCACTTCTGGGAGCTGGACTCGGGGCGGCACCTGCAACGGGTCGACCTCGGCGACCAGTACCAGATGGTGCTGGAGCTGCGCCCGGCGCACGATCCGCAGGCGGAGTGGGGCTTCGCCGGGGTGGTGACCAACGTCGAGGACCTGTCCGCCTCGGTCTGGCTCTGGTACCGGGAGGGCCCGGCGTTCACCGCGCGCAAGGTGATCGAGATCCCCGCCGAACCCGCCAAGACGGAGGACCTGCCGCCCGCGCTGCAACCGTTCGGCGCGGTGCCGCCACTGATCACGGACATCAACCTGTCGGTGGACGACCGCTGGCTGTACGTGTCCGCGTGGGGCACCGGCGAACTGTTCCAGTACGACGTGTCGGATCCGTTCCACCCCAGACTCGCCGACTCGGTGCGGCTGGGCGGGGTCGTCGCCCGCACCCCGCACCCGGCCGCGCCGGGACGCCCACTGAGCGGCGCCCCGCAGATGGTCGAGATCAGCCGGGACGGGCGCCGGCTCTACCTCACCAACTCCCTCTACGGCGCCTGGGACGACCAGTTCTACCCGGACGGCATCGAGCCGTGGATCGTCAAGCTGGACGCCGACACCGAGGCGGGCGGGTTGAGCGTCGACGAGCGCTTCTTCCCGCACGGCGCCGACTTCCGGGGTCTACGGGTGCACCAGACCCACCTCGCGGGCGGCGACGCCTCCTCGGACTCCTACTGCTACCGGTAGGACGTCCAGCGGCCCGTACGGCCTACCGGTAGGACGTACCACTACCGGTAGGCCGTACGGCTAGCGGGCGAGCGCCTGGTCGTAGCGGACCTGGGCCAGGGGCAGCCCGGCGGCGAGCAGTTCGGAGCGGACGGAGGCGACCATGCCGGCCGGGCCGCTGACGCAGGCGAGGTGCTCGCGCCAGTCCCCGGTGCCCGCGACGGCGTCGGCGAGCCGGCCTGCGGTGACCGGGGTGAGCGCCAGCCAGGGCTTGTGCAGGCCGAGTTCGGAGAGCGCGGACCAGTCGTAGAGGTCGCCGCGGTCCCGGGCACCGACGAACAGGTGGACGCGGCGGCCGCGCGGGCGCCGGGCGGCCTGCTGCTCGACGATGGCCTTCATCGGGGCCAGGCCGGTGCCGCCGGCGACCAGCAGCAGGTCGCGGGTGTCGTCCTCGGGCAGCAGCCCGCCGCGCGGCGGGCCGAGGCGCAGCCGGTCGCCGACGGCGGTGCGTTCGACGAGGGCCGCGCTGACCCCGTCCGGCCCGGTGCGCCGGACGTGGAACTCCAACTCGTTGTCGGTGCGCGGCGCGCAGCCCATCGAGTACTGCCGCCAGGTGTGCGGGAGCGTCGGGTGCTCGACCGTGCCGTACTGTCCGGCCCGGTACGGGTAGGGCTCGCCGGTGCGCACGCGCAGGACGGCGAGGTCGGGGCGGCGGCGCTCGTGGCCGGTCACCACGGCGTGCCAGTACGGGGGTTCGGTGAGCGCGGAGTCGGCGCCGGCCGTCATCGCCGCGACGGCGAAGCGCAGCATCCGGACCCAGGCCGCTTCCATCTCCTCGGTCCACCGGGCGGCCGCCCGGTGCCGGATCGCCGCGCACAGGGCCTCCTCGAAGGCCTCGTAGTGGACCGGCCGGACGCCCAGTTTGCGGTGGTCGCGCCCGAGTTGGCGCAGGGTCGAGGCCAGTTCGGCCGGGTGGTGGAGGTGGTCCACCAGGTGGCGGAGGATCCGCTCCAGGTGGGCCTGCTGGAACTCCATCGAGGCGGGGAAGAGCGGACGCAGGTAGGGGCGGCGGCGGAACATCACCGCGTAGAGGTGATCGATCAGTTCGGAGAGCGGTTCGAGCAGGCCGAGGTCGCGCCGGATCAGCCGTTGGTCGGCGGCGCCGCCGTACGCGCCGACGCCGACGCCGGCCGGATCTGGACCGAACGGCGAGGTCGGGGTGAGGAGTTGGCGGCGTAGCCGCATCGCGTGGTGGCGGGCGATCAGCCGGTCGTACTCGGCGGTGGTGCCGCTGGTGGTGTTTCCGCTGGTGGTGGTGTCCATGACCCGTCCAGTCAATCGCCGCCCGGTTACCGGCGAGAAGGGCCGATGGCCCCGATCGGACCCGGGACCATCGACCCCTTGACGGGAAGACCCGGCGGGAGGGCCCGGCGGGGAGGCCTCGCGGGAGGGCCCGACGGGGAGGCCCGACGGGAAGGCCGGGCAGGGAGGCCCCGCGTCGCTACCGGGCGGGATCGGCCGGGGTCGCCTCGGCGGGCTCGGGGTGGAACTCGGTGGCCGCCCAACTGGCCAGCAGGCGCAGGGATTCGGCGGAGCTGGAGCCGGGCTCGGCGTGGTAGGTGACGAGCACCTGGTCGACGTCCCCGGCCGGGCGCAGCGTCTCGTACTGGAGGTTGAGCCGGCCGACCACCGGGTGGTGCAGCCGCTTGGTGCCGTGGCCCTTGTCCTGGATGCTGTGGGTGGCCCAGAGGCGGCGGAAGTCGGCGCTCTTGAGGGAGAGTTCGCCGATCAGCGAGGCGAGCCTGGGGTCGTCCGGATCCCGTCCGGCGTCCAGCCGCAGCATGCCGACGACGTCGGTGGCCTTGCCGTCCCAGTCCTCGTAGAGCTCGCGGGAGGCCGGTTCGAGGAAGAGCTGCCAGGCCATGTTGCGCTGCTCGGGCGGCATCGCGGCGAAGTCGCCGAGCAGGGCGGTGCCGAGCCGGTTCCAGCCGATGATGTCCAGGCGCCTGCCGAGGACGTACGCGGGCACGCAGTCCATCGCGTCTAGGAGCTGCTGGAGCGCGGGCCGGACCCGCTGCGGGCGGGCGGCGGCCCGGCCGGGGCGACGGCGGGCGGGCCTGGTGAGCCGGCCGAGGTGCTCGCGCTCGGCGGGGCTGAGCCGCAGCACGCGGGCGATGGCGTCCAGGACGGCGGCGGAGACGCTCTCGCCGTGGCCCTGTTCGAGCCGGGTGTAGTAGGCGGTGCTGACTCCGGCGAGCAGGGCCAGCTCCTCGCGGCGCAGGCCGGGCACCCGCCGCCGGGTGGTGCTGTCCGGCAGGCCCACGTCCTCGGGCCGCAGCCGGGCGCGGCGGGATCGGAGGAACTCGCTGAGTTCGGTGCGCTGGTCCATGTCTGCAGTATGCGGGGGATCCGGGCGGCGGGGGCGGGGGGAAGGGTGATACCGCCGTGCGTACGTTCCGTGGTCGTACGTCCGGGGTCCCTAGGCGTGGCGTACGTACGAAAGGCTCTGGTCTGGCTGGTCGCGCCGCACCGACGCAGGCTGGAAGCATGACGAACTCGACGAACGCAACGACGACGAGCACCACCGAGGGCACCACCCGCACGGTCGCCGCCTACGCCGCGGCGCGGCCCGACTCCCCGCTGGAGAAGACCACCGTCACCCGCAGGGCGGTGGGCGAGCACGACATCGTGATCGACATCAAGTTCTGCGGCATCTGCCACTCCGACATCCACCAGGTCGGCGAGGACTGGGGCACCGGCATCTTCCCGATGGTCCCGGGCCACGAGATCGCGGGCGTGGTCACCGAGGTCGGCCCGGGCGTCACCCGCTGGCAGGCCGGCGACCGGGTCGGAGTCGGCTGCATCGTCGACTCCTGCCGGGAGTGCGACAACTGCCGGGCCGGCCTCCAGCAGTACTGCACCGGCCAGGGCGGCACCGTCTTCACCTACAACAGCGTCGGCCACGACGGCCTGCCGACCTACGGCGGCTACTCCTCGAAGCTGGTCGTCGACGAGGCGTACGCGCTGCGCATCCCCGACAACCTGCCGCTGGACGCCGCCGCGCCGCTGCTGTGCGCCGGCATCACGCTGTACTCGCCGCTCGCGCACTGGGGCGCCCGGCCGGGCAGGAAGGTCGCGATCGTGGGCCTCGGCGGGCTCGGCCACATGGGCGTGAAGCTCGCCCACGCCATGGGCGCGGAGGTCACCGTGCTCAGCCAGTCGCTGCGCAAGCGCGAGGACGGGCTGAAGCTCGGCGCCGACCACTACCGGGCCACCTCCGACCCGGCCACCTTCACCGAGCTCGCGGGCACCTTCGACCTGATCGTCAACACGGTCTCCGCCGACCTCGACCTGAGCGCCTACCTCGGCCTGCTGCGCACCGACGGCACCATGGTGCAGGTCGGCGCGCCGGAGAAGCCGGTCACGGTGAACGCGCACGCGCTGCTCTCCGGCCGCCGTTCGCTGGCCGGTTCGATGATCGGCGGGCTGCCGGCCACCCAGGAGATGCTGGACTTCTGCGGCGAGCACGGCATCACTGCGGAGATCGAGCTGATCCGCGCCGAGCAGGTCAACGAGGCCTACCAGCGGGTGCTGGCCGGCGACGTCCGGTTCCGCTTCGTGATCGACGCCGCGACGATCTGACCGTCACGGCCCGACCCCGCACTCCCCCGTGCCCCGACGCCCCGCCCCCTGGTGCTCTCCCATCACCAGGGGGCGGGCGCCGTCGGGGCGCCTCGGGCTAGACCCCGGCCGGGTCGGCCCCGGCCCCGGCCGTGCCCGCTCGGGACGACCGGCGTTCCTGGCGCCGGTCCTCCCGCCGCTGCCGCCCCCGGCGCAGCGGCTGATCGGGCAGCCAGCCGAAGGTGAGGCAGGCGCCCACCAGTCCGAGCAGCATCCCGATCACGAAGCCGCCCAGGTTGGAGGTGAGCCAGCTCGCCAGCGCGGCGAGCACGGCGAGGACGGAGTAGAACAGCCGCTGGGCCGGGTTGAACAGGATCAGCAGGCCGCACAGCACCATCACCGCCGGCACCAGGTAGCCCGCCAGCCCCTGCATCCCGATGTGCAGGACGACGGGCAGCGGGGCACGCAGGGTGAACAGGATCTCGGCGCCGCCGAACAGCACCAGCAGCCCGCCCCAGAACGGCCGCTGGCCCCGCCAGTCGCGTTTGACCGGTCGGGTGGTGGCGGGAGCGGGGGCGGGAGCCGTCCCCACGGCCCCCTCCGCGACGCCCTCGCCGGAACCGGCCGGCTCCGGTACGGACTCCGTCATGGTCAGCAGCCCTGGGAGCTGAAGCTCAGCCGCAGGTTGGGCAGTTTGAACCCGACGGCGGTGCTCGCGTAGTTGTGCTGCTTGAGGTGCGTCAGCACGACGGTGTCGGCCTGCTGCCCGAAGACGCCCGGGTTGCCCTTGCCCGCGTTGCCGGCCTTGGTGTAGGTGCTGGCGTCGCCGCCGATCTCGATGTTGGTGAACTCCGCGTCACCGGACAGCATGTCGGAGTCGGTGGTGAGGTCGGTGGCGGAGACGGGGGTGCCGGCGTCGCCGGCGTGGATCACCAGGTTGACGCCACCGAGGTCCACGCTCTGGCACAGGTTGGTGATCTCGGCCTTCTTGATCGCCGAGACCGCGACCAGCACCTGACCGCCGGTGGAGCCCTGGTTGGGGCTGTCGGGGATCATCGAGTCCAGGCTGCCGAACTGGGCGAAGCCCTTGCCGTCGAGCTTGTCCGCGGTGATCGTGAACGGCATGCCGCTGATGGAGAACTGGGCGGCGAGTACGCCCTGGGCGGTGAGGGCCATCAGGACGGCGCCCGCCGCGACGGCCGGAACGGCCATCCAGGCGCTGCGCTTGAGCCGTACCCGCCCTCTCCTGGTGCCGGTCGGCGTCTCCGGGGTCTCGGCCGCGGCGGCGGCGTCCTCGGACATGGCCATGTGTGCTCCCTGTTGGGTGGGTGGGATGTGCAGGCACTGGCACGGTGCCCTGGCGCGGACAGCGTTCCACGGCCCGACCGGGCCGCCCGCCCCTCGGCAGCGGGGCGGGCACGGTCAGGCCGCGCTTTGAGTAACTGGGAAGCTACTGCCCGGTAGTGGCCGGGTCAATACGGGTGCACGAAGGATCTTCACCGATCGGCAACCCGAGCCGGACGGCCGCCTGCGCCGGGCCGAGGAAGGGCGCGAGACAGAACATGCTCAACACCGGCAGGAGTTCCGGAAGTTGAACCGTCCGACCGGAGTCGATCCGCCGGTAGAGCGCGCTGTAGACCCCGCCCACCACGGCATCCACCAGCTCCACAACCCGCACACCGCCCAGCGGTTGGGGCACCTCGGCGAAGAACGCCCGGAACCGGGTGAGGAGTTGGTCCCGCTCGCGGCGGCCGGCCGGTCCGACCGCCTCGATCTCGATCACCGCCATGGTCGCGAAAGCCGGTGTCCCCGCCAGCAGATGGAGCATCGCGCCGAGCGCCTGCCGGATCCCGGCGCACCAGTCGGACTCCGCCGCGAAGGCCGCCGCCATCCGTCGGAGAACCACCCCGGTGCCGTGCCGGTGCGCGGCCAGGAAGGCGTCCTCCTTGCCGCTGAACAGCTCGTAGAAGACCGGCCTGGTCACCCCGGCCGCGCGGCAGATGTCGCTGACCGTGGCGTGCTGGTAGCCGCGCGCGGCCACCGTCTGGACCAGCCCGTCGAGCAGCCGCTCGCGCTGGGTCGCGGCCACCACGCCCGGGGGCAGCCGGCTCGGGCCGCGCTTGATGGACCGGGCTGGGTCACGACCGGCCCGCGCGCCCGGCAGCAGGATCACGTCGGCACTTCGGAGGTGTTTCCGTTCCATCACCAACTCCTGTTACCTGTATTGACATTGACGCAACATCGGGTTTACAACACTGACAGGTTTCCAACCGGTGGGCGACCCTGTCACCACCGGACGACCTCCAGGGGCTCCGGCGGCCCCGGGCGAGCAGCCCGGGCCACGGGACCACGAGCGGACGCAGGCCCGCGGCGGTGGCAGCCGCCGACGTGCACTCCTGCACTCGCAGCGCACGTCCGCACCTTCACACCGCTGTGCCGTACGAGCGGGCCCGTGGCGCCGGGCCCACCGCACCACGGCCCCGCGAAGCCCCCGGCACGCCATGCCCACGCACCTCCCCCGCCGTGCACGCCACCACACCCGCACCGCGGGCCACCCCCACCCGTCTCCGCACGGAGAGAGGTCACCCTCATGCGCTTTCGCCGCACGCTCGGTACCGCGGCCCTCGCCGCCCTCGCCTTCACCTGCGCCGCCGTCGCACCCGCCCAGGCCGACGGCTCCGCGGTGCTGACCACCGGCAGCAGCAGCGGCCCGGACGTCGCCGTCGGCGACGTCCTCACCGCCAGTCTGGTCTCGGGCACCACCGCCACCTTCTACAGCAGCGCCAGCGGAACGAGCGGCATCAGCTGTGCCAACTCGGCCTTCTCCGCCACCGTGACGGCCAACCCGGCCGCCCCCGGCAGCGCGGTCGAGCAGCTCAACACCCAGACCTTCGGCTCCTGCTCCTCCAACGTCCTCGGCGTCACCGGCGTCAAGAGCATCACCGTCAACAACCTGCCGTTCACCAACACCGTCGGCGACGGCCCCGGCAACCCGGTCGCCCTCACCCCCGGCGCGGCCGGCGCGATGAAGACCACGGTCGTGCTCAGCACCATCCTCGGCAGCGTCAACTGCGTCTACCAGACCACCACCGGCATCTCCGGCACCACCTCGAACACCGGCAACACCATCGGCTTCACCTCCCAGCCGTTCAACCTGGTCTCCGGCTCGGGCCTGTGCTTCTCGACCGGCTACTTCAGCGCCACCTACGGCCCGGTCACCGACACCTCGGTGGCGGGCAGCCCGCTCATCTTCGTCAACTGACGACCCGAGGGGCCTTCGCCGACTGACGTCCGGTCAGACGTCGTCAACTGACGGCCGACCCGCGGGAACAGACGAGCGGGGGGCGGGGGGAGGGGGGGGGGGGCGGTGGGCTGGGGTGGTATACCACCCGCCCAGGTGGTTG
>NZ_JBWKEQ010000057.1:0-5996 GCF_056435365.1 Kitasatospora sp. NPDC043949 | reverse complement strand
TTTCCTATACTGCTCCTCCACTGGCGCGCTTCCTCCCATCCCCCCCCCCCCTCCCCCCCCCCCCCCCCCCCCCCCCCCCCCCCCCCCCCCCCCCCCCCCCCCCCCCCCCCCCCCCCCCCCCCCCCCCCCCTCCGGCGCGCCCGCACGCCCGCCAGGTGATCCAGAAGCACGCCCCGCCGCCGGCCCGGCTCAGCCCTCGCCACCCGCCGAACCCCCGGGACGGCGAAGTGACCGGCCGGTAGGGTGCTGCCGCACGGACACGGCCGACAGGAACGGGACGGGCAGATGAGCGGCAGCGGCGACGGCACGGGGTTCTTCGCATCGGTGGCGGACACCGCCGACCAGCTGGCCGCCACCGGCTACCTGGCCTCCACCGCCGTGGCCACCACCGTCTTCCTCGCCGACCGGCTCGGCAAGCCGCTGCTGGTCGAGGGCCCGGCCGGGGTCGGCAAGACCGAACTCGCCAAGGCGGTGGCCGCGATCGGCCGGGCCCGGCTGGTCCGGCTCCAGTGCTACGAGGGCATCGACGAGGCCCGCGCGCTCTACGAGTGGAACCACGCCAAGCAACTGCTGCGGATCACCGCCGGCCGCGACGAGGGCTGGGACCAGGCCCGCACCGACATCTTCGGCGAGGAGTTCCTGCTCACCCGCCCGCTGCTCACCGCCATCCGCGGCGACGAGCCCACCGTGCTGCTGATCGACGAGATGGACAAGGCCGACGTCGAGGTGGAGGCGCTGCTGCTGGAGGTGCTCAGCGACTTCCAGGTCACCGTGCCCGAACTCGGCACCATCGCCGCGAGCCGCCGCCCCTTCGTGCTGCTCACCTCCAACGCCACCCGTGAACTGTCCGAGGCACTGCGTCGACGCTGTCTCTTCCTCCACCTCGACTACCCGGACGCCGAGTTGGAGCGGCAGATCGTCCGGCGCAAGGTGCCCGGCCTGGACGACACGCTGGCCGCCTCGCTGGTCCGGGTGGTCGGCGCGCTGCGCGCGATGGACCTGCGCAAGGCGCCGTCCGTCGCCGAGACCATCGACTGGGCCCGCACCCTGCTGGCCCTCGGCGCGGACACCCTCGACGAGGCGGTCGTCCAGGACACCCTCGGGGTGATCCTCAAGCACCAGGACGACATCCGGAAGGCCGCGCAGAAGCTCACCCCCGCATGACCACCGCCCCGCCCCCGGCCGACACCGCCGCCCGGCTCACCGGCCTGGTCCGCGCGCTGCGCGGGCACGGCCTGCGGATCGGCCCCGCCGAGACGGTCGACGCGGCCGCCGTCCTCGACGTCCTCGGATTCGCCGACCGCGAGCAGATGCGGGCCGGCCTGGCCGCCGCGCTGCTGCGCTCGGACACCCAACGGGCCCTCTTCGACGCCACGTTCGACCTGTTCTTCCCGCTCGGCGTCGGCACCCCCGAGGCCGTCCGCGCCGACCCGCCCGCACTCCCGGACGACCCCCGGCCACCGCGCCCCGGCCGCCCCGACCCGCTGCGCGACGACCTGCGCGAGCGCCTCGCCGCCGCCCTGGCCGCCGACGACCGGGCCGCCCAGGCCCGGCTGGCCGGCGAGGTGGTGGAGGCCTTCGGCCGGTACGGCGCCGGTGCCACGCCGGCCTCGGACGGCTGGTCGGCCCACCAGGCGCTCGGCCGGCTCGCCCCCGAGACCCTGCTCGCCCGGATCCTCGCCGCCCTGCGCGAGCAGGCCACCGCCCCGGACCTGTCCGACCGCGTCCTCGCCGACGAGATCCGCCGCCGCATCCAGGACTTCCGCGCCCTGGTCGCCACCGAGGCCCGCCGCCGGGTCGCCGAACTGCGCGGCGCCGAGCGGATCGCCGAACGCGCCGTCGCACCCACCGCCGACCGGATCGACTTCCTCGCCGCCGGCCGCGACCAGCTCGCCGAACTGCGCCGCACCGTCCACCCGTTGGCCCGCAAGCTGGCCACCAGGCTGGCCGCCCGGCGCCGCGCCGCACGCGGACGGATCGACCTGCGCCGCACCCTGCGCCGCTCGCTGTCCACCGGCGGGGTGCCGCTGCGCCCTGCCTACCGGCTGCGCCGCCCGGCCCGGCCGGAACTCGTGCTGCTGTGCGACGTCTCCGGCTCGGTGGCCGGATTCGCCGACTTCACCATGCTGCTGGTGCGGGCGATGAGCGAACAGTTCAGCAAGGTGCGGGTGTTCGCCTTCGTGAGAGCCTGTTTTCATTCATCCGGGCGGCATCTGCCCAGGTCAGGAATCGAACAGGGATGATCTCAGGTGCCGTCGGCGACCCGGAGCGGGGTGGGGAGGAGGAACAACCGGCCTGTGGTGGCGGACTGGAAGTCGAGGACGCTGGTGAACGGGCCGGTGATCAGCGGCAGAGTGCGGTGCGCGCGGACCGTACGGCTCCACTCGCGGGTGGTGGCGATATCGCCGTCGAACCAAGTCAGGCGGCCACCGGGCCGGCGGATGGTCAGCCAGGGGGGCGGTCCGGGTACTGGTTGAAGTCTGTGATCGTGTGACCTGGGCCCTGGGCCCTGGACATCGAAGCTCGGCGAGGACGCGAAGTCGGCAGCAGCCGGCCCCAGCGGCGGCCCATCGACGGAGGGCTGGCGCTGGGGCCGATGGCCTGAGCACCCTAACCCGATTGCTCACCGGTCCAGGGGAGGCCAAGGCAGAACATGCCAGGGCGGGGCCGGGTCAGCTGTTGCCACCGCTGTTGCCACCGCCGTTGTTGCCACCGCCATTGTTGCCACCGCCATTGTTGCCACCGCCATTGTTGCCACCGCCACCACCAGTGGGGGGAGGCGAGAGCAGGCTGAGCAGGTTGCCCAGAACGCTGGGGGCGTAGACGTACGTGTTGCCGCAGTTGTTGGAGAATCCTGCGTCGTCGCCGACGACGCAGGCGATTCCGGAGTTTCCGCCGTGCCCGTGATCGCCGCCTGAGCTGGCGACAGCCCAACCCGCGTTCGTGAGCACGAGACCGGTGACAGCGGCCGCGACGACCGCCATTTTCTTGATCACAATTTCTCCTCAGTGTGAGACTTTGTGTCATAGTCCCGGGGAATACGCTTGCTATCGCTCAGCGCGGACGCCTCTTTGCGCGTTTTGCGATGATTTCACTCCTTAAGCCCAAAAAATCAACTGGCCTTGACCATCAGGAAAGTGAGGCGACGAATCACATCACCCGCCGGGTGTTTGCTTCAGCGCGGCGAATCCTCTGACAGGCCGCCCGGGGCCGTGGGAGAGTGAGGCGCCGGCCGGTGACTCGGGTTCTTCCCGGCCGCGTTCCCGACGGGGAACTTGAGAATGATCAGTGCCCGATCGGGGCGCGGGGATTGGGCTGGCCGGCCCGGCGGGACTGTCTTTGCGTGATGCGCCTGGTCATGAGGGTGATCGCGGCCCAAGTGATCAACGACTCGGAGTGCTGGATCAGCCGTTCGTAGTCCCTGGCGTGCCGGCGGGCGTGCGTGATCCAGGCGATCGACCGCTCCACCACCCAACGGCGCTTGATCACGACGAAGCCCTTCACGCCCTTCGGCCGGCCGACGGTCTTGAGGGTCAGGTTCAGGTACTTCTTCGCCCAGCCGCCCAGCTTCGGGCCCGCGTAGCCGGAGTCGGCCCAGACGATCGTGATCTCCGGATGCATCAGCCGCAGCCGGAACAGCACTTCCTTCGCCGCGTCGCGGTCGGTCATGTCGGCCGGGGTGACCATGACGAACAGCGGCAGGCCGTGGGTGTCCACGACCAGGTGGCGCTTGCGGCCGTTATCTTGAGCCAGCACTTCCGTGTTCTTCATGTGTGTGAAGTTCGCTGAATACCTGCTTCTGAGGGTGTGCGAAGCGTTCGGCTGGGCCGGGAATCGAACGGGTGGTGTCTCGGGCGTGGGTCCGCGCGCTCGCGCTGCTGACCGGGGAGGCTGGGCCGGGTGAGCGTCGAGAGCGAGTTCCCGGTGAGCGCCGAGCAGGTCTATGCGGCCCTGGTCGCGCTGGGGGACCAGCCCGTACTCGATCCTGAACTGTGGCCGCAGGGTCCGGAGGAGGGAAACCGCCGGCGGCTGCTCGGCGTACTGCTGGCCAGGGTCGAACTGGAGGTCACCGCCGCGACGAGGCTGGGGGTCGACCAGGACCAGGCCGAGGTGCTGCTCGGGTGGATGGACCAGGCCGGTTCCGGCTCTGCGGTGTCGACCAACGCGCTGATCAACCGGTTGCAGCGCACTGGCGTGCAGCTCATGGGCCTTGACCAGGACGAGACGCCCCCGGGCCGGATGGCGTCGGCGATGGCGATCGCCGTCGCGGTGGACGCGCTCGGCGCCCACCTCCACTTCGAGGCCGGCGACGTGGACGGGGTCCGCCGGGGTCTCGGCCGGACGGAGGCGGCCCTCATCGAGATCCTGCGGAGCATCCACGACCTGCGGGCGGAGATCGGCGACGCGGAAGAGGAACCCGACTGAACCGAGACGGTCAGGTGCCGGCCGCGGGCCGGACCGGCGTGGTGAGGAGCAGAAGGCGGCCGGCCGCGGCGACGGGCCGGAAATCGAAGACGCTGGTGAACGGGCCGGAGATCAGCAGCAGCGCGCCGTGGACGTGGACGCGGTTTCGCCACTCCCGGGTGGCGGCGATCTCGCCGTCGAACCAGGTCAGGCCGCACGGGCGACGAACGGTCAGCCGGTAGCCGTCCAGGACGGTGGACCAGGCGCACTGCTGACCGGTGGTGAGGGCGGGGACGTCGTCGTGCGGGGCCCAGCCGTCTTCGGCGAGCAGGGGACGACCGGGGGCTGCGGGGACCACCAGGGCCGGACGGCGGTCGGGCATCAGCTCGGGCCAGGGCCGGCCTAAGCCGGTGCTGCTGATGATCTCCATGCGTGGCCCTTCCCCCAAGTCCGCCCGTTCACCCTGCTCGTCGGATGGATCACATCATCGGGCAGGAAGCGGCCCCGGTGTCGGCGAACCGGCTGACCGGCGCCGGGAGGTCGTGGGAGAGTAGGGGTCGGCCGGTTCTTCCGGCGGCTCCGGGTGGCGATCGGTTGGCCGACTCCGAGAACGATCAGTCCCGCTGGGCCTCGCGGGACGCCGGCTGGCCCGAGCGCCTGGACTGCCGCTTGGTGATGCGCCTGGTCATCAGGGTGATCGCGGCCCAGGTGATCAGCGACTCGGAGTGCTGGACGAGGCGTTCGTAGTCGCGGGCGTGCCGGCGGGCGTGCATCACCCAGGCGTGCGAGCGTTCGACCACCCAACGGCGCGGCAGGACCACGAACCCCTTCGCGTCCTTGGGCCGGCTCACCGTCTTGATGGTGAGGTTCAGGTACTTCTTCGCCCAGCCGACCAGCTGCCCGGCGTAGGCGGAGTCGGCCCAGACGATCGTGATCTCCGGGTGCATCAGCCGCAGCCGGAACAGCACCTCCTTCGCGGCGTCGCGGTCGGTCATGTCGGCGGGGGTGACCATCACGAACAGCGGCAGGCCCTTCGTGTCCACCACCAGGTGCCGCTTCCTGCCGTTGATCTTCTTCGCCGCGTCGTAGCCCCGGCTGTCCTTGCCGACCGTCTCGGCGGCCTTCACCGACTGCGAGTCGATGATCGTGGCGACCGCGCCCGGCGCCCGGCCCATGTCCCGGCGGACCCGGGCGCGGAGCTGGTCACGGATCTGGCCGATCACCCCGGCCGCCGCCCAGCGCGCCATGAAGCCGAAAACCGTGCGCCAGGGCGGGAAGTCCTTCGGCAGCGCGCGCCACTTGCAGCCCGTGTCCACGACGTACCGAATCGCGTCCACGATCTCCCGACGCGGGTGCTTCTCCGGCCGCCCGCCGGCCTTCGTCTCGCAGGCCGGAACCGGCAGAAGCGCCTCGATCAGCGCCCACTCGTCGTCGAAGGTGTCCGACGGGTAGCAGCGACGCCGGGCCAACCTCGTTCCCTCCCCTCAAGACGAAGGCCCTGGTGGGGGGGGGGGGGGGGGGGGGGGGGGGGGGGGGGGGGGGGGGGGGGGGGGGGGGGGGGGTTTGGGGGGGGGGGGGGGGGGTAGGAAGTG
>NZ_JBWKEQ010000056.1:775-51312 GCF_056435365.1 Kitasatospora sp. NPDC043949 | reverse complement strand
ATCCGCATATCGCATGCGAGACGGTCTACGCCGACAGGTGACCGTCCGTCAGTAAAACGGCAGATCCATCACCCCAAAGAGCAAATGTCAGTAACTACCAGGTGCGCGAAGAGTGATGGGCTCCGGCCGGGACGTCCTGTCCGTCCTCCGTGTCGTCAAAGGATCGAATGGCGACAGGCGCGGCGGACGTCCAATGAACCCGGGCTTTCCGGGGCCCGGCGGCGGCGCAGATCCAATCAGATCCGATGACGGATGATGACAGGGTTTGCTGACAGCTAGGGTCGAATGCGACCACCACAATGGGGAGCAGCATGGCCAACCTGGTCTACAAGCGGGTGTCGACCGACCAGCAGTCGACCGACCGCCAGAACCTGGTGCTGGACGAGGCCGGGATCGAGGCCCCGGTTGTCTTCGAGGAACAGGCCGGGACCTCCAGCCGCCTTCATCCGCTGGAGCGGCCGAAGTTCGGCGAGCTGCTCGCGTACGCGCGGCCAGGCGACGCTGTGCACATCTCCGAGATGTTCCGCCTGGTGCGCGGCACCGGGCACATCCTCGACGTGCTCGACGTCCTGCACCGCGACCGCCTCGCCCTGCGCATCCACGATGGCGCGTTCTCCGCGATGGACCTCACCGCCCGCCACCCGCGTACCGGCGAGCTGCTGTCCACCGTGAAATTCATGGTGCAGACCCTCGCCGCCGCCGGCGAACTCCAGCGCGACCTTCAGCGCGAACTGACCCACGACGGGCTGCGGGCCGCCGAGGCGAAGGGCAACAAGGGCGGGCGCCGCCCCGCCGTCCCGGCCGCGAAGACCGACGCCGTACGCACCGCGTACCTGGAACGCCGGTCCATCGCGGCCCTCGCCCGCGAGCATGATGTCAGCCGCGGCGCCATCCGCACTGCCGTCGTGGACCTCCTGCCCGAGTACACACCCGCCGACCCAGGCGCCCCGGCCCCGGAACTGCCGATCGTCCTCGACATGCCGGGCAAGGTCGCCGACTTCCTCCGCGCCGCCGAGTTGGAGCCCGTCGAGCGCGTCACGCTCGACCAGGGCGTGACCGTACGGTGCGGCCAGGGCTACACCCTTTGCGTCACTGCCGTGCCCGCGGTCCACCGCCAACTCCTCGACCGCTGCCAGTCCCTCGACGGCACCACGGCGGTCCCGGCCCAGCGCAAGGCCCGCCGCGAGTACGAGAACCGTGTCAACGCGCTCCCGGTTGCCAGCCTGCGTTGAACGGACCGAGCACCACACCCACCAAGATCAAGTACTGGCGGCTTCTGGGCTTACCTCGGCGCTACCCCTTGTTGTGAGGATAGGTGAACCTGCGGATGAGCGCCCGTACTCGTGGACAGGGCGATCTGCCGTGGTACGGGGTCAGCCGTCAGTGGCCCGTGGCCGTGTTCAACAGGGCCACGGGCGGTGCCGTCGTCACCGGTGACCGGGGCACGTCACCTGCACCCGCAGTGACGCCCTTCCCGCCGGGGTACGACCTGCGCTGCGACCACCGCGAGCACTGGTGGAGCAACCCGGGGTCCGACGGGGCGAAGCATCGGCCACCAGCGCGGTGGCCGGTGCTTCTTGCCGTCCGGTGAGGGGCCCGAAGGTGTGACCTGGCCTGCTTGCAGTGCTCGCTCCTGGAGGGCCCTGGGCGGGGCCGCCGGTCCGGTGCGGATGCGCGTTGGGCCATTGGTGTGCAGGGTGGATGGGTACGGTCCGGGCTGCCCGGCGGCGGCAGTCCGTCCAGCCGTGGAGCGCTCGGTGGGCGGGTGATCGCCCGGCCGCCGGTGAACTTCCCGGGAGCGCCGTCGATGACCGAAGGAGACGCCATGCCCACCTGGAAGGTCCTCCGCCGGGCTCTGGCCCCGACCGCCCTCGCCGCCGTGTTGGCCGCGCCGTTCACGATGCCGTCGCCGGCGCTCGCCACGGGGGTCCTCGCCCCGCAGGTGGTGGCCGCTGTCGCGCCGGTCTCGTTCGTCGGCCTGCCGGACCGGCCGCTGCCATCCGACCACGCGGCGCACCCGATGACTGTCACCTACCGCAACGACTCGTCGGCGGACCGGACCGTCGCCCCGCAGATCCTCGTCGAGTCACCGGACGACGGGCCCTTCCTCGCCCCGACGGACATCAAGCTCGAGGTCCTGACCGGCGGCCACTGGAGGACCGTGCGGCTGGCCAGCCAGACCGGAACGCTGTACACGGACCTCACCCGGGCGAAACTGGTCCTCCACAGCCATCACACCCTCACCCAGCGGTACCGGCTCACCGTCGTCAAGGCCGGCCCGGGCACGGTCCAGCCCAGGATCGCGCTGTACGCCTGAAGCCCTCGGGGCTCCGCCGGCCGCATGGGTCGCATGGGCCGCATGGGCCGCGTCGAGATGCCTGGCGACTCGCACCCGGCCACGAACGACGCCGGGGCGTCTTCGGAGCGGGGTATGCCGGCGGGACGGACGGGCGTCTCGGTGGCCCGGCCGGGATCCCGTGACGGCTTCGCGCCCTGCCCGACCGCCGCCCTGCCGGCCAGGGGGCCGTCAGCTGTGGCGACGCCCTGTGGTGCCGTTCCCGCGTCGGCCGGGTGTGGTGGCGGTCTCAATGGCGGCCGATCGGCGGTGACTCGGCGTGGTGGCGGCGGGCCGGTCGGTGATGGCGCCGGGGTTGGGGCCGTGAGTGCGCTCACATGTGAATGCGGTGTACGACGACGGATAGTGGTGTCCGTTTTGCACTATTTTGCAACTGTTTGGTGGGTTATTGGGGGGTGTTTGTGCAGGCGGAGCGGGGTCGGCGCGCTCCGGGCGGCCCGCCCCTCGAACCAGTGCCGGTCGCTTCGCTACGACGGCGGATCGTAGCGGAGGGGTCTTGGCGAGCGCCGATCCGGTCTGGCAACTTGGCATTCATCGCCAGCCACACCGGCTCCTGTCCCACCGGTGAACGGCTTACCGCCGAGTCACACCCCGCGACCGTTCGGCCCCTGTCCGGCCACGGTCGAGGCGGGGAGTGACGCCGGCCCAACTGATTGAGGTCTTGCTCTATATGCCCGCTTTCAAGTTCCGTATGCGTACCACTGCCGTGATTCTTGCCGGTGCCGCCGGTGTGACCGCCCTGGGTGCCGCCGTGGTCCCCGCCGTCGCCTCGGCCGCGGACGCCTCCCCGCAGGCCATCGCCGCGCAGATCGTGCCGGCGGACCAGCTGGCCTCGTTCAGCCAGATCATCTCCCACGAGTCGGGCTGGAACGTCACGGCGACCAACCCGAGCTCGGGCTCGTACGGTCTGGGCCAGGCGCTGCCGGCCTCCAAGATGGCCTCGGCCGGCGCGGACTGGAAGACCAACCCGTCCACCCAGATCAAGTGGTCGCTGGACTACATGAACACCCGCTACGGCAGCCCGAACGCGGCCTGGAACTTCTGGCAGGCCAACCACTGGTACTAAGCCGACCACTCGGCTTCCCCTCACCCCGGGGGCCGGACAGGGGCAACCGGAGTGACCCACGAGGGCCTGTTCCCGCGCATCTGCGCGGGAACAGGCCCTCGTGCCGTCTCCGGGCCGTTCGAAACACACGATCGGCAGCAGCGCACCTGTGCCGGCGCCTGCCGTGGCGGCACGGCGACGTACCACTTCCGTGACGGCTGCCGGGAGGTGTTCGTCATCGGCACCGGCCACGCCGTGTGGACGCGTTGGACCCGCCCCTCGGGGACGTCGGTTACGGGATGCTCATGAGGCCGTCGAACCGCGGTGACACAACGGTCAAACGGCGCGAAAAGAGGTCTCCTAGCTTCTTCCGCATGACCTACGAACACCGAACGTCCCATGACCACGACACCCACGCCGTTGGCCGCGGCCTGCGCCGGGGTGGCATCCTCTGCGCTGCCGTCCTCGCCGGCGCCCTCGCCCTGACCTCCTGCGGAAGCTCCCCGGCCGAGGACGGGGGTGGCCCGGGGCCGGCGAAGGCCGGGGCCGGCGCGGAGCGGCCGTCGTCGGTGCCCGGCGCCGGAGGGTTGAAGAAGCCCTCAAGGATCCTGTGGATGGGGGACTCCATCGCCGTCGGGGAGGCGCTGCCGCTGGCCGCCGCGCTCAAGTCCACCGGCATCGAGCTCACCTCCGTCGCCGCCGACGGCGGCGGCGCAGCGGTCGGACCGGTGGCGATGTCCAGCGGCGACGTCGCCTCCCGGCTCACGTCGGTCCGCCCCGAGCTGGTGGCCTACCAGATCACCACCTACGACTGGGGCGGCCCGCAGGCGCAGCAGCAGGCGTACGAGAAGCTGATCGACACGGTCAAGGCCGCGGGTGCCCGTCTGGTGATCGTCACCACTCCGCCGTTCGACACGGGCGATGACTTCTACGCCCCGCACAGGGCCGACATCGAGTCCGCTCCGGGGGCGGCGAAGGCGGCCGTCGCCGCGCACCCCGGCGATGCCTTCTTCCTCGACGCCTCCGCCTTGTGGGGCACCGACTTCAAGGCCCCGCAGGCGCAGCGTTCGAACGACAGGACGCACTCCTGCCAGCAGGGCACGGCGAAGTTCGCGCAGTGGTTCACCACCGAGGTGGGCAAGCTGGCCGGGTTCTCGCCCGCCGATCCCAAGAGCTGGGCCAACGGCGACTGGACCAAGTCGGATGTGTTCGCCCAGCTGAACTGCGCCTGAGCCGGTGTCCGAGATGAAGACCGCCTCGCCGACGGCCCGGCGGGGGAACGCGCGCGTGTCCCGCCGCCGGCCGGGCCCGGGGACCGCCGCGCGCTCCGGCTCCCGCCGCTCCCACGTCCCGGCCCTGGACGGCCTGCGCGGGCTGGCCGTCCTCGGGGTCCTCCTGTTCCACCTCGGGGACTTCCCCGGCGGGTTCCTGGGGGTCGACCTGTTCTTCGTGCTCTCCGGCTTCCTCATCACGGGGCTGTTGCTGCGGGAGGCCGGGGAGAACGGCGGCCGGATCGACCTGGCGGCCTTCTGGGGCCGCCGGGCCAGGCGGCTGATGCCCGCCCTCGCCCTGGCCCTGGGCTCGGCGATGGTGCTGGCCTCCGTGCTGGGCACGGCGGCCATGGCCCGCTTCGCGCACCAGGACGCCCCCTGGGTGGTGGCCAACCTCGCGAACTGGCATTTCATCGACGCGCAGGTCGGTTACTTCCAGGCGAACCCGACCCGGGTGTTCACCCACCTGTGGAGCATCGCGGTGGAGGAGCAGTTCTACCTGCTGTGGCCACCGCTGGTGCTGCTTCTGTTGCGGCTGCGCCGGACCGCGGGTGCCGTCGCGGTGGCCGGCGTGGCGCTGGTCGGTGCGCTGGTGTCCGCGGCGCTGATGGCGCTGCTCGTCGACCCGATGGACACCACCCGGGTCTACGAGGGCACCGACACCCGGGTGTTCGCCCTGCTGCTCGGCGCGCTCGCGGCCACTCCGGCGGTGCGGCTGCGGGTGGCGCGGTTGCCGGGGCCCGCCGCGGGCCGGCTGGCGCTGATCCCGGCGGGCCTGCTGGCCGCCGGGTGGGCGCTGGCCTCGGGGACGGGGCAGCTCGTCCTGTTCCGCGGCGGGTTGCTGTTGCACTCGGCGGCGGCGGCCGCGCTGATCGCCCTGCTCGCGCACGTCCCGGCGTCCCCGCTGGGCAGGGTGCTGAGCTGGCGCCCGCTGACGGTACTGGGCGGGCTCTCGTACGGCCTGTACCTGTGGCACTGGCCGCTGATCCTGCTCCTGGACCACGCTGGTCCCCGCCTGGAGGGCTGGGCCCGGATGTTGTGGCTGGGCGGGCTGGCGGTGGCGGTCGCGGCCGGGTTGAAGGCACTGCTGGAGGACCCCGTCCGCTACCGGGCCCGCTGGGCCCGCGGCCGCCCCGGGGTCCTGGCGGCCGTGAGCACCCTGGGCGCGCTCGCCGCACTGTGGCTGGTGCTGCCGCTGATCGCGCCGACGGCGCCGGGTGCCGTCGTGGACGTCACCCAACTGTCCCTTCCCTGAGGCGCGGTGGCCGGATCCGCGCTGTGCCTGCGTGCGTTCGGGCCGGGCTTCGGGACCTGTCCCAGACCGTCGCGGGCGGGCAGGCAGGCAGACAGGTAGGCAGCCGGTGCCGGTGATCCGGCTCGCTGAGCCCGGGCGGGCGTCCTCACCGAGGTGTGTGGCGAGGCCTCGTGCGACCTTCCAGGTCGGGTTCCGTCGGCTTCAGCCGGTGTGGTGGAGGTCGCACTGCGCGAAGACCGGTCCGGGGGCGTCGCTGCTGACCACGGCGATCCGGGGGGCGGTCGCGGTGGTCGCGGGGGCGTCCTCGGCGGTGCAGACCAGCTGCTGGATGGCGTAGGGGCTCAGCGCGGAGGTCGGCCAGGACAGGCGCAGGGTGACGGTGCCGTCCTCGCCGGCGGCGGTGACCTTGCCGGAGGCGGGCAGGGCGGTGCCGAGACCGGTGTGCTGCTCCGTCTGGGTGGGGCCTGCCATGAGGGCGTCCAGGGTCTGCTGGAGGCCTTCGCGTTCGGTGCCCGGCCTGATCGTCAGGCGGATTCCCTGGGGGCTGAGGAAGTACAGCCGGGTGCCGGACTCGATCCCGGTGGCGGGCTTGCCCGACTTCACCGCGCCCGCCGTGTCGGGGATCGCGCAGCCGCAGGCCGTGAGGAGCAGCGCCGCTGCGGCGGTCGAGCGGAGGCGGATGGTCATGGGGCGTCCTTCGTCAGGGGTCCGCGGGGCAGGACGAGGGTGAACACCGCGCCGCTGCCGGGGGCGTTGGCGGCCTCGATGAAGCCGCCGTGCAGGCGGGCGTTCTCCTGGGCGATGGCCAGGCCGAGCCCGCTGCCCTCGGAGCGGGTGCGGGCCCTGTCGGCCTTGTAGAAGCGGTCGAACAGGTGCGGGAGTTCGGCGGGCGGGATGCCCGGGCCGCGGTCGGTGACGGTCAGCACCAGGTCGGATCCCGGCCGCGGGTCACGGGTGGTGAGGGTGAGGCGTACGGGCGGGCGGCCGTGGCGCAGGGCGTTGCCGGCCAGATTGGCGACGATGACGTCGAAGCGGCGTGCGTCGAGGCGGACGGGCAGGGCGGCGGGCAGGTCCAGCTCGATCCGGTCGCTCCAGCCGCGCAGGTCGAGGGTGGCGCGTACGGCTTCCGCGGCGTCCACGTCCTCGGTGCGCAGCGGGGCGGCGCCGGCGTCCATGCGGGAGATCTCGATGAGGTCGTTGACCAGGCGGGTGAGGCGGCCGGTCTCGTTGCTGATCATGCGCAGGGCGGTCGCGGTGTCGGCGGGCAGGTGTTCGGCGTCCTCGTCGAGGATGTCGGTGACGGCGGCCATGGCGGCCAGCGGGGTGCGCAGTTCGTGGGAGACGTCGGCGGCGAACCGGCGGCCCTGGCTCTCGACCGCCCGAAGCTCCTCGATGGTGCCCTGGAGGGTGCGGGCGGTGTGGTTGAACGTCTTGGACAGCTGGGCGAGTTCGTCGTGACCGGAGACGGCGAGGCGGGTGTCGAGCCGTCCCTGGGCGAGGGCCTGGGCGGCGTCGCCCAGGGCGCGGACGGGGCGCAGGACCTGGCGGGTGGCGAGCAGGGCGAGTCCGGCGGCCAGTACGGCGGCGAACACGCCGGCGCCGGTGGCGGCGGCCAGCAGGGTGCTGGTGGCCTCCTGTTCGCGGTCCAGGGGCAGGAGGGCGTAGACGGTCAGCCCGGACAGGTCGCCGGCTCTTGCGGCCGGGGTGGCGGGGCCGGCGGTGGTGTGGGTGGTGTGGGTGACGGGGACGCCGACCGCGAGCCAGGAGTGCCCGTCGGCGGTGAATCGCTGGAAGGCGCCGTGGCCCGAGCCGACGGTGTCCTGGAGGGCGGCCGGGATGGTGACGGCGGCGGTCCACTCGGAGTGGGCGGCGCCGTAGCGGGCCAGGACGTGCCAGTCGCGGAAGCCGCCGGTGCCCGAGAGCCGGAGGGACAGGCGGTCGAGTTCGGCCTGGGTCGGGGGGAAGGGCAGGGCGGGGGCCAGGACGTCGACGCGGCGGCGCAGCTCGTCCAGGGCGGTGTCCTGGGTCAGGTCGAGGGTGGAGCCGGTGGCGGCCTGGTAGGTGAGTGCGGAGGTGGCCAGGGCGCTGACGGCGGCGGTGGCGACGAACGCGGCGAGCATCCGCGGACGCAGCCCCAGGACGGCCCGGCGCCACCGGAGGAAGCGGGAGGCGTCGGGGCGGTCCGGCCGGTCGTCGGCACGGGCGGTGCCGTTCGCGGCTCCGCGCGTCCGGGTTTCGGCCGAGGGGTGCTCCGGTGTGTGCGGCGGGGTGGTCACAGGGGGCCGAATCGGTAGCCGAAACCGCGCACGGTCTGGAGGTAGCGGGGCACGGAGGGGTCGTCCTCCAGCTTCGCGCGCAGCCGGTTCACCCCGGCGTCGACCAGGCGGATGTCCTCCTGGCGGCCCAGGCCCCAGACGGAGTCCAGCAGCTGCTCCCGGCTGAAGACCCGGCCCGGCGCGGCGGACAGCTCCAGCAGCAGGCGCAGCTCGCCGGGTGCCAGGGGCAGCGGGGTGCCGCGTTTGGCGACGGTCAGCGCGGCCCGGTCCAGCACCAGGTCGCCGTGCACCTCCCGCACCGCCTCGGCCACCCCGGGCGCGGGGGACACGTTGGTGGTGCGGCGCAGGACGGCCTTGATCCGGGCGTCGAGGACCCTGGACTGCGCGGGCTTGACCACGTAGTCGTCGGCCCCGTACTCCAGGCCGAGGACGGTGTCGATGTCGTCCCCTCGCGCGGTCAGCATGATCACCGGGACACTCCCGTGCGTGCGCAGCCGCCGGCACACCTCGAAGCCGTCGATCCCGGGCAGCATCAGATCCAGCACCACGATCTCCGGAGGCTCCCGGAACACCTGCTCCAGGCCGTCCTCGCCGGTGGCGGCCATCCGCACCTCGTGGCCCTGGCGGCGCAGGCCCAGGGCCAGCGCCTCGCGCACCGACGCGTCGTCCTCGATCAGCAGTACCCGTGACATATCCACCAGTATCCGGCCCTCCGACCTGCGCAGGAGGCCGTGGAGCAGGGATCGGTGAGGTTGTTGCGAAACGCTCATACGCAGCTCACAGGCCCGGAAACCGCGCGACGGACGGTGGTTCCGTCGCCGTGGCGACTCCGCCGAACAGTCGCCACCCCCGCCAACGCGTGAGGAACCCCACGTCCAACGGCTACACCTTCAGTTTCCCCGAGCAGTGCCCCCGCCCTGCGGATCTGCTGCTCCGCGCCCGGGCCCCCGGGCCGGCGGATCAGGTCGTGGGGAACTCGACCCGGACCCGCAGTCCGCCCGTGCCGGCGGGGACGGCGGTGACGACGGCGTGATGGGCGCGCGCGATGGAGGCGACGATGGACAGGCCCAGGCCCGCGCCCTCACCCGGGCTGTGCCGACGCTCCCGGAGGCGGCGGAAGGGCTCGAAGAGATAGGGGACGGTCTCCGGCGGCACCTGGGGACCGGTGTTGGCGACCTCCAGGACACCGTCGTGCACGCCGACCTCGACCCGGCCGCCGTCGTGGTTGTAGCGCAGGGCGTTGCCGACCAGGTTGCGCACCAGGTGTGCCAGCAGCACCGGATCACCCTCGACGGACACGGGGGCGGTGTCGGTCCGGACGGTGACGCGGTTCTCCCGGGCTTCCTGCGAGGCGTCGCACTCGGCGGCCACCGCGCGGGCCAGCTCGTCCAGTGCGACCGGTTCGCGCCGGTCCAGCCTCTGGTCGGAGACGGACAGCAACAGCAGGCCCTCGATGAGCCGTTCGCTGCTCTCGGAGACCTCGATCAGTTTGCGGCGGACCCGGGCGACGGCGGCCGGATCCTCGGTGGCCAGCCCGATTTCGGCCGCGGCCCGCTGCACCGCGAGCGGAGTCCGCAGTTCGTGCGCGGCGTTGGCCGCGAACCGCTGCTGCGCACCCACCAGTTGTTCCATGCGGTCGAGCATGGCGTCGAAGGTGTCGGCGAGCTGTTTGAGCTCGCCCGGGGGTGCGTCGAGGGCGATCCGCTCGTGCAGGTTCTCACCCGAGAGCCGCCGCGCCGTGTTGGTGATCACCGCCACCGGGCGCAGCACCCGCCCCGACATCCACCAGGCGAGCGCCACCGAGATGACGGCGAAGGCGGCCAGAGCGATCAGGGAGACGGTCAGCAGCTGGTTCTGGGCTGCCTGCTCGGCGGCCTGGGTGACGACCTTGACGGCCTGGAAGTGGGACTGTCCGCCGTCGGCGGGGGCGGTTCCGGGTGGAGCGTTCGCGGGTGAAGCGGTTCCCATCGTGAGGGATTTCGCCGCGGCGGGGTCCGGGGTCGCCAGTGTGGCCAGTCGCGGTTCGACGGCGACGGCCGTGCTGATCGAGGTGTACAGGCCCTCCCGGACCAGGAAGTTGACCAGGAAGATGAGCATGGCCCCGGCGAGGACGAGCAGCCCGCCGTAGAGCATGGTCAGCCGGCCCCGTTCCCCGCCCGGCAGCCGCGGGCGTGGTCGGCCGGGCAGCGGAGGCCGGTTCAGGCCGACCGAGGCGAAGCGCCTCATGCCGGGACGCCGATGCGGTAGCCGTGGCCGGGCACGGTGTCGATGACCGAGGGCTCGCCGAGCTTGGCGCGGAGTTTGCTGAGGACGACCCGAACCGCGTTGGTGCGGTATCCCATGTTCCGCTCCCACACCTGCTCGATCAGGTCATCACCGCAGACCACGGCGCCCTCGGCCTGCATCAGCACCTCCAGTACGCCGAACTCCTTGCGGGACAGGGCGAGGTAGCGGCCCTCCCGGAAGGCCTGGCGGCGAGCGGTGTCGAGGGTGATGCCCGCACGTTCGATGACCGGCGGAAGGGCGGGGTGGGTGCGGCGGCCGAGCGCCAGGACCCGGGCCAGCAGCTCCTCGTAGGCGAACGGCTTGGTGAGGTAGTCGTCCGCGCCCAGGTCCAGGCCGTCGACGCGGTCGCGGACGGTACCGGAGGCGGTGAGCATCAGCACCCGGGTCAGCAGCCGCTGCTCGACGACGCTCTGGCACACCTCGTCGCCGTGCGCCCCGGGCAGGTCGCGGTCGAGTACGAGCACGGCGTAGTCGGTGAGCCTCAGCCGCTCCAGCGCGTCGGCGCCGTTGTACACGACGTCGACGGCCAGGGCGTCGCGCCGCAATCCCTCGGCGATCATGTCCGCCAGGAATTCCTCGTCCTCCACGATCAGTACACGCATGACACCAGGTGTACCTGAGACCCACCTTTCGTCGCCGTAAAGGTCTCGGCTGACAGCGGCGAAATGCGGGTGCGTGCCAGCCTCTGCGTGGCCGGAGCGGTCGGCCACTCGTCATCGGCCACTCGTCATCGGCCACTGGTCATCGGCCACTCGTCATCGGACACGGAGGAATTCCATGCGGAACCACATGCGGAACCACAGGTACGGCGCGGCGGCCGCGCTGGTGGCGGGGATCGCGCTGTTCGCCACGGCCTGCGGCGGAGGCGCCACGGGCTCCGGCGGGGGCGGCGGCTCGGACTCGTCGGGCACGGGCGCGGCGGCGGACCAGGCCTACGAGCACCGTAAGTGTCTGCGCGAACACGGCGCCCAGGTGAAGGAGCCCGAGCCGGGCCAGGACCCGCGGGCCATGGTCCTGGAGGGCGGCCAGGACAAGATGGCGGAAGCCCTCAAGGCCTGCGGGGGAGTCGGTGGCGCGGGTGGCGCGAAGATGTCCCAGGCCGACAAGGACAAGGCCCTCGAATTCGCCCGGTGCATGCGCGGTAACGGTGTGGACATGCCGGACCCGAAGTTCGACGGCGACTCGGCGATGTCGGGATCGGCGATGAAGATCCCGGAGGGCGCCGAGAAGGACAGGTTCGACCAGGCGAACAAGGCGTGCAGTGGTCAGAATGCGCAGTGAGCGCGGGCGCAGCCGCCGGACGTACCTGATCGCCGTGCTGGCCACCTCGGTCACGCTGGCGGGCGGGGTCACGGCCCTCTCGCAGACCGGAGGCGGCGGCAACGCCGGCGTGGACCGCACGGACGGGCTGCCGCCGAGCACGGGCTCGGTGGAGCGGCAGGACCTGAGCAGTCGGACCAGGGTGGACGGGGTCCTCGGTTACGCCGAGGAGCGCCGGATCAACGCCGGTGTGCCGGGCACCCTCACCTGGCTCCCGGAGGCCGGCGCGGTGGTGAAACGCGACGGGGTTCTCTATGAGGTCGACGGCCGGAAGGTCCGGCTCATGGTCGGCGAGCGCCCGATGTACCGGACGCTGAAGGCCGGCGACGAGGGGCCGGACGTCAGACAGCTGAAGGAGAACCTCCGCGACCTGGGCTACGGCAAGGGGCTGGCCGCGGACGAGAAGTTCACCGCCGGTACGGCGGAAGCGGTCAAGCGCTGGCAGAAGGCCCACGGCCTGGCCCAGACCGGCGAGATCGGCCCCGAGCAGATCGTCTTCTCACCCGCTCCGGTGCGGATCAAGAAGAACGACGCGGCCGTCGGCGACCAGGCAGCTCCCGGCAAGCCGGTCCTCACCGCCACCGGCGCCGAACGGCAGGTGCAGATCAAGATCGAGGTCTCCCGGGCCGACCTCGCCAAGCCCAGCACCCGGGTCGAGGTCGACCTGCCCGGCGGCGCCAGGGCCAAGGGCAAGGTCGCCTCCGTGGACCGCACCATCGGTGAGGACGGCAAGGAGCAGGGCTCCCCGGACAAGCCCGCCAAGATCACCGCCCGGGTGGTATTCGACGACCCGGGGCAGGCGGAGGGCTTCGACCAGGCGCCCGTCACCGTCGAGCTCGAAGGCGAGGTCCACAAGGACGTGCTGACCGTACCGGTCAACGCACTGCTCGCGCTGTCCGGCGGGGGCTTCGGCGTCCAGGTCGTGGAGAACGGGAAGGTGCGCGAAGTCCCGGTCCAGCTCGGCATGTTCGGACAGGGCCGGGTCGAGGTCAGCGGGACCGACCTGACCGAGGGGATGAAGGTCGGGGTGCCCAAGTCATGAGCGCGGTGGTCGAGTTGAACCAGGTCACCAAGGAGTATCCGGGCGCGGTCACGGCGCTGCACGGAGTGGACCTGCGCATCGGACGCGGCGAACTGCTCGCCATCGTCGGCCCTTCGGGGTCGGGCAAGTCCACCCTGCTGCACATCGTCGGCACCCTGGACCGGCCCAGCGCCGGATCCGTCACCCTGGCGGGCCACGACGTCGCCGCCCTCTCCGACCGCAGGCTGTCCGCCCTGCGCGCCCGGCACATCGGCTTCGTCTTCCAGTCCTTCCACCTGGTGGCCGGGGTCAGCGCCCGGGACAACGTCGCCGAGGGCCTGCTCTACTCGGGCCTGCCGCGCGCCCAGCGCCGCAGGCGCGCGGCCCTGGCCCTGGAGCGGGTCGGGCTCGCGGACCGGATGCACCACCGTCCGCACGAGCTGTCGGGCGGCCAGCGGCAGCGGGTGGCCATCGCCCGGGCGGTGGTCGGCGAACCGGACCTGCTGCTGGCCGACGAGCCGACCGGCGCGCTGGACTCCGCCTCGAGCGAAGCGGTGATGGAGCTGCTCTACGACCTCAACGCCGAGGGTGCCACCATCGCGGTGATCACCCACGACGGCGAGATCGCCGACAGCCTGCCACGCCGGGTCCGCATCCGCGACGGCCGCGTCGTGGCGGATCTGCGCACCGGCGCCGCAGACCCGGCCGATCGGGGTGGGGAGCGATGAGTCGCACACGGCTCTCCCCGGCCCGGCTCGGCCCCCGCGACGTCCTCCACGTCGGCTCGGCCGGCCTGCGCACCCGGCCGCTGCGGGTGGTGCTGTCCGCGCTGGGCATCGCCATCGGCATCGCCACCATGATCGCGGTGGTCGGCATCTCCTCCTCCAGTAAGGCCCAACTCCTCAGGCAGCTCGATCAGTTGGGAACCAACCTGCTGGTGGCATCCCCTGGGCAGGGGCTGTTCGGCGAGAAGGTGAAGCTGCCCGAGGAGTCGATCGGCATGCTGAGCCGCGTCCCCGGGGTCGAGCAGGTCGGCGCGACCGGGGACCTGGCGCAGTCCGTCAGACGCAGTGAGAAGATCCCCAACGACGAAACCGGCGGCATCACCGTGAAGGCCGCCACCGAAGGACTGCTGGACGTCGTGCGCGGCGCGGTCGGCTCGGGCACCTGGCTCAACGAGGCCAACGGGCGCTACCCGTCGACGGTTCTCGGACACGTCGCGGCCCGGCGCCTGGGCATCGCCGCCCCGGGCCAGCAGGTCCACATCGGCGGCCAGTACTTCACCGTCATCGGCATCCTCGACCCGCTGCCGCTGGCTCCCGAGATCGAACGGGCCGCCCTGGTCGGCTGGGACGGCGCCGGCGCGCTGCTGGGCTTCGACGGCCACCCGACCCAGATCTACGAACGGTCGACGGACCAGACGGTCGGCGCCGTCCGCGCGCTGATCCCACGCACCGTCGACCCGCAGAACCCGCACAACGTGCAGGTCACCGACCCCTCCTCGGCACTCCAGGCCAAGGCCGCCACCGAGGGGGCGTTCACCGACCTCCTGCTCGGACTGGGCGGGGTGGCACTCCTGGTCGGCGGCGTCGGGGTCGCCAACACGATGATCATCTCAGTGCTGGAGAGGCGCCACGAGATCGGACTGCGCCGCTCCCTGGGCGCCACCAGGGGCCAGATCCGTCTCCAGTTCGTGACGGAGTCCCTCCTGCTCTCCGGACTGGGTGGGCTGGCCGGCGTGGCCCTGGGCGCGGCCGCCACCTACGCCTTCGCCGCCTCGGGCGGCCTGCCCTGGGTGATCCCCTTGTGGGCCGTCACCGGGGGCTTCGCCGCCACCTTGCTCATCGGTACGGTCGCAGGCCTCTACCCGGCCGTCCGGGCCTCCCGACTCTCCCCGACCCTCGCCCTCCACGCCGGCTAGCGGGCGGCACGGCGTGGGGTGCTCCTGGGAGCCGATCCACCCGACCTGCCCAGAACGTGTCCGGCCCCGACGTCTCCGTCGGGGCCGGACACGTTCTGCACAGCAATGAGGCCGGCCGGACCGGCACAGCTTCGATCCGACCGGCCCCATCGGGTCAGTTGACCTCTGTTACTTGACCTCTGTCACTGCGCCACCGAGGACTCGATGCCGACGCCGTCCTGCACGCCGACGAGTCGATCCGTGGGCAACTGGTCAAGGGCGCGATCCTTGAGAAGGACCAGAGCACGGGCGGGCAGAACTCGCCGCTGGGCTGCCCCACCACCCGAGAAGCCCCCTGACCAGCCTCGATGGCCGCGCGGGCAGCCGGTCGAAAGCCGCGAGGAATCCTGCCGCCCGGCTGCTGCCGCGCAGGGTGGATACGGAGAGTGCTGGATCACGGTGGTCGGCCCGCACGTCACGCGACAGGTCCAGGTCCAGGTCCAGGTGCTGGAGCGGCGCGACCTCGTCCGTCGCGTCGGCGCGCCCAAGAATCCGACCTGGTACCACAACCTGGTCGCGCATCCGCGGGTCGAGCTCCAGGACGGCGGCGTGCGCCAGGACATGACGGCCCGCGAGGTCGAGGGCGCGGAGCGGGAGCTGTGGTGGTCCCGCGCGGTCGAGGTCTGGCCGGACTACGCCGAATACCAGACGAAGACGGACCGGGTGGTCCCTGTCTTCGTGTTGGAGCCGGAGACCGCCGGCCGTTGACCCCGAACGGCTCGGGCGGGACCCGGACGGTCAGAAATCGCCCACCCGCCCGAGCCCTTCGACCTGCCGTGCCGAATCGTCGTACCTGCGAGGGTCTTCGAAAATACCGGCTGGGGTGTTTTTCCCTGCGGCGATAACGCGGACGGGAGTCCGGTCGGCGCTACCTGCGACCCGCCGGCCACTTCGGGGCGGTGCCCGCCTCCCGCTCCTTCCTTCCCTCCCTCCCTCCCTGCTGCGCGGACCCACCGGCGCAGCCGAGCCCTCGCCGCCGGAACAGACCACCCCACCGGCCGTCGACGTCATGGCGTAGCCCCGCGCGCTGTCGGCGGCCGCTACCGGCACCGTGGAGGGAGGCTTCCCGGGCTCGAACCCCCGAGCGGGTCCGGGAAGCCGTACCAACGGCAACGGCCTCAGCACAATGCCCTCTCGCTGGGGGGCAGCCGGAACTTCTGGCTCGATTCCGCCGCCGATGCCTTGCTCTGCGGGCGGGGTTCCGCCCGTCCACGCCGGACGGCCCGGCCCTCATGAGGAGGGCCGGGCCGTTGCGATCTCGGTTCGGGTGGTGGGTCAGCTGGCGGGGGTGCCGACGATGTTGGTGAGGTCGACGGTGGCCCATTGGCCGTTGGGTTGGAGGGCGGTGAGGCTGAGGTGTCCGCCGTCGGTCGAGCCGCGGGAGTAGATGGCGAGGGTGCCGTCGGGGTCGGTGGTGGCGCTGAGGGCGCCGTCGGTTACCGGGGTGCCGACTTTGTTGGTGAGGTCGGTGGTGGCCCAGTGGTTGGCGGTGTCCTTGTAGGTGATCTGCAGGTGGCCGTTGGCGGCGTTGGCACTGACCACGCCGGTGACACCGTTCTTCATGGTGAAAGCACTGGGCGCGCCACCCGCCGAGACCGGGGTACCGACGACGTTCGTGAGGTCGACCGTTGCCCACTGGCCGTTCGCATACCTGGCGGTCCCCTGGAGATGACCGTCGACACTGCGGGAGTAGATCATGAGGGTGCCGTCGGAGTCGGTCGTGGCACTGAGCGCGCCGTCGGTGGCCGGTGTGCCGGCCTGGTTGGCGAGGTCGGTGGTCGCCCACTGGCCGGCGGCGTCCTTGTAGGTGATCTGCAGGTGGCCGTTGGCGGCATTCGCGCTGGCCACACCGACGGTCCCGTTCTTCTGGGTGAAGGTCGCGGGCGCCCCACCCGCCGATATCGGGGTGCCGACGACGTTGGTGAGGTCGACGGTGGCCCAACTCCCGTTCGGCTGGAGAGCGGTGAGACTCAGATGCCCGCCATCGTTCGAACCACGGGAATAGATCGCGAGAGTGCCATCGGGATCCGTCGTGGCACGGACCGCACCCCCGGTGACCGGCGTACCGACCTGGTTGGTGAGGTCGCTGGTGGCCCACTTGTCGGCGGCGTCGCGATACGTGATCTGCAGGTGGCCGTTGGCGGCGTTGGCACTGGCCACGCCGGTGACACCGTTCTTCATCGCGAACGCACTCGGCGCGCCACCCGCCGAAATCGGAGTGCCCACGACATTGGTGAGGTCGACGGTCGCCCACTTGTCGGTCGGATACCTGGCAGTCCCCTGAAGATGACCGTCGACGCTGCGGGTGAAGGTGTAGGCCGTGCCGTCGACACCACTCACCGAACTACCGTCACCAACCGCCGGCACCCACGCCGAACCCGGCGCCGGGTCGTTGACGACGTTCTTGTAGCGCAGTGCCTTGTAGTCGCCGTTCGGGTGCGAGTCGAGGGACGCGGCGTTGATCGAGACCCCGGTCCGGTGCTTCACCGGTGTGCTGCCGAAGGAGTAGTACGAGAAGGTGGTGCGGGCGGCGTCGTCCCACTTCTCGAAGAGGATGACGTGGTCGTAGTACGAGTTCAGGATGTCGCCCGGCATCAGATCGCTGCGGCTGATCTGGTAGGTGAAGCTGTCCGCGAGGCCCTGCGTGTTGGCGCTGGTGCCGAGGTGCCAGGCCATCGAGACATAGCCCGAGCAATCCGTGCGGTAGGAGCGGCCGGAGGAGTCCGGGTACGAGCCGCCCTGGTCGTAGCCGATGGACTTGCCGTACCAGTACTGGGCACGGGCGAGGATCTCCGATCGGGTGATCTGGCCGCCGACCGAGGAGGTCGTCGCCGCGTACGAACTCCCGGCGGTGACGGCCGTGACGACCACGGCACCGGAGGCGGCGATGGCGGCGGCGAGCGTGACGCGCAGCAGCTTGGAGGCGTTCGAAGGCATGACAGCTCCAGCAGGCATGACAGCTCCAGCAGGGAGGAAGGGGTGGGATCGGGCCGTGCGTGGCGCTGAGCGCACACCGGGAGGTGACGGCTGCCCTGCAGGAGCAGCGGTCGGTGACACCTGGTCCGGTGTGCTGCCCCGGGCAGGTGCTCCCTGGCGGCGGTCACCAGTCTCACCACCGGTCAGGAGCCTCGAAAGGACCTTGGGCAGGCCGGAACCGGCCAGGCCCGTTCCGGCCTGCCCGCTCGTTCTCCTTCACCGGGTTCCGGCCAAGTGCTGCTCTACAGTGCGTCGTTGAGTGGCGTTGATCAGGAGGCGAGTCCAGTGAGGCAGAGGTCGCCCGCGCAGTCGAGGGCTGCACGGACCTCTCCCGACTCCACGGTGAGCTCGGTGAGCTCGGCGAACGCGGCGCACGCCGCCGCACCCTGCGCGACTACGTCCTTCCACCGCATCCCGGCCGCCGGTCCGGGGCGACCACACCCCCGACGGCACGGCCTCCCTCGCCCCGCGAAGCCACCCGCTGGATCATGGGCCACCCCGGCCACCTGCGCGAGGATGACCAGCAGCAGCTGAAAGCACTGCTCGCCCGTTCACCCGGGCTCACGGCCGCCGCCGGTCGCGTCCGCACCTTCGTGATCATCACGACCAACCGCGAAGGCGACAAGCTGCGGCACTGGATCGCCAACGTCTGCGCGGACGAGCAGGCCGGCCCGGCCGAGATGGAAGGTCGGGCCCAACTGCCCCGCGCTGGAGCCGTGGTGGAAAGCAGTGAGGCCCAAAACGCCTGTATCGGATGCCCCTACTTCTGGTGGACCCAGCCCAGATGCCACGCCTTCAGGAGATCCACGCCAACCTCGTCGACCGCCTCCAGGGGGCAAAGGAGCAGGGATGGTTCGGCGAGGTCGCCGCCATCGAGACACCCTGGCCGCCGCCGCGCAGAAGCTGGAGGCCATGTGCGAGCGTGCAGCGCAACCGTCTACCGTCCACCTCGGGATGCCCGACCTCCGTCGGGACGCCGACCGGAGCAGCGCCGATTCGGAGGACTGAGCGTCGACCGCTGGAACCCAAGACCCGTGGGCGCGGCGGACGCTCTCGTGCGCGCCCCGTGGGTGCTCCTGCACGCCGTCTACCGCGTGGCGTGGAGGTGCGCGAGGATGGGCGGCCGACCGTGTCCGGCACACGACCGAAGGGGCAGCAAAATGGGTGAGCACGAGAAGCCGCCGCCGGATCCTCAGAAGGGCACGCCGCCTCCCAACAACGCCGACGGCGAGGTCCCTCCGGCTCCGCCGTCCGACGGCAAGCACCGCAAGTAGAACCGTGGCTGACGAGGACTTGGCCGGGCGCCGGGCGCGCCTGGACGCGGAGATGGAGCGGTGCGGGGCGTGGCCGGCCGCTTCGCCGTGGCTGCGTGGCGCCTTCACCGCGCTGCCGCGCGACGCGTTCGCGCCGGACCGGCTGTGGCGGTGGGACAACCGGGCCTACGTGCCGCTCGACCGCTCGGCGGATCCGGACGGCTGGGCGGCCGAGTTGTACTCCGGCGTCTACTCCGCGGCCGTCACCCAGCTCGACGGCGGCCGGCCGTCCTCGTCGCTGTCCGCGCCCTCGGTGGTGGCGGACATGCTGGACAGCCTCAGGGTGGAGCCGGGGCACCGGGTGTGGGACGTCGGTACCGGCCAGGGCTGGACGGCGGCGCTGGCCGCCTGGCGGGCCGGGCCCGGCCTGGTCGTGACCACCGAGGTGGACGGGTACCTGGCCGAATCCGCGCGCGCCCGCCTCGCGGCCGCCGGACTCGACGCCGAGGTCACCCTGGGCAACGGCACCCGCAGCGGCCCGCCCGGCGGCGTCCCGGTCGACCGGCTCCACGCCACTTACGCCGTGGAGACCGTCCCCTGGTCCTGGGTGGCGGCGGTACGGCCGGGCGGACGGATCGTCTATCCCTGGGGGCGGCTGGGCCACGTCGCCCTGACCGTGGCCGACGACGGACGGTCCGCCACAGGATGGGTCCAGGGCCTGGCCCAGTTCATGGGCGACCGGCACGGCCCGGCACAGCCGAGCACCGGCAGCGCCGCCTTCGCGCAGGTGCGCGGCGGTACCGAGCCCGAGACCCGCCAGGCGCTGGACCGTGACTCGCAACTGCTGGACGACTGGGACCTGCGGTTCGCCCTGCGGGTGGCCGTGCCGGACGCTGTGGTGCTCACCGCCCGGGACGACGACGGCCTCAACGCCTGGATCCACGACGGCACCCGGTCGTGGGCGACGGTGACCGCGCGCGGTGACGGCGAGGCGCCGCTGCTTCTTCAGGGCGGACCGCGCCGCCTCGGGGACGAGGTGGTCGCCGCCTGGACCCGGTGGGAGGAACACGGCCGGCCGGGCCGCTACGACTACGGGATCACCGTCACCCCTGAGGAGCAGTGGGCATGGCAGGGCGGCCCGGGCGGCCCCCGCTGGCCCATCGCGCAGGCAGCCCCGGCCGGACGCTGACCGGGGCGGCGCGGTGGGGATACCGTTGCAGCGCCCCGAGGGCCTACTCGGTGACGGCGCGTCCGGCGTCCCCCGGGCGACGGCCTCCGTTCCCCGGGCGAGGACGGCGGTGGTGAACGAGTCCAGCGGGGCGGGACCGGTCCTGGGGGCTACCCGTCACGGACCGATTCGTCAGCGCTCGCCCCGTCGGCGTCAGCCGTTGGCTGACGGGCACATCCATCGGTCAAGGTCCGGTGGCACAGGACCTTCTGGAGGAACCGGAACTCCTGACAGGGCCGCGGCGGCCGTCCTCGACCACGGTTGCGGAAAACCCTCAGGCTCCGTGCTCCCGGACTGCCGCGATACCCGCCCGTACCTGTTCCAGTAGGGCTTCCAGGCCCTGTGCCTGCTGCCATTCCTCGGCCGAGTGGTGCCATGTGTGCTGCGTCGCCGGGGCTTCGGGCGGGCCGGCGACGATCTCGACGGTCCGCCTCCCCTTCCGGTCGGGGCCCGCGACCCGCAGGTTCGTGTTCCGGATGTGGAACCGCTTCGGAGAGCTGCCGAAGACCTCCAGGATCCGGCCGTCGAACGTGTAGAACTCTCTGCCTGCCCTGGCCGTGGTCTCGTCGGTCATGGGGTGGCGCTACAGGCGGGGACCCGCGGCTGCCAGGCCTCCGTTCGCCGGCAGGTCCGGGTTCGAGACCCGTGGACAGTCCAAAGGAATCCACGCGATCTCAACTCCTGCAAGCCGAAGGCAACTTGCAGAAGATGATCGTGTCCATCCCGTTGGACGACGACGAGCAGGCAGCCGTCGAGGGCGGCCAGGCAGCCCTTTGACCGGCTGCTCGACCGCCTCGCCGACACACCCACTCCAGTCGGCCCGATACCACGCGAACTGGACGTGCCGGTGACGGCCCGCGTCCCGCCACTCGTCGACGTCCGACAGGGCGAAAACGAGTGCGTGGCCACCCCGAGTTACCCGGCAGAGTCAAGCTGCGATGCCGGTCGTGGTCGGGGGATCGACGGTCTCGGGCGGACCGTAGTCGCTGAAAGCCATCGTGAAGGCGACCGGTGTTCCGTCTGTGGCCCATCGCTTCTCGGCGTAGCGGGTGCGGCCCTGCGTGTCGATCCACATGTCGAGGTCGATGCCGGCCCGGCGGCTCGGGCCGACAACGCGGCCGCGGGGTGCCGGGGGTCGCGGGGAAGGGCTTCGCCGGGGTGACGGCCACGACCTGCTCTATCGTTCCCGTACGGATCGGGTGGGACAGGTGGGACGGGTGAGCGGCCGTGGGCCGGGGAGGGGGTGTGCGGTGTCGGGGCGTTCGGGCCGGACGGTCACGGTGTTGGGCGGTGGGGTGGCCGGGCTGACGGCGGCCATGGAGCTGGCGGAGCGCGGCTTCGAGGTGACCGTGGTGGAGCCCTCCGGGTGGGGGGGGAAGGCCCGTAGTGCCTCGGTTCCGGGGACGGGTACCGGCGGGCGGCTCGACCTGCCCAGCGAGCACGGGTTCCGGTTCTTCCCCGGCTTCTACCGGAGCCTGCCGGACACGATGCGGCGGATCCCCCTCCCGGGATCGCCCTCGGGGGTGGAAGGCAACCTGCGGGAGGCACCGCAGATGCTGTCCGCCCGGTCGGGGAGGATCGGGGAGACGGTCTCCGACGTGTCCCTGGCCGCCGGTCCGAGGACGCCCCTGCAGATCCTGCGGGCCCGGGGCATGAAGCTGGGTGCCGGGGGAGAGCTGAACGAGGAACTGCTGTACTTCGCCAACCGGCTGCTCGTCTACATGACCAGCAGCGCGCAGCGGCGGCTTGGGCAGTGGGAGCAGATGTCGTGGTGGGACTTCACCGCCGCCGACGGCGCCTCCGAGGAGTACCGGAAGGTGTGCGTCGTCGGGGCGACCCGTACGGTCGTGGCGGCCAGGGCGGAGGTGTGCAGCGCGCACACCGTCGGGGGGTTCCTGGAGGCCTTCGGTTACGGCTTCCTCGGCCGGGGCGAGGCCCAGGCCGCCGACCGGGTCCTGAACGCCCCGACCAGCACCGCCTGGATCGACCCCTGGGTGCGGCACCTGGAGCGGCTGGGGGTGCGGCTCGAACTCGGTTGGCAGGTGGAGCGCCTGACGGTGCGGGGCCGCGCTGTCGCCGGCGCCGTCCTGCGCGGCCCGGGCGGCCGGCGGCGGGAAGCGGCCGCCGACTGGTACGTGTGCGCGCTCCCGGTCGACCGGATCGGGACGCTGCTGGAGCGCGGCCTGGCCGAGGCGGACCCGGAGCTGAAGAAGACGGCGGACCTGCGCACCGACTGGATGGTCGGCCTGCAGTTCTACCTCACCGAGCCCACCCCGATCACCCGCGGCCACGTCATCTACCAGGACTCCCCGTGGGCCCTGACCTCCATCAGCCAGGCGCAGTTCTGGGACACCGACTTCCGCGCCACCTACGGCGACGGGACGGTGGCCGACTGCCTGTCGGTCGACATCTCCTCCTGGGACACCCCCGGAATCCTCTACGGCAAGCCGGCCCGCGACTGCACCCGGGCCGAGGTCGTCGCCGAGGTCTGGGCCCAGCTCGCCGACGCCCTCAACGACGGCCGCCGCCGGACCCTCCACGACGGCCTGCTCCACTCCTGGCACCTGGACCCGGCCGTCAAGAACCTCGACGGCCCCGGTCCCGCCACCAACGACGAGGCCCTGCTGATCAACACCACCGGCTCGTGGACGCTGCGCCCGCGGGCGCGGACGGCCGCGGTGAACCTGTTCATGGCCGGGGACTTCGTCCGCTGCCCGGTGAACCTGGCCACCATGGAGGGCGCGAACCAGAGCGGCCGGGCGGCGGCGAACGCGCTGCTGGAGGCCGCCGGGCACGGGGCCGAGCCGGCCGTGGTCCATGCCCTGTACGAGCCGCAGGAACTGCGCCGCCTGAAGGAGGTGGACGCCGCGCTCTACCGGCAAGGTCGTGCGCACATCCTCGACACCCCGGCGCCCTGGTCCTCCCGCGCCGGGGGCGACCGGTTCAGTGCGACCGGTTGATGATCAGTTCGCAGAGCGCGTCGAGGTCGGCGACGGCACCGGCCACCGCGCCGGGGCCGTCGGCGAGGCTCCGCAGACGGCGTCGGGCCCCGTCCGCGTGCTCGGCGGCGCGCTCCACCGTCCAGCGCCGGCCGCCGGCCTCCTCCACCAGCCGGGCCAGCTCCGCCTCCCCGGCCCGGCCAGGGCCGGCCGACAGCGCGTAGCGGCGGGCCAGTTCGTCGCCCGCCGCAGTGTTCGAGGCCATCGCGGCCACCACCGGCACCGAGAGCTTGCGGGCCCGCAGGTCCGCGAAGACCGGTTTGCCCGTGACCGCTTCGTCGCCCCAGATCCCCAGCAGGTCGTCCACCAGCTGGAACGCCATGCCCAGGTCGTGTCCGAACGCGGCCAGGGTCTCGACCTGCGCCGGCCCGCCGCCGCCGTAGAGGGCGCCCAGCCGACAGGCGCAGGAGATCAGCGACGCCGTCTTGCCCGACACCATCTCCAGGCACTCGGACAGCTCGACGCGGGGCGCGGCCTCGAACAGCACGTCCAGGCTCTCACCGACCGCGAGCTGGATGAGCGTGTCCAGCAGGGCCGTCGACGCTTCACCGGCGACGGCTTCACTGGCGAATGCTTCGCCGTCGGGGCCTGCGAGCACCTCGAACGCCAGCATCAGCAGTGCGTCGGCCGACCGGGTCGCCGCGCCCGGCCCGAACACCTCCCAGGCGGAGGCCCGGTGGCGACGGAGCGCGTCGCCGTCCAGGACGTCGTCGTACAGCAGCGACAGGTTGTGCACCATCTCCACCACCACGGCGGCGGGCACCGCCCGCTCCGGGTCCCCTCCCACCGCCCGGGCGCAGCCCAGTGCCAGGGCCGCTCGAACGTTCTTGCCGCCGTGCCGCCGGTGAGGGGATCCGTCGCGGGTCCATCCGAACTGGTAGGCCGCCACCTGCCCGACCGCGCCCTCCAACTGTCCGACCCAGCGCCGCAGGTGCGCCTCACAGGTGGCAGCCGCGTCCTTGAGGACCGATTCGGCCCGCGCACGATCCGACAACACCCACCCCTGCCTCCCACCCCTGCCTCCCGGCCCGGCCCGGCCGCGCCCGGCGACCCGGCCGCCGCCCCACACCTTGGCGGCACCCGGGCGAGCCTACGCGACCGCGTGGCCCGGCGGTCCTGCGATCGGCCGAGGACCGGCAGAAGCGGACGGCGTGCGGGCGCGGCTGATGCCCCGAGGGGGCCGTGCCGCAGGTGTTCTTCACCGAGCCGGGGCCCCGCCCGGTCACCGGACGGGCCGATTTCGCCGGGTGGCTGACTGTGCGTGCCGACGGTGTTACGCTCCCGAGAGAAGAGAGAGCTGACTCTCACTTGTTGGGCCGGGACGCCGCTCATCCGCCCTGGTCCGGACGTGCAGGAGAGGGCGGTTCTGCCAAGCGTTCGCTGCTCTTGTGGCCTTTGGCCGGTGAGGAGACCACCATGACCGCCCCCGCACCGCAGTTACCCTTCGAGCGCCCCGACGCCCTGGACCTGGCGCCGCTGTTCGCGCGTCTGCGCGAGGAAGGTCCGATCACGAGGGTGACGACACCCGCTGGCGACCCGGCCTGGCTGGTGACCCGCTACGAGGAGGCCCGGGAGGTTCTGAGCGACGCCCGGTTCTCCCGGCTGCGCCCCGATTCCGAGGGCGCGCCGAGGATCTCGGAGTCGGCGCTGCACACGCGCCCCGCCCCCACGCCCGAGGAGGAGGACCGCGAGCACACGCGGATGCGGCGGATGCTGGCGCCCGCGTTCAGCGCGCCGCGGATGCGCCGGCTGGGCGAGCGGATCGGGGAGCTCGCCGCATCCTGCCTGGACGCGATGGAGGAGGAGCGCTCACGGGAGCCGGAACGCGCCGTCAACCTGCACGACCACCTGTCGTTCCCGTTGCCGGTGATGGTGATCTGCGAGCTGCTGGGTGTGCCGGTCGCGGACCGGGGCCTGCTGCGCGGCTGGTCGGAGCGGATCGCCGCGCTGTACGGCGGGGCCGACGGCGCCGCGGCCATGGCCGAGTTCGAGGCGTACGTGGCCGGCATCGCCGAGGAGAAGCGGAAGCAGCCGGGACAGGACGTGATCAGCGACATCCTGGCCGTGCAGGCGGAGGACCCCTCGTTCACCGAGGGGGAGATGACCCGGCTGGCGGTGGGGCTGCTGTTCGCGGGCCACGAGACGACGTCGGCCCGGATCGACCTGGGAGTCCTGTTCCTGCTGAGCGACACCGGCCGGCGGGACCGCTTCGCCGCCGAGCCCGAGACGCTGGCCCGCGCCACCGTGGAGGAGGTCCTGCGGATGGCCTCGCCCGGTGGCCTGGGCCTGACCCGCTACGCCCGCGAGGACGTCACCGTCGCGGGGACCGCGATCGCGCGGGGCGAGGCGGTGCTGGTGGCGATCAACGCCGCGAACCGGGACGGGCGGGTGTTCGAGGAGCCGGACACCTTCGACCCGTCGCGTTCCCCCAACGCGCACCTGGCCTTCGGGCACGGCGGTCACTACTGCATCGGCAACGTGCTGGCACGCACCGAGATGCAGGTCGCGCTGACCGCGCTGTTCCGGCGCTTCCCCGGCCTGCGGCTGGCGGTGGACGCGCGGAGCCTGCGCGACCACGCCGAACGGCTGGCGGGCGGCCTCAGCGAGGTTCCGGTCCTGTGGTGAACGGGGAGCAGCCTCGCGAGCGGCCGGTCGCGCGGGTGGAGGCGGACACCTCGCGGTGCGTGTCGTCGGGGCAGTGCGCGGTGACCGCGCCGCTGGTGTTCGACCAGGACGAGGACGGGCAGGTCTTCGTGCTCGTTGCCGAGCCCGGCGCACGGGCGGCGGAACTGGCCCGCGAGGCGGCCGCCATGTGCCCGGCCTCGGCGATCCGGGTGCACCCGGCGCGCTAGGCCCTCTCCGGCAGGATCGACCGGACAGGTCTAGCGGTCGGTGGTGTCGGCCGCCCCCACCGCGCGAGGGTGGCCGGCATCCGCCTCGGTGTCAGGGTGTGCGGGTGTGCAGTGTGGGGGCGGGGCAGGGTAGTGGGCGGGCCCCGGTGGGGGTGAGGCCGTCGAGGACGAGGGCCAGGTAGCGGCGCCAGCCGTTCTCGTGGGGTTCCATCGTCCACAGTACGGAGACCAGCATGATGACGATGCGGTGGAGGTCGTCGGGTACGAGGTCGGCGCGGATCGCGCCTGTGTGCTGACCGCGTGCCAGGAGGGCGTCGAGGGCGGCGAAGAACTCCTGCCCGGTCGCCGGGGTGAGGACGCCGGCGGAGCGGGCGGCGGCCAGCACGTTGTAGTCGCCGGCCACCGATTCCAGTGCTGCTTCCAGGACGTGGGCCATTCCGGAGGCGGGGTCGGGGTGGTGGGCGGCGGTCTGGATGGCGGGGCGGACGTTCTCGGCGAAGCGCTGGTCGAGTACGGCCCGCAGGAGTGCGGCTTTGTCGGGGAAGCGGCGGAAGAGTGTGGCGGCTCCGACGCCGGCCCGGCGGGCCACGTCGTCGAGGTGGGCGTCGGGGCCTTGTTCGGTGAAGACCTCCCGGGCGGCCCGGATGATCTTTTCCGCGTTGCGGGCGGCGTCGGCGCGCAGCAGTCGGGGGGAGTCGAGGGCCATTGCGGCAGCCTATCCAAGGGGCGGCGCAACGGCGTCGGACGGCCGGGGCGCGTGGTGGTGTGCGATCAGGTCGACGGGGGGGCGCGCCGGGCGCGGGCAAGGCCGGGCCGTCGCGCTCCCCCCGTGGTTCAGGCGTCCAGGTGGGTGGGTGCGAACATCCGCAGCAGGGTGGGCAGGACCAGCACGTTGGGGCCCGGGGCGGCGAGTGCGGCGGCCAGGTCCCGTGCGAGGTCGTCGGGCGTGGTGAAGGCGGCCGGGACGCCGAAGGACTCGGCCAGGCGGACGAAGTCCGGGCGGGCCAGTTCGGTGGCGGTGGCCTCGCCGAAGGCGCCCGTCATGTACTCGCGCAGGATGCCGTAGCCGCCGTCGTCGATGATCAGCCAGGTGACGTTGAGGCCGAGTTGGCGGGCGGTGGCGAGTTCGGCGAGCGAGTACATCGCGCCGCCGTCGCCGGAGACGGCGAGGACCGGGCGGCCGCCCGTGGCCACGGCGGCGCCCAGTGCGGCGGGGTAGCCGTAGCCGAGGCCGCCGGCGCCCTGGGCGGAGTGCATCGCTCCGGGGCGGCGGGCGTCGAAGGCGGACCAGGCCCAGTAGCCGAGGATCGTCATGTCGAAGAAGACCGGGGAGTCGTCCGGTAGCGCGTGGCGAACGGATGCCAGCAAGTCCTGTTCGAGTTCCAGCCCCTGGCCGTCGATCCGCTCCTGGACGCGCTTGAGCAGTTCGGCGGTCACCGCCTCGGCCCGTCCGTCCGCTGTGGCGGCCGGTACCGAGTCGGAGAGGGCGGCCAGGGCGAGGCGGGCGTCGGCGTGGATGCCGAAGGCCGGGTGGTTGGCCTCCAGCTTGCCCGCGTCGGCCTCGATCTGGATGATCCGGCCGCGCGGCGCCAGGGTGTGGTAGTTGCTGGACAGTTCGCCCAGGCCGGAGCCGACGACGAGCAGGACGTCGGCGTCCTCCAGCAGGTCGGTGGTGTGGCGGTCCTCCAGCCAGGACCGCAGCGACAGCGGGTGCTCCCAGGGGAAGGCCCCCTTGGCGCCGAAGGTGCAGGCCACCGGGGCCCGCAACAGCTCGGCCAGCCGCAGCAGTTCGTCACTGGCTCCGGCCCGGACCACGCCGCCTCCGGCCAGGATCACCGGGCGTTCGGCCTCGGCCAGCAGCACCGCGGCCTCGGCGACCAGCTCCGGGCGGGGGACCGGCGGCCGGGGTTCGGCGCGCAGCCCGGTGACCGGGGGTACGGTCACCGGCGCGAGCAGGACGTCCTGCGGGATCTCCACCCACACCGGCCCGTACGGCGCGCTCAGCGCCGACTCCCAGGCGGCGGCCAGCGCGGAGGGGATCTGCGAGGGGGTGCGGGCGGTGTGCACGGACTTCACCACGTCGCGGAAGCTGGCCTGCTGGTCGACGAGTTCGTGCAGGTAGCCGCGCCGCCGTCCACCCAGTCCGGCCGAGGGGATCTGGCTGGAGACGGCGAGCACCGGCACCGAGGCGGCGGCGGCCTCCTGGAGCGCGGCCAGCGAGGTGAGCGCGCCGGGCCCGGTGGACAGGAACAGCGGGGCGACCGTCCCGGCGGTGCGGGCGTAGCCGTCGGCGGCGAAGCCGGCGTTGTTCTCCACCCGCAGTCCCACGTAACGCAGGTCGGAGCGGCGCAGCGCGTCGAACAGGCCGAGGGCGTGCTGGCCGGGCAGGCCGAAGACGCAGCGGGCGCCGAGGGTGGCGAGTGACTCGACCACCAGGTCGCCGCCGTTGCGGAGGTGCGTCATGCGCGCACCTCGCCGGTGGCGTCGTGGGACTCCGTACGGGCGTCGGTACGGGCGTCGGCGCGGCTGGCCGGGCGTCCGTCGGTGCGGCCGCCCGCACCGGCTCGCGGATCCTGCTCCGTCCGTTCGCTCGCGATCTGGCGGGCCATCAACGTCGTCAGCTCGTAGGCGGTGTGCGAGGCGGCCACGGCGGTGATCTCGGCGTGGTCGTAGGCGGGTGCGACCTCGACCACGTCGGCGGAGACCAGGTGGCAGCCGCTCAGGCCGCGCAGGATCTCCAGCAGCTCGCGCGAGGTGAGTCCGCCGGCCTCGGGGGTGCCGGTGCCGGGGGCGTGCGCCGGGTCGAGCACGTCGATGTCGATGGAGATGTACAGGGGGCGGTCGCCGACCCGCTCGCGCAGTTGCTGGGCGACCTCGTCCACGCCGCGCCGCAGGACGTCGGCGGAGGTGACGATGCCGAAGCCGAGCTTCTCGTCGTCGGTGAGGTCCTGCTTGCCGTAGAGCGGCCCGCGGGTGCCGACGTGGGAGAGGGCGGAGGTGTCCAGGATTCCCTCCTCGACGGCCCGGCGGAACGGTGTGCCGTGGGTGTACTCGGCGCCGAAGTAGGTGTCCCAGGTGTCCAGGTGGGCGTCGAAGTGCAGCAGCGCGACCGGCCCGTGTCGACGGGCCACGGCGCGCAGCAGCGGGAGCGCGATGGTGTGGTCGCCGCCGAGGGTCATCAGCCGGGCGCCGGTGTCCAGCAGTTCGCCGGCGGCTGCCTCGACGGTGTCGACCGCCTCGTGGATGTCGAACGGATTGGCGGCGATGTCCCCGGCGTCGGCGACCTGCGCGAGTGCGAACGGCGAGGCGCCCTGGGCCGGGTTGTAGGGGCGCAGCAGCCGGCTGGCCTCGCGGATCGCGTTGCCGCCGAAGCGGGCGCCGGGCCGGTAGGAGACGCCGGTGTCGAAGGGCACGCCGACGACCGCGATGTCCGCGCGCGGGACCTGGTCGATCCGGGGCAGGCGGGCGAAGGTGGCGGGCCCGGCGTAGCGCGGTACGCGGGAGGAGTCGGTGGGGCCGAGGGGGCTGTGGGGGGCGTGGGGGTCGGGGGCGGTGCTCATGGCAGCTCCTGGAGTCGGTCGGGCGGGGCGCTGTCGGGGCGTTGTCGGGGAGTCGGCGTCGGGGAGCCGCGGGCGGGGCGTCGGCGTCGGGGCGTCGGCGGGCGGGGGTTGCGCCGGGTCGACGGGGTCAGTTCGCGTGGTCGGGGGCGATCCGGTCGGCGAGGCGCAGGAGGGCGGCCCAGGCCAGTTCGGCGGCCCGGTCGTCCTGGAGGTCGGATCCGTGCTCCTGGCCGGTCAGCTGGCGGGCGGTGAGCTCGGCGGTCTCGCGGGACGGCAGGACGAGCGGGCCGCCGCCGGCCTGGGCGGCGATCTGGATCTCGCACGCCTTGTCCAGGTAGTACATCCGCAGGAAGGCCTCGCCCGGGGTGCGGCCGACGGTCAGCAGGCCGTGGTTGCGCAGGATCAGTGCCGGGTGCCCGCCGAGGTCGGCGACCAGTCGCTCCTGCTCGGCCAGGTTGAGCGCGACGCCCTCGTAGTCGTGGTAGCCGACCCGGTCGTGGAACTCCATCGAGATCTGGTTGAGGGGCAGCAGCCCGTCCCGCTGGGCGGCGACCGCGCAGCCCGCCCGGGTGTGCGTGTGCAGCACGCAGTGGGCGTCCTGGCGGGCCGCGTGGACGGCGCTGTGGATCACGAAGCCGGCCGGGTTGACCGGATGGGGGGTCGGCTCCACCGGGTTCCCGGCCAGGTCGATCTTGACCAGGTCGGAGGCGGTGATCTCCTCGAACAGCAGGCCGTACGGGTTGATCAGGAAGTGCTGCTCGGGGCCGGGGACGCGGACCGAGATGTGGGTGAAGATCAGGTCGGTCATCCGGAAGTGGGCGACCAGCCGGTACACGGCGGCGAGTTCGCGGCGCAACCGGGCCTCGGTCGGTGCGGGCGGCACCGTCGGTCCGGACGGTCCGGACGGTCCGGACGGTCCGAGCGGGGCGGGTGGTCCGGACGTGACGGTCGGTGCGGTCGGGACGGTCGGTGCGGTGGGCAGGCCCATGAGGCTTCCTCTCAGAGCGCGGCGGCCGGGGCGGTGGCGGCGGGAGCGGCCGGGGTCGCTGCCTGCCCGGCGAGCCGGCCGCGCCAGTGCTCCAGCACGGTGGCATCGGTCGGGCGGGTGGCCAGGCTGACGGCCAGGTAGGCGACCAGGCTCACGGCGAGGCCGAAGTAGATCGGCTCGTTGGCGAGGACACCCTTGGCGGCCATCAACGCGATCACGGTGCCGCCGCCCGCGATCATCGCGGCGAGCGCGCCCGGCAGGTTGCCGCGCCGCCAGACCAGCCCGCCCAGGATCGGCACCAGCAGACCGCCGACCAACAGGTTGTACGCGACGGTGAGCGCCGAGATCACGTCGTCCAGTACGCAGGCGACGCCGATCGACAGCACGCCGAGGGCCACGATCGCCAGCCGGTTGGACCGCACCTCGTCATGGTCCGTGGCCGCGGCGCCTGGCCCTCCCCGGCCGACGAGCGTGCGTACCCGGGCCCAGATGTCGTTGTTGGCCACGGTGGCGGAGGCGATCAGCGCGCCGCTCGCGGTCGACATCATCGCCGACAGCGCCGCCGCCAGGACCAGGCCGCGCACCCCGGCCGGCAGCGTGCTCTTCACGATGGTCGCGAACGCGCTGTCGGGGCTGGCCAGTTGGGGGTAGAGCGCCTTGGTGGCCATCCCGATCACCGCGCCGGCGACGGCGTACGCCAGGCAGTAGGCTCCGGCCACCGTGCCGCCGTACGTGGCCACCCGGTCGGTGCGGGCGGTGAACACCCGCTGCCAGATGTCCTGGCCGATCAGCATGCCGAAGGTGTAGATCAGCACGTAGGTGAAGATGGTGTCGCCGCCGATCGAGCCGAACGAGAAGTAGCCGGACGGCAGTTCGGCCTTCAGCCGGGCGAGGCCGCCGGCCTTCACGACGGCGACCGGCAGCAGCAGGAACAGGACCCCGATGCTCTTCACCACGAACTGCACCATGTCGGTGAGGGTGATCGACCACATGCCTCCGAGCGCCGAGTAGCCGACCACGATGGTGCCGCCGATCACCACGGCCGCCCAGCGGGGCACGTCGAACAGCACGTCGAAGACGCTGGCGTAGGCGATCGTCGAGGTCACCGCCAGCATCAGGGTGTAGACCCACATGACCACGCCGGAGATCACGCTCGCCGCCCCGCCGTAGCGCAGCGACAGCATCTCGGCCACGGTGTACACCCGCAGCCGGGCGATCCGGGCGGAGAAGAGGATGCTCAGCGCCAGCAGGCCGAGCCCGATCGCGAACACCATCCAGGCGCCCGACAGGCCGTAGGAGTAGCCGAGCCGCACGCCGCCGATGGTGGACGCGCCGCCGAGGACGACGGCGGCCATCGTCCCCGTGTACAGCACCGGGCCCAGACGGCGGCCCGCGACGAGGAAGTCCGCCTTCGAGGAGGCGCGCCGCTTGCCCCACCAGCCGACGCCGACGATGCCCAACAGATAGCCGATCATCACGACGTAGTCGAGGGTCATGGGGGGTCCTCCGATCCGGCCGGACGCGCTGGGGGGAGCGGGCCGGGCCAGGGCTGTGGGTGGGGGAACAGGCAGGCGACGGGCGGGACTGGCAGGGCTCACAGGAAAGGCGGGGAGCGGGGGGGGGCGAGCCGGGGGCGCCCGAAGGAAAACGCCGTGCGCTGAACCTAAACCGCCCCACCTGGCCTGCAGAAGTATCGGTTTCATCCAATATCGTGGGGTCAGATGTGCAAAACCTCCGACGAAAGGCCGCCGGCGTGCCCAACCCAGCCCCCGCTCCCGCCTCCGGCAGCCCCGCCGTCCCGTTGACCGTCCTGCTCGCCGACCCCGCGCTCGGACTGCGCCAGATCGCCGGACCGCTCGACGACCGGCTGATCGGCACCGTCGGCACCACCGAGGTCGAGAACCCCGGCCCCTACCTGCTCGGCGGGGAACTGCTGCTCACCGCCGGAGTCCGCCTCCCGAAGGACGCCGAGGGCATCGACGCCTACGTACGCTGCGTCGTCGAAGCGGGCGCCGCCGCACTCGGCTTCGGCGTCGCACCGGTCTACGACGAGGTGCCGGCCGACCTGGTCGCCGCCTGCGACCGGCACGACCTGCCCCTGCTACGGGTGCCCGACGGCACCCCGTTCGTCGCCGTCGGCCGGGCCGCCTACTCGGCGATGGCCGAAGCCGCCCACCGCGGCCTGCGGCAGATCTCCGAAGCCCAGTCCGCACTCGCCTCCGCGGCCGCCCGCCCCGACGCGCTGCGCGCGGTCGTCCAGCAACTCGCCGTGCACCTGGGCGGTTGGACGGCACTGCTGGACGGACGCGGCGTCGAACTGTTCAGCGCCGGAGTGCGCCCGCCCGTACCGGTCCCGGCTGAACTGCGCGCCCTCGCGGAACGGACCACCGCGCGCGCAGCGGGCCGCGCCCAGCCGCCGACCGCCGCCGCCCAGCACTACGCCGGGCGGCACCTGACCGTGCGGACCCTGCCCGGTTCGGACGGTTCCGGCGGCCCGCTCACGCTCGTCACCGCCGCCGAGGAGCCGCCGACCGCCGTCCACCGGTCCGTGGCCGGGGTGGCCGTGGTGCTGCTCTCGCTGCTCACCAGCCCGCGGCACGCGCTCGGCACGGACGCCCGCAGCGCGGGAGCCCTGGTGCGGCTGCTGCTCGGCGCCGCACCGGAGGAGGCGGCGGCCGCCCTGCTGCCGCCCGACGGGGCCTGGGTGGTCGTGCACGGCCGGCTGACCGGCCGGGCGGGCGGCGGCGGGGAGGCCGTCCAACTCGCCGCCCTCGGCACCGCCCTCGGCACACCGCACCTGAACCTGGACGGGACCCGGCTGCGGGCGCTGCTGCCCGGCTCGGCGGCTCCGGACCGGGTCGTGGACACCGAATCCGCCGCCCGGCTCGGCTGGACGCTCGGCGTCAGCGCGCCCGCCCCCACGGCGGAACTGAGGACCGCCGACGCCCAGGCCGACCGGGCCCTGCGTCACGCGCTGGCCACCGGTGCCGCCGCCGTCCACCACCGCGAGGCCGTCGGGCCGAGCGTCCACACCCTGGTCGCCCCCGAGGACGCCGCCGCCCTCGCCCGCAGCACCTTCGCCCCGCTGGCCGCCGCGGGCACCCCCGGGCCGGCCGTGCTCCGGGAGACCCTGCGCACCTGGCTCGCCCTGCACGGCAGCTGGGACCGCACCGCGGCGGCGCTCCAGCTCCACCGCAACACCGTGCGCCAACGCATCGCCCGGGTCGGCGAGTTGCTCGCCGTCGACCTCGGCGACGCGGAGGTCCGGATGGAGCTCTGGTTCGCCCTGCGTTGGCTCCCGTCCGGCGCGGACTGACCGCGGGCCGCCACCGCCGTCCGGCGGCGAGACGTTCGTGCGGGGCCCGGTCAGCGGCGGGCCAACACCGCGACCTCCCAGCCGAAGCCCACCACCAACCGGCCATCCGGCACCACGGCCACCGTGTGGACCGGCAGCGGGAACACCAGCTCCGGCCCGACCTGGTCGCCGGTGGTCAGGTCCCAGGTCCGCACCGTGCCGTCGTCGCCGCCGGTGACCGCCAGGGAGTGGCCGTCTAGCACCGCCGTCGCCACCGCGTTCACGTCGCTGGTGTGGCCGGTGAGGGGTTGGCCGATCGGCTGGGCGGTGGTCAGGTCCCAGGTCCGCACGGAGCCGTCGTCGCCGCCGGTGACCGCCACGGGGCGGTCGCCGACCACCGCCGTCGCCACCGCCAGCACGCGGTCGGTGTGGCCGGTGAGGGGTTGGCCGATCGGCTGGACGGTGGTCAGGTCCCAGACCCGCACCGTGCCGTCGTCGCCGCCGGTGACCGCGACGGGGCGGCCGTCGACCACTGCCGTCGCCACCGCGTTCACTTCGCCGGTGTGGCCCGTCAGGGGCTCGCCGACCTGCTGACCCGCAGTCAGATCCCAGACCCGTACGTCATCCCAGCTGCCGGTGACCGCGACGGGGCGGCCGTCGACCACTGCCGTCGCCACCGCGTTCACCCCCTTCTCGTGGCCGGTGAGCGGCTCGCTGATCTGCTTACACGTGGTCAGGTCCCATACCTGCACGTGGCTGCCGGCGACCGCGACGGGACGGCCGTCGACCACCGCCGTCGCCACCGCCCCCACCCAGTCGTCCTGGCCGGTGAGGTGCAGGCCGAGCTGCCGGCCGGTGGTCAGGTCCCAGACCCGCACCGTGCCGTCGCCGCCGGTGATCGCCACGGGGCGGCCGTCGACCACTGTCGTCGCCACCGCGTTCACATCGCCGGTGTGGCCGGTGGGCGGCTCACCAACCTGGCCGCCCGAGGTCAGGTCCCACACCCGCACCATCCCGTCCTGACTGCCGGCGATCACGTGGGGACGGCCGTCCAGCACCGCGGTCGCCATCGCCCGGACCTTGTCGGTGTTGCCGTTCACCGGCTCGCCGATCTGCTTGCCGGTGGTCGGATCCCACACCTGGAGCGTCCAGTCCTCGCCTCCGCTGACGATGCAGGGGCGGCCGTCGATCGTTGTCGTGAGCACCGACAGCACCCAGCCGTCGTGACCGGTGAGAGGTCGGCCGATCTGCCGGCCGGTGGTCAGGTCCCATACCCGCACGGTCTCGTCCTCGCTGCCGGTGACCGCCAGGGGGCGGCCGTCGACCACCCCCGTCGCCACCGCTCGCACCGCCTCCTCGTGGCCGGTGAGCGGCTCGCCGATCTGCTCGCGCGTGGTCAGGTCCCATACCCGCACGGTCTCGTCGTGGCTGCCGGTGACCGCGACGGGACGGCCGTCGAGCACCGCCGTCGCCACCGCGCACACAGCATGGGTGTGGCCGGTGAGCGGCTCGCCGATCTGCTCGTGCGTGGTCAGGTCCCACACCCGCACGTCGCCGCTGCCGGTGACCGCGACGGGGCGGCCGTCGAGCACCGTCGTCGCCACCGCCGACACCGCAGCTGTGTGGCCGGTGAGGGGTCGGCCGATCTGCTCGCGCGTGGTCAGGTCCCATACCCGCACGGTCCGGTCACCACTGCCGATGAGCGCCACGGCGCGGCCGTCGACCACCGCCGTCGCCACCGAGCACACCTGGCCGGTGTGGCCGGCGAGAGGTTGGCCGATCTGTCGGCCGGTGGTCAGGTCCCATACCCGCACGCTCCGGTCAGTACCGCCGGTGACCGCGACGGGGCGGCCGTCGACCACCGCCGTCGCCACCGCCAGCAACGCGTCGGTGTGGGCGGTCGGAATACGACGCACGGACCGGTCGAGCTGGGAGCCGGTGGCCCACTCGACGCCCCACGGTGCGGCGGGTTCGTCCTCCACCGGTACCGCGGTGATCCGCGCCGACAGCTCCGGGTCCCCGTAACGGGCCGCGTCCAGCGCCAGCAGTTGCCGGCGTACCCCCGCGGTGACGTCACGATGCAGGTGTGTCGAGGCCCGGTACACCGACGCGGCCAATCGCGCCACCGGACCGGACGCCGCATCCAGCAACGCCAGTACCGATCCCGGGTCCGCGTTCACCAGGAACCCCGGATCGGCCAACCGCCCAACGGCCGCGGCGGATTCAGCACGCGGGTGGAAGTCCCGCAGATCGTCAGACATGAACGGCACAGTAGTCGTGCCCGGCAACCACGGCACCGCGGAAAGCGCGACCGCCAGACCCCCGCCTGCACATGGGCAGGGCACCGCCAGGACGCGGGCGCCGGCACACGAACACGAGGCGTCGCCCTTGTCCATGACGCAGGCCCCTGCCTGGACTCCGCCGGTGTCCTCTTCGGCCTGTCCGCGTGAGTGGCGACCAGGCGCCAGGTCCTCAGGCGCCGCTGGCAGGTGGCGAGCACCCGGCCTTCGGGTGCGGCGCGGGCTGACTGCCGGGCGTCAGCCGAGGGTGGCGTCGAGGAAGGCGTGCCAGGCGGCGTGGACGCGGCCGGCGTGGTTCCCGCCACCGTCGTTGCCGTCCTCGCTCCCGTCCTCGCTCCCGTCCTCGCTCCCGTCCTCGCTCCCGTCCTCGCTCCCGTCCTCGCTCCTGCCCCCGCTCCCGCCGCCGCCGTCGCCGTCGGCGAGGAGGTCCAGCAGCAGGCCGCGGAGGACGGCCAGCACCACGGTGGGATTCGCGCCGGTGCCGTCCAGGGCGCGTTCCAGGGGCGGCAGCCACTCGTCCAGCGAGACGGTGCCGAAGTCCAGCCAGGGCCCGGAGCCGCCGAAGGCGCGGACGTACCCCTCGAAGAACAGGCGTAGCGCGCCCCGGTGCTCGGGCTTCGTCAGCCACTCCCAGAGCAGTTCGAGGGTCTCGCGGGCGTCGCCGCCCTCGGTCTCGGAGCGCTCCAGCAGCGCGAGTTGCTCGGCCCGGCCGACCGCCAGGACCTCCCGGACCAACTGCTCCTTCGACCCGAACAGGTACAGCAGCACCCGAGGGCTGGAGCCGATCTCGGCCGCCAGCGGGCGCAGCGAGAGGTCGGACACGTTGTGCTCGGCGACGTAGCGGACGGTCGCGGCGAGGATCTCCTCGCGCCGCCGCGACGGGCGGGAGCGCGCATCTGCGGGGGTGGGGGTGGACACGTGGTCTATCGTTCCACTGAAACGACTGTTTCAGTGGAAGTGCCCTCCTGGAAGGGATGCCACCATGGCCGCCACCGCACCCGGATTCGCGACCGTCCGCGAGGCCGTCCGCCCCGGAGACCTCGGCACCGTCGCCGCCCTGCACGGTGTCCTCTACGCCCGCGAGTACGGCACGGACGAGACCATGGAGGCCTATGTCGCCGCCGGGATGGCCGAGTTGGTCCTCGCCCGGGCCCGCGAGGGCGGTGCGGCGCCCGGTCGTCTGTGGGTCGCCGAGCTCGACGGCCGCGTGGTCGGCGCCACCGGCCTCGTCCGGGCGGACGAACGCCCGGGCTGGGGCCAGCTGCGGTGGGTGCTCCTCGACCCGGTCGCCCGGGGCCGGGGCCTGGGCGGCCGGCTGCTGGAGACCGCCCTGGACGAGGCCCGCGCCCGTGCGTACGAGGGCGTGCTGCTCTGGACCATCGCGGGCCTCGACGCCGCCCACCACCTGTACGCGAAGGCCGGTTTCGAGCTCACCGTCTCCCGTTCCGCCCGCAAGTTCGGCCTGGACACGGTCGAGCAGCGGATGGACCTGCGGCTCTGAGCGGGCGTCTGGCGTAGGCGACTTCCGTCCTTCAGGGCTTCGGGCCGAGGGAGCCGCTCGCCCGGCAGAGCTCCGCGTACCGTCCGGCGCGGGCGAGAAGGTCCGCGTGCGTGCCCGACTCGACGACCCGGCCGCCGTCCAGAACGATGATCCGGTCGGCATGCCGGACCGTGGACAACCGGTGGGCGATCGTGATCGTGGTACGGCCCGCGGAGAGCGCCTCCAGTGCTCGCTGGACCGCCTTCTCGGTGATCGTGTCCAGTGCGCTGGTGGCCTCGTCCAGGACGAGGACCGGCGGATTCCTCAGCATGGTCCGGGCGATCGCCAGGCGCTGTTTCTCGCCGCCGGAGAACCGGTACCCGCGCTCGCCCACGATCGTCTCGTACCCCTTCGGCAGGCTCTCGATCAGTTCATGGATCTGAGCGGCTTCGGCGGCGGCCGCCAGCTCACTCGCGGTCGCTCCGGGCTTGGCGAACCGCAGGTTGTCGGCCACGGTCGTGTGGAAGAGGTGGGTGTCCTGCAGGACGATGCCGACCGTCTCGGCAAGGGTGGCGAAGCTGAGGTCACGGATGTCGACGCCGTCGATGGTGATCCGTCCGCCCGTGACGTCGTAGAGACGCGGAACCAGATGGCCGAGGGTGGTCTTGCCCGCGCCGGTGGCGCCGATGACCGCCAGCTTCTCACCGGCCGGCAGATCGAAGTCGACCCCCCGGAGGACGGGCCCCGAAGCCGGGTAGGAGAAGCTCACCTGCTCGAAGCGGACGTGTCCGTGGCGCCCGGTGAGCGGAACGGGATCCCTGGGCTCCGCGACGTCGACCTCGAGGTCCAGGTACTCGAAGACCCGGTCGAACAGGACCATGGAGCTCTGGATGCCGATGCCGGTCTGCAACAGGGTCATGACCGGCCCGAAGAGGCCCTGTTGGAGAGCGGTGAACGCGACGACGGTACCCACGGATATGGTCGGGCCACCGTACCCACCGACGATTCCGGCCGTCCAGTAGAACGCTATCGGCATCGCGGCCACGATGATCGAGATGATGGACTGGCGCCATCGTCCGGCCATCGAGGACCGGACGGTCAGATCGGCGAGGTCCCGCGACCGCCCAGCGAACTCCTTGACGAGCGTGTCGGTGCGCCCCATCGTGCGGCCCAACAGGAAGCCGCTGACCGACAGCGACTCCTCGATCAGGCTGAACATCACGGCGAGCAGGCTCTGTTGCTGCTCGACGATCCCGCGCCGCTCCGCGCCGACCCTGCGGCTGATCCCGACGAAGAACGGGAGCACCCCCAGGGACACCGCCGTCAACTGCCAGTTCAGGGAGAGCATCGCCAGCAACGTGGCCACCACCGTGGTGGCACTGGCGACGATCGTGGCGGCCGCGCCGGTCACCGTCGACTGCATGGCTCCGATGTCATTGGCGATCCGGGACTGCACCTCGCCCGTGCGGGTCGCCGTGAAGAAGGACAGGGACATCCGCTGCAGATGCGTGTAGACCGCGGTGCGCAGGTCGTCCATCACCCGCTGCCCTAGCGTGACCAACAGGTAGGCCTGGAGCACTCCGGCGGACGTGCTGGCCACCACCAGGGCGAGCATCCCGGCGGCCAGCCCGGTCAGCAGTCCGAGCCGGCCCTGGGGCAGCGCGACGTCGAAGATCTGCCGCAGCATGAACGGCGGTGCGATCGCGGCCAGCGATCCGGCCGCGACCAGCAGCAGCACGGCGCCGAGCCGGAGCCGGTGCGGCACGAACAGGCCCATGGCTCTGACCAGTGGAGCGTGCCGCCTGTTCTTCCGTTCTCCGGCCACGGGGCTCCTCCCTTCTCTCCGTCGGACGCGTCCGTCAGGTGCCCCGGCCCGCGGGCCGGGGCACCGGGAGGATCTGCGTGAGTCGTCATGCCGGACCGGCCGGCGCCGCCCGGCCCGGCCCGGCACCCGTCCGTCCGTCCGTCAGGACAGGGTGAGGAATCCTTCGCGGACCAGCGTGCGCACGAGCAGCAGGCAGCCCGGCTGGTCCAGGCCGCCGGGGATCGAGCCGGCGGTGAACCCCTGACCGTCGCTCTCCGTCACGAACCTGACTTCATCGGCCACGTGGACCGGCAGCTGGATGGTCTTGCTGTGGAACTCGAGCTCGACGACCTCCTCGCCGAGTGCCACGCTCCACCGCAGACCCGGACGACGCCGCACCCGGGTGTCGAGGTTCAGCCGCGGCAGGCTCTCCAGGTCGCCCAGGTGACCGCGGAGCGTCACCGGAGCGAGCGAGGTCGTCTGCTTCACGGCCCTGGCCGTCATCTCCTGGGGCGAGAGCCGGGCGGCGAGCGCATCGATCAGCTCGGCGAAGACGTCCTCGGCCTGCTCCTGGAGGTGCTTGTCGTTGGCGAATCCGATGGGCATGCTCCTGCGGAACCGCTCGTCCCCCTCGAAGACCTCCCGGACCGCGTCGCTGATCAGCGCGGGTATAAGGACCGGGTGGACACCGAAGGTGAGGTGCATCGACGCGGCGTCGTTGGACGTCGCGGCGTGGATGGTGCCACGGGGCAGGTAGAGGAGGCTGCCCGGCTGGAGGTCGAACTCCTCCTCGACCTCCGGCACCTCGCCGGAGTGGTCGTACCTCTGACCCTCCAACGGCAGCGCGTACGGTGCCCCGTACAGCCGCCAGCGCTTGCTGCCGTACGCCTGCATCACGATCACGTCGTGGCTGTCGTAGTGCGGGTCGAATCCGCGGGCCTGCCCGCCGGGGGTGAGGTACACGTTCACCTGGAACCTGGCGTTGACCTCGGCGCTCAGCATCGAGGTGAAGCGCGCCAACGGCTCCCAGCGGCGTTCGAGGGCGTTCAGGATGACGGTCGAGCCGGACCGGTACCGCTCGTACAGCGCCTCCAGCCGGCTGGCGGTCATGTTGCGGCCGGGGGCGCCCAGCTCGGACACCGGGGTCTCCTTGCCCTCGCGGATGACCCGGACGTTCCCGAAGTCCGGACCGGACTGGCCCAGCACCCGGTCCACGTCGTCGAGCGTCAGGAGATCCGCGAAGTGCTCGGGGTCGTTCCTCGGGATGTGCAGTGGCCGCCGCTCCCAGTACTCGTCGCGGAACGTCGGAAGGGAGACCGGGTGGAGAAGGCGGGAGAGGCCGAAGGAAGGCCCGTCTTCGGGCTCGGCCCCCACCCGGTCCGTCAGAGAAGTCATCGAGATCTCGTGTCTCCTAACAGAGGTCGGCCGGCTCTGCTGACGCGGTAACCGGCAGCCATGTCTTCCTTGGCGTTCTTGCTGTCCTTCGGGGAGGGGGCGCGCCGGGAGCGCGGCCCCTCCCCGGCCCGTGAGACTTCTCGGGCGGGCTCTGCTCAGGCGAGGTCAGTCGGTGTCGTCGATGAAAAAGTCCTTATGACCGGAGTCGTTGTTGTTGTTGTCGTCCGCGGGCCCGAAGCTGATGTCATCGGGCGTGATGGCCGTTTCCACGTCAGGAGCGCGCACGACGACGATGTCGGCCGGGTCGAGGCTGTGTGTCAAAGGAACTCCCTTCTGAGAGCCGGTGGAATCTCCAGCGTGGGATCCGCAGTGATTGTCCGTCTACAGGAGGGCGTGAAGGCCCAGGTGAGTGGCGGACAACCCGAGGTGGCCGCGGACAACAGAGGGGGAAGAGCGGGATCCGAGGTTGTCCGCGCCGAGCCCGGCCGGACTCCGGACGATCCTGCGAGCAGGCCGGTTGTCGTCCGCCCGGCTGTGCGCGGCGGAGCATCGGCGCGGTACGGGCGGGTCCGGATACGGAGCCTCTACCTACCGCGAACCCCGTCGGCACGGCGTTCGTCCGGGGGAGTCGTCCTCGCCCCGCGCCGGTGATCACCATCCTGCTGGTACGGGGCACCCCGCAGAATGGCTTCGCCCTGTCACCAACGGGACGGGCAGCTTGGTGTCCCGACTGGCCCTTGAGGGCCGCCAATGGGCAAGGTCGCGATCTACAACTGGCGTACTACGCCCGGCTTCCCGCGCGCCGTCCGGCCGAAGCGGTGATCGTGTTCCGGCCGGACGGCGTCCACCGCAGTGTGGCGGCAGCGGAGGCAGCGCGCTCCTGGGTGACGTCGTCTCGTCCGTGGCAGCCGGCCCCAGGGAGGAGATCGTCGCGCTGGTCCTGCCCCGCCGCCCGCGGTGGACGCCTCCTGGCCGGAGACGTCCACCGCGGCGGCGTCGGGTGCCGAACCCGTTTGACAGAGTGTGTTTGTGGCGATCCGTCAGTCGGTCGGCCGGAGTGCCGACACCGATTGTCCTTGCCCCCTACCCGGTGGGCGACGCTGTTCGGCCGCCAAGGGCATCATCGTCGGATCCGCCGGAGAGCCCGTCGCCTGCAAGTGGGGCACCGACACCGCCGCCGGCTGGAAGCCGACCTGCTACTCGGGGGTCTCCTACGCGCCGATCGGCGCCATCACCAACAAGTTCGGGATCTCACTCGCATGAGGCGTACCACCAGAACCCTGTTCACCGCCACCGCCACCGCGGTCGCCGTCGGCATCGGCGCCACCATCACCATGCTCGCCGCCGCCACCACCCACCCCGGCGACGACGAAATCCTCACCCTGGCCTCCCGCATGGGCGGCAACACTTACCACGTCTGCAACATCGGCCTCACCGCCGAAGGCCTGGACGCGGACATCATCGGCGACCACCAGAAGGCCAGCCGCGAACTCCAGAAAGCCACCGGACGCCACGTCACCCTCCACACCTGTCACCTCGATCCCGGCATCGAACAAGGCAACCGTGCGCACCCCGGAGCCGACCGCTACGCCCGCACCGTCCGGGGCGACGGTTTCGCCGTCTACATGGTCGACCAGATGCCCGACCACCGGGTGCGCGCGGGCGTCATCGGCGACCAGGCCAGGGCCCAGCATGCCTTCGAGGAGGCCTTCCCTGGCCAGATCGTCGTCCACAACACCCACCAGCCGCTCACCCTGCCCGACCCGCCCCCCGTTGTGCCTTTCGGCGACTTCGTCCGGCAACTCGCCCACGAGCACCACCAGACCGGCCCGGCTCCGTCTGTCACCGTCGACGAGGAGCACCAAGTCGTCTCCGTCACCTGGTCCGGGCCGATGCCCCCCGACGTCCTGCAGATCCTGCGCCGGGCGCCGCAGGACGTCACGGTGTTCGTCAACGGCGTCGCGGTGACGAAGGTCCCGTAAGGCTGAGCTGGACTGCAGCCGCGGCCCGGAGAAGACCCGGGTCTACGGCGGCCTGCGTGTCGTCGACGGACAACAGGTCACCATGACCGTCTCTTCCCGGAACAGTGTCTTCTACCAGTAGTTCCTCCAGCGCCACCGCGAACTTGACCACCGCCTCGTCCTCCGCGGCTGGCATTTCATCGAGCACGCCTACCATGACGCCCTGCGCGGCATCACCAGGCCCGCTCTGCGCACCCGCGCCGTGCGCTACGACCTTGACCGGACCGCAGCAGTCCCTGCTGCGGCTCCCACCTCGACCTCGCGCGCTGCGGCGGCTCGGCGGTGAGCAGCTCGGCGGTGGCCGGGTTCTCCTCGGCGGTCAGCCACAGGTCCGCCACCGCGCCGCGAACCCCGGCCGCCGCCACGCCGGCCAGGACCACCAGCAGCTGCGGGAACGATCGCCAGCGCCGCTCCCACGCCAGGCCCAGGCCGTCCGGGCCCGCCTGCTCCCTCCGCGTTGCCAAGGTCGAGCGCTCCTACGGCTTCACCCGCCCCGCCGGGGCGTAGGGCTACACGACGGGCGGGTGGCCGGGATCCCAACTCCCGTCATCCGTCCGCCAGCGGAGTGGTAAATCCCTCTCAACTAGCGGCCCAATTAAGGGCTTTGGCCTGAACGTGCCTACGTCGCCTCCTCGGCGCCTGCCTACGCTCCCCTCGAACCCCGGCCGCTCCGGCCGTGGGACCGACTCCAGGGGGAACACCCAATGCGTATTCGCCACGCCGTCGCCACGGTCACCCTCGCGACGACCGTCGCGCTCACGATGAGCACCGACGCCTCGGCCGCCCCGGCTCCGCGTCTCGCCTGCGGGGTGAGCGACCAAGGCCTCCCGGGCAACATCTACAACAATGGCGTCTACGTCGGCCAGGTCGAGCAGCAGTACGACAGCTGTAGCCGGACGGCGATCGCCCACTTTCAGTGGTCCGGCGGCTTCCAGGGAAACGGCTCCCAGGTCAAGGTGTACCTGATGGCGAGCAACGGCTACACCGGTCAGGCGACCATCGGGGACCAGAGCAGCAAGGACGTCTACGGCTACGTCAACATCCACGCCACTTCCCCGGACATCTGGACGGCCATCGCGTCGCTCGACCAGATCTGCCCCGCCTACAGCACCCAGCACGACTACTCCAACGGCGCCTCCCTGGCGGGCCCACAGGACAGCAACTGCAGCATCCCCAACCCGTAGCCCGTAGCCAGTAGTCCGCAGTCCACGCTCCCGGGTTTCCCGGCCGGGAAACCCGGGAGCGCGTCGGCACGCGGCGTGGCAGGGTGAGCCCATGACCTCCCTCAGAAAGGGCGATGCCGCGTAGGCCGCCCGGCGTCCTGCGCGCCCAGACGCGGTACGCCCGGGGCTCGCAGCCCCGACCGTTCAGCCAGATCCGGGGCGGGAACTCGGTCCTTACGGGATCACGGTGAGCGTGTGCTCCCAGGCGACATCCAGGTCGACGTCGAGACCACGCTCGCACCGCCGTGGGTACTGGCTTGGCCCGACCGCCGGTCTCAACCGTCCTCCCGCTCAGGTTCAGCGGCCTACTCGCTGGCGTCTCCAGATGCCTGGAGGAGCCCGCGGAACTGGCTGTGCCCTCGGGTCGCTGCGCGGTTGATGATCTCTTCCGCCAACTGGGCCCACTTCGGATCGGCCAGACCGGTGCGCAGCAGAGTGCGGATGTCGGCTTCCCGGTAGCGGGGCGTCTGGTCGTAGGGGCCGAGGGTCATGATCCAGTCTTTGAGGAGGAGCAGGACCTGCTCGGTGTGGGCGTCGGCGGCGCGAGTGAGGTAGGTGAACGTCGTGGAGTCGGTGCGCAGTTAGAAGTGATCTCATTTGGCCTTGTAGGCTGCTCGCGTGACGATCGTGGAGCGCTTGGTGCCGGATGAGCTGTGGGAGCTGTTCCAGTTGGTGGTGCCGGCGGCGCCGAGTCGGCCGCAGGGCGGTGGCCGACGCCGATACGGGGACCGCGAAGTGCTGGCGGCGATCGTGTTCGTGGCCACCTCGGGATGCACCTGGGCGCAACTGCCGCCCTGCTTCGGTCCGTCCGGGCCCACCGCCCATCGCCGCTTCACCGAGTGGAGCAGGGCTCGAGTGTGGGCCAAGCTCCACCGGGTCGCCCTGGACGAGCTCGGCGCGCGGGGCGACTTGGACTGGTCGCGGTGCGCCATCGACTCGGTGAACATGCGGGCTCTGAAAAAGGGGAGTTGACGGGTCCGAATCCTGTCGATCGGGGCAAGTACGGGTCGAAGATCCACTTGCTGACGGAACGTACCGGTTTGCCTCTGTCGCTGGCGATCTCCGGAGCCAACGTCCATGACAGCCAGGCCCTGATCCCGCTCGTCGATGCGATCCCGCCGATCCGCTCGCGGCGCGGACCGAGGCGACGCAGGCCCGGCAAGCCGCACGGCGACAAAGCCTATGACCACCGCTTCATCCGCTCCTACCTGCGACGACGCCAGATCCCCGCCCGCATCGCCCGCCGAGGCGTCGAGTCCTCCCAAAGCCTCGGCCGCCACCGTTGGGTCATCGAGCGCACCGTCGCCTGGCTCGGCGGCTTCCGTCGACTGCACCGCCGCTACGAACGCAAGGCCGACCACTTCGCCGCCTTCGCCAGCATCGCCGCAGCCCTCATTTGCCTCCGGAGGATCCCCAAATGAGATGACTTCTTAGCCGCTGGCGTCCAGCAGGACGTGGAACTGCTGGAGGATCCACTCGTCTGGGAAGCGGCCGCTGGCGGCTAGGGCCGGGAGGGTGTCGATCAGCTCGGTGCGCCCGTCCGGCTCGGTCGCGCTCGTCACGGCGGCCAGACGCCAGGTCCACCACGCCTGCACGCGCGGCAGGGCCTCGTCGGAAAGGCCGGGCCCGCCGGTGCCGAGGAGGGTGGCGAGCTGCTTGAGGACGCTCGTGCTGGAGCCGCGGTAGTAGTCCGGGATTGGGGAGTCGTCGCCGTCTAGGGAGAAGCGACCGCCGAGGTGCAGGCCTAGTGGAGTACGAGCGGGTTCCCGCTGGCTGCTCGCGAGCACCATCGCGGCATCTCAGCAGGTAGGAGCGGGGTTACCGGGGCGTCGCTCGATCGTGTGAGATTCCAGCGGTAACTCGCAGAATCTGTCAGTGTGTCCCGTAATTTGCTGGCTCGTGGCAGATTCCGAAACTCGCGTGCTGACGCTCGTGCGGCCCGCCCCGGACTCGGCCGTCCCGGTCGACCCGGCGGCGGTCTCGGTCGAGTCCGGCCTGGCGGACGTTGTCACGCTCCAGCGGCGGCGCCAGGCCCGGATCTCGGTGCAGGACGAGGAGAGCTTCTTCCTCGACACCCTGTCCGAGTACCAGTGGGCACGCGACGCGGCCGGCCTGGAGCCGAAGACCCTGGACGGGCTGATCAAGCCGGTGATCGAGGTCTGCGAGTACTACGGCACGGTGCCATGGCAGCTCTCATCCCTGGGCCCTGGGCGTCCCGGGTGCCCGGCCGCGCCCGCTCCAGCTCATCGTCGGCACACACCGCTACGCGGCCCAGGCCCGCAAGATCGTGCGCTTTGAGGGCGGCGGGCGCTGGGTGAACTCCGGGTGGAAGCGCAAGCTGAACAGGCAGCGCACGGTCGGGCCCGACCAGTCGGCCGTGCTGGAGCCGCAGGCGTGGGGCCAGATTCCCCTGTTCACCATGGCGCGCACCCTCACTCGCGATACGGCCCGCGCCATCGCCGTCCGGCAGTTGTCCGGCTGGGACCGGGCCGAACCGGCGCTGCTGGCGTTGGTGGCCGAGCGCCGCATGAGCAACGCCTGGCGCTGCCAGGTCGCCGAGATGGTCCGGCTCGCCCTGGCGGTGCGCGAGGCCGAAGGCGCCAAGCCCACCTCAGGGCGGCTGCTGAGGGAGCTGCCGAAGTTCGCCGACGTGGTCTGCCTGGTCCTCCTGGGCGCCGGCCTGCTGGCCGACGAGTCCCTTCCCGACCCGCGGCTCGCACCGCGCTCGTGCCGCGACTGCAACACCTGGATGCCCGGGGGCGAGCACGCGGCATTTCGCTGCGACCCGTGCCGGAACTGGAGCAGACGCCGCCACCGGCAGCCGGGACAGTGCGCGCGCTGCCGCCGAGAAGGGCTTGCGCTGGGCGCCGGCCACTGCCGCGCCTGCCACCCTCACCGCGACGACCTGAGCGTGCCTGCCGCCACGCAGTTGGTGATCCACCTGCCTACCGGCCCGGGCGGACCGGGCCCGCAGCCGAAGGCCGGCGAGCACTGGCCGGTGCCCGTGGACGCGACGCCCGCGACGACGCTCTGCCGGGGGCAGGAGGCCCTGTTCACGATGCGCCGCGACTGGTCCCCGGTGCTGGCCCGGCTGCGCAGTCGGCCCTGGGGCGAACTGCCGCTGACCGGTGCGGCCACCGCGCTGGTGGAGGACTTCGCCGAGCTTCGCCGCGACCAGAAGGAGTCGGGCTTCCGCAAGAACATCCGCACCCTCACGATCCTGGCCTACTGGCTCGGAGTCGAGAACGCCTTCCACGAGCGGGACGTCCACGACCTGGCCCGCCTGGACGAGCACCTCGCGGCCAAGCCCGTCTGCCAGTTCCTGCGCGCTCGCGGCCTGCTCGTCGACGATCCCGGGATGCACCGCGACCGCGACCTGGTCTGGATCGAGAGGGTGCTGGCCACACTGCCGCGACCCGTCGCTGAGGAGGTCGGCGCATGGGCGCAGGTGCTGCGCGGCCGGGGTCCCCGGGAGAACGAACCGCGTAGCTGGGAGAGCATCCGCAGCTACCTGGGCTACCTGCGGCCGGTCCTCACCGCGTGGACGGCGGGCGGCATGACGACCCTTCGGGAAGTCACCGCGGACCACCTCCAGGACGCGCTGGACAGCCTCGGCGGTACCGCCCGACGCCAGCTCGCCATCGCACTGCGCAGCCTGTTCCGGGCGCTCAAGTGCGAGCGATTGGTCTTCCGCGACCTGGCCCGCCACCTGCCCGTGGGCGACGTGACCGGCCTTCCACGTCCGGTCCCCTCCGACCTGCTGGCTGGCGTGCTCGACCAGGCCGCCACCCCGTTCGCACGCCTCGCCATCGCCCTGGCCGCCATCCACGCAGTCCCCGCCTCAGAGATCCGCACCGCACTCACCGCCGACCTCAACCTCGCCCGCAGCACCCTCGAACTGCGCCGCGGCCTGCGGCGGCACACCCTCTACCTGGAGGGGCTCACCACCGCCTTGCCGCCGACTGGCTGACCTACCGCCACCAGCGCTGGCCCACCAGCGTCAATCCCCACCTGCTGGTCACCCAGAAGACCGCCCTCGATCCGGACCACCCGGCCGTGCACCGGATCACCATGCAGGGGGTCCTGCCCAAGGGGCAGACCCTCGACAGGCTCCGGCAGGACCGGATCCTCGACGAAGCCTTCGCCACCGGCGACCCGCTCAAGCTCATGCGGCTCTTCGGCATCACCGAAGACACCGCCATGCGCTACGTCGGAACCGCTTACCCGGAGCGCACCGCGAAGCTGCCCCGGTAGCTGGCCAGGCCCTCCACCCGCTTCGTCGGCTTCCGTCTCAAGTCCACCACGGTGGACTTGAGACGGCGTGGAGGACCAGATCGGGGCCCTGGGCCTGATCCTCCACGCCCTTGTGCTGTTCAACGCCCGACGGCCTCTGCGCGACCCGTACGACACTGGCGAGTGACAGCCCGCCCTCTAGGAGCTGTCCGGCCGATCATTGATGGCGTGCTCTGGCTGCTGCTTGGGGCGCCTGTGGCGGCGGCCTGAAGCCGATTGCCAGAGATCTGCTGCTGCGCGACCATCGTCGGATGGATACGGATGAGGTTCGGAAGCTGATTCGGGTTGTGCAGACGTGTTCTGTGGCTTTGTACGTGAGTACCGAGTTTTGAGAGCACTCGGGTGCTTGCCTCGGGGCCATGGTTGTGCTCTGCACGACGAGGGGTCCCTGGTGCTGCCGAAGTCCAAGGTCGATCTGTACGCGGCGATCCGCCGTGATGCTCGCGCGGGCCTGTCCGGCCGCGCGTTGCAGCGCAAGTACCGCGTCGGGTTCCTGGGTACGCCGCCCCCAGCGGCGGCGGGCCGGGAGACGGCCGGTGGCCGACTCGCACATGGCCTGTTCTTCCCTTCCTGAAGGGCGGGAGGGAGGGCCTAGGGTCAGGTGACGGTTCTGAGCGAGGAGAGAGGTCCGTGTGACCACCCAACGCTACGGTGATCTAGAACTGCGCTTCACTCCGGACATCCGCCGGGTCTGGCCCAACGTCATGCCTGGCGTCCGGCACGACTCCGCGATCTACGCCGCGAACGAGCCCATGCGCGACGGCTGGGGTCGCGCTGCGCACCACTTCGGGCCGCCCCTCACCGCCGGCGGCCTCCCCCGGGACGGTGCCGCACTGCTCCTGCGGGACCTTTCGGCGGACCGGAGCATGCTCCGGCCACCCGTGCGCTACGACCGGATCGGCGACCTGCCCCAGGATGTCTCCGTCGGGATCTGGCGGCCCGTCCCCCCGGACGGCTACATCGCCCTCGGCGACATCGTCGCCACCAACGCTCCACATCCCGATTTTGGTTCTTTCCCGGTGGTGTGCGTCAAACGGGAGCACAACGGGCGCTTGTACGTCCGACGGGGCGAGTTCGGCGACAGGTTGCTGGAGAGCGGGAACATGCGGCTGTGGTCGGTCGTGGCGCCACAGCAGTCGAACCAGGACACCGAGGAGCGGCTGTTGGTGCCGCCTGGGGGATTCACGGCGGTGTTCACGGCCGACCGGCCGTCGTCGACGCCGACCGGTTGGGTGCTGGACCTGCCGGCGGTCGTGGAGAGGCGTCCCGGGCCGGGTGTGCCACGCCTGACCTCGTTCGACCGGCCGCCCGCGCAGACGACGGTGACCGACCGCACGGTCACCGTGCCGTACTTCATGGTCGAGGACCCGGTCCGCGACGCGCACTGGCAGATCCGCAACTCGCCGTTCTACCGGATCCGCCGCCTCCGGCGCTTCGACGTCGCCCTGTTCCGCGACAACCGCAACGGGACGGTGCAGCAGGAGCAGTCGGAGGCCGTCACCACCGGTGTCAGCCGGGAGGACAGCACCGCCTTCAACGTCACCACCGGCATCAGCGTTGGCGTGGCGGTCGGCATCGAGGTGTCCGCGAAGCCCTTCGGCATGGGCGTCTCCGGAACCACCACGTACTCGGTGTCGGCGACCGTCGAACTGGGCTACGAGAGGCGCCGGAGCGTGACCGTGATGAACGAGGTGACCAGGACGTACGGGCTGGCCGTGCCGCCGCGCAGTTCCGGTTGCCTGTGGATGGAGCACCACCAACTCGTCCCGGTCCGCGCGGACGGCACCGAACTCGGCCCCCGGGCCTCGCTCGGCTTCCGCACCGACCACTACGTGACCGGCGAGTTCCCCGGCGGGGCCGGCGTGCGCGCCTTCACCGAGGAGGACGGAGGCGAACGGACACCACTGCCCGACAGCATCCCGCCCACCGTCATCACCACGGCCACGGAGGACGATCCGTCCTGACTGGGGTGGGGGGGGGGGGGGGGGGGGGGGGGGGGGGGGGGGGGGGGGGGGGCGGGGTGGGGGGGGGGGGGGCGGGGGGACGGCTCCTCGCCGACTCCCGCTGTGCCTCCCACCCC
>NZ_JBWKEQ010000056.1:0-765 GCF_056435365.1 Kitasatospora sp. NPDC043949 | reverse complement strand
AAAGACGAACGTGCGGGCGGCCGCCCTCCTCGGGGGGGGTCCCCCCCCCCACCGGGGGGGGCCCTCCGCCACGTTGGGACATTCTCGCGCCCCCGACGCGCCAGAACCGCTGCCACTTCTCATCGACACTCGGGGCTCCAACCATCGCCTTGTGCTGCCATCTCGCACCAACAGGTGCTCTCGGTCCGCAACTACGCAGCCATGTTCTGCCTACCCGTTGCAGTGGGATGCCTGGACGGCAGACGGTCAGTACCTGTATCTCCGATACCGGCATGGTGAGGGCTGCGTCGAGTGGCATCCTGGGCCTGAGGATGATGCCGACACGCCGGACTCTTGGAACGAGGGCCTCTCGGGGCTCCTCGTCGAATGGGACGACGGCACCGACGGCGGTGTCATCAGCCTTGAGGACTTCCTCGCGGCAGCGGGTTTGGTGCTGGCGCCGGGTGGCTTACCGGTGGTTTGTTAAACCCGTAAGTAGAGATCAAGGGCTCGGCCAGTGGCCAACGAGGTGATGAGGGCTTGGAGTTCGGGTGGCGGGGGCGTTTGCGACCAGGCGTGCCAGTAGCGTTGGAGGGTGTGCCAGGGGTCGAGCCAGGCCCGGATTGCTCGGATGGCCCGGGGCCAACTGGGTTGCTGGGGCTGGTGGGACACGGGTGTGCCCCCTCTCTGGCCAGTCTGCGGTTTCGGCTGGCTGGGCCTGGTCCTGTGCTGTGGTTTCTTCGGCGAACCAGGCGTCCCAGCAGAAGGAGAATGCGCAGTTCACGA
>NZ_JBWKEQ010000055.1:0-51693 GCF_056435365.1 Kitasatospora sp. NPDC043949 | reverse complement strand
CGATGGTACTGCAGGGGGGACCCTGTGGGAGAGTAGGACGCCGCCGAACAATCATTCACAGAGAACCCCCATCCGGGAAACCGGATGGGGGTTCTTTGCATTTGTGGAGATGTGGCCTGGTGGCCGGCTCCTCTCCGATGGGCAGCGACACGGCGGCGGGGCGCGCGGTGGGTGGGGCGCAGGGCGGGCAGGGCCTGCCATGTCGAATATGTGTTCGTGTGGGTGCGTCGGAGTGGGGGGATGGGGGAAGAACAGGGGGAGAGGTCGCCTCTCGGATGCCGTGGAGGACCGATGCGCCGGAACGGACGGGTGGCGGATGCCCTGCTCGCGTCGCTGAGCCGGGACTGGGCGGGAGTGCCGGTCGCGGTGCTGGTGGTGGGTGTGGGGGTCGGGCTGGTCGGGGGCGGTGCGGGATGGCTGGTGGCACTCGGGTGCTTAGTGGTGACTGTGGGTGTGGTATTGGCGGTCGGCGCGGTGCGGCATCTGGTGCTGGTCGGCCGGGGCGCGGGGGCGGGCGGGGCGCCGGGGCGGCTGGTCGGGGTGGGCGGACGCCGGATGCACGTCCTCGCCGAGGGGGTTGCCGGGGATGGGCCGACGGTGGTCTGGATGCCGGGCGGGCACGCGCCGGGCGAGGAGTTCGGGCAGTTGCACGCGATGATGGCGGCCCGGACCCGCTCGGTGCTGGTCGACCGGTTCGGCTCGGGCTGGAGTGACGTCGGGCCTTTCCCGAGGACGACGGCGGCCGAGGCGGAGGAGCTGGTGGCCGCGCTGGAGGCGGCGGGGGAGCGGGCCCCGTACGTGTTCGTCGGCCATTCCTTCGGCGGGCTGCTGGTCGCGAATGCCGCCAGGCGGCGGCCGGACGTGGTGGCCGGACTCGTGCTGCTGGATCCGACGCCCCTGGAGGTCATCGCCTTCGCGCCGCCCAATCGGCTGGTCGCGGGCATGCGCCGAGAGTTCCTGCTGACGGCGGTGCGGCACCTGTTCGGTGTTCACCGGGGCCGGGGCCGGGACAGTCGGACCGGCCAGTACTGCGCCGCCGCGTCGATCTTCGCGGAGCTCTCGCCCGTCGGCCTGGCGGAGGTGGGCTGGGAGACCGTGGTCTACGACGGGGACCTCGGCGACCTGCCGCTGGTGCTGGTCATACCCCGCGACCTCACGGGCGGGGAGCCGGTGCTGGCCGCCGCCGGTGACGCCGCCGAGGCCGAGCGGATGGCCCGCTTCTACCTCGGGGCCCGGACCCGCTACCTGGCGGCGTCGACCGCGTCCCGGGTGGTGCACACGCCGACGGGAACCGGCCATGACTTCCCGACCGAGGAGCCCGGGTTCGTGGTCGGGGTGGTCTCGGATCTGGTGAGCGAACTGCGCACCCTCAGCCCATGACCGTGCGGGCGGAGCCGGTCCGGACCGGGCGGCGGCGGGAGAACGCGCCCAGGTCCACGACGTTGCCGGTGTGCTCGCAGCGGTAGCGGACCGGGTCGCCGTCATGGTCGTGGCCGGCCTCGACCAGGTCGATCAGGGTCGAGAGGTAGCGGCCCACCAGCGGTGCGTTCTTGAACTGGTTGCCGCTCGTGCCCATGGCGACGTAGTAGCCGTCGAGGGCGGTGCGGTCGTAGATCGGGGTCCAGTCGTCGGCGACGTCGTACACGCCCGCGACGCCGACGGGCCGGCTGGGGACCGTGATCCCGGGGAAGCGGCGGGCCGCGCGGGTCACCTGGGTCCGGAAGCGGTGGGCGGTGGGGCGCGGGTCGGCTTCGTCCGGGTCGTCGATCCACTCCGGTGGGTCGCAGGCCGGCTGGGTGCCGCCGATGAGCAGGCGGCCCCCGGCAACCGGGCGCAGGTAGGTGCCGAGGTCGAGGTCGGCGACGACCGGAACCGGCCCGGGGCGGGCGGTGGGGCCGCTGGTGAGGCGGGTGGTGGAGCCGTCGGGCGCGGCGATCTGGTGGACCTCCTCGCGCAGGGGGCGTACACCGATGGTGAAGTCGCTGCCGACACCCGCCAGCCGGTTGAGGCCTCCCGACCACGGGCCGGCGGCGTTGACCACGACCGGCGCGGCGATCCGGGCCCCGTCGGCCAGATGGAGGCCTGCCACGCGGTCCGCGTGCCGGTCGACGGCCACCACGGTGCGGTGGAACAGGAAGCGCGCACCCAGCTCGCCCGCCGCGTCGGCGAGGTTCTGGGCCGCGAGCTGCGGGTCGTCGACGAACCCGGCGTCCGGGGTGAACAGGGCACCGAGCTCACCGGCCGGGCCGTCGAAGAAGGCGTCGTCGTCCACGGGCTTCGGCGGCCAGTACCGCCCGGCGTCGATCCCGGGCAGGCGCCCGCGCAGGGTCGCGGTGTCCCACCGTTCGTACGGGACGCCGGCCAGGTCGAACAGGGCCGCGGTGTCGGCGGGTTCGGGGAAGGGCGCGTCGAGCAGCACGGCGCCGGTGCGGCGGAAGGCCGCGAGCGGGCGGCGGTCGGTGGTGAGCCCGAGGTGCTCGGGCCAGGACGCCCACAGGTGGAGGGACTCCCAGGCCGTGGCGACGCCGTCGAAGGTGGAGTAGTTGAACCGGACGATCGCGCTGGACGCGCCGGTCGATCCGTGGCCGGCCGCGCCGGCCTTGTCCACCACGACCACCTGCCGTCCGGTGCGGGCGAGTTCGAGGGCGACGGCGGTGCCGATCACCCCGGCCCCGACCACCACCGCGTCGGGTCGGTCGACGGTCATCGGGACCTCCGGGAGGGCGGTGGGCCGGACAGGCGGGGGACGGCGGCGAGGAGCTCGCGCGTGTAGGGGTGCTGCGGGTCGCGCAGGAGGGCGTCGGTGGGGCCCGTTTCGACGATCCGGCCGCGCTGCATCACCGCCACCGTATCGGAGACGTAGCAGACCGCGGGCAGGTTGTGGCCGATGAACAGCATGGACAGGCCGAGCCGTTGCCGGAGTTCGCGGATCGTGTTGAGGACGGACGCCTGTACCGAGACGTCGAGTGCCGAGGTGATCTCGTCGGCGATCAGGAGTCCGGGTCCGACGGCCAGGGCGCGGGCGACGGCGACCCGTTGGCGCTGGCCGCCGGACAGCTGCCGGGGCAGGCGGCCGGCGAGCCGGGGGTCCAGTCCGACGAGGTCGAGCAGCGCGGCGACGCGCTCGGTACGGGCGTGCCGGTCGAGCCACTGGAAGACGGTGGCGGCCTCGACGAGGGTCTGGCGGACGGTCATCCGGGGGTCGAGCGCGGTGTCCGGGTCCTGGAGGACGATCTGGACCAGGCGGCCGAGCCGGCGCCGGGCACGGACGGTACGGACCCGGACGTCCTGGCCGTCGACGAGGACCCGGCCCCCGTGCACGGGGGCGAGCCCGACGATCGCGCGGGCCAGGGTCGACTTCCCCGAGCCGGACTCGCCGACGAGCCCGAGCGTGGTGCCGGCCGGGACCTCCAGTGAGACGCGGTCCACGGCGGTGACGGGGCCGCGCGGGCCGTGGTGGCGGACGGTGAGGTCGCAGAGCCGCAGGCTGGTCATGACGGGTCCGCCTCCACCTGATGTTCCGTATGTTCCGTCGCCCGGTCCGTCTCTGCCGGCGCCGGCGGGGGGTACCAGCAGGCGACCCGCTGGAGCGCGTCGACGTCGTCCAGCTGCGGAGCCTCCCGGGCGCAGCGGTCCTGCCGGTACGGGCAGCGGGGCTCGAACGGGCAGCCCGGGGCGGGTGCGATCGGGTCGGGCGGCGCGCCCGCCACGGTGGGCAGCGGCCGGTCGCGGTCCGCGGTGAGGTCCGGTACCGAGGCGACCAGGGCCCGGGTGTAGGGGTGCCGGGCGGCGGTGGCGAGCCGGTCGGCGGGGAGGGTTTCGACGACGGAGCCCGCGTACATCACCAGGACGCGTTCGCAGAATCCGCTCACGAGCGCGATGTCGTGGCTGATGAACAGGACGGCGGCGGAGGTGTCCCGCCGCAGGTCGGAGAGCAGTTCGGTGATCTGCCGCTGCACGGTGGTGTCGAGGGCGGTCGTCGGTTCGTCGGCGATGATCAGGCCGGGCCGCATCATCAGGCCGGCGGCGATCATCACGCGCTGGCGCTGGCCGCCGGAGAGCTGGTGGGGGCGTGACCGTAGCAGGGCGGGGGGCAGGGCCACCCGTTGCAGGGCGTCCGCGGCATCGCGCAGGGCCTGGGTGCGGCTCGTGCCGAGATGGGTGCGGGGTGCCTCGGTGAGCTGGGTGGCGATCCGGAGTGACGGGTTGAGTGCCGTGGCCGGGTTCTGGAAGACCATCGCCAGGCCGGTCGCGAGGTGCTGGTCGCGCTGCTTCGGCGTCATGGCGTCCAGGTCGGCGCCGAGCAGCCGGAGGGTGCGGTGGGATACCCGGGCGCGCTCGGGGAGCAGGTCGGCGATCGCGAGCGCGGTGAGCGACTTGCCGGAGCCGGACTCGCCGACGAGTCCGACGATCTCGCCCGGCCGCAGGGAGAGGCTCACGCCGCGGACCGGCCGGATCACGCCTTCCGGGGTGGGGAGTTCGACGCTCAGCTCCTCGACGTGGAGGACGAGGCCGTCCTCGTCGGGCCCGCTCGGCCCGCTCGGTGCACTCGGCCCGCTCGGCCCGCTCGGCCCGCTCGGTGCACTCGGCCCACCCGGCGCGATCCGTCGCCGGGGCGTACGGTCCGTACGGTCCGCCGGGTTGCGCCGGGCGGCGCCTCCGGCCAGGACCTCGCCGAGCAGTTGGAACGTCACCGCCGCGTAGAGGATGGCCAGGCCGGGGGCGAGGGCGGGCAGCGGCTGTGCGTAGATCCGGTCGAGCCCCTGGTTGAGCAGTTGCCCCCAGTCGTAGCCGGGCGGTTGGACGCCCAGGCCGAGGAAGCTCAGCCCGGAGAGCGCGACCAGGGAGGTGCCCGCCGCCGTGGTCGCGCTCAGCAGCAGCGGTTCGGCGATGTTGGGCAGGACGTGCCGCCACAGCAGCCGGTGCCGGCGCAGGCCGAGGACCCGGGCGGAGGCCAGGTGGTCGGTGCCCGCGACGGCGGCGGCGAGGGTCTGGGCGAGCCGGGCGAAGCCGGGTACACCGGCGACGGCGAGGGCGAGCATCGCCCCGGCCGCGCCCGCGCCGAACACGACCGCGAGGAAGAGCGCGACCAGGAGTGCGGGGAAGGCGAGCAGGAGGTTGATCAGTGCCGCGAGCAGGCGGCGGGCGCGGGGGCCGACGACGGCGGTGGACGCGCCGAGGAGGATGCCCGTGCTCGCGCCGATCGCGGTCGCGGCCAGCGCGAGCAGCAGGGAGGGCCGGGTGGCGGTCAGGACCCGGGCGAGCAGGTCCCGTCCGAGGTTGTCGGTGCCGAAGGGGTGGGCAGTGGAGGGGCCTTGGAGCACCGCCGAGGGGTCGGGCAGGTCGGCCGCCGCGCCCCAGACGAGCGGGCCCGCCAGCGCGAGCACGATCAGAGAGGCCAGCATGGCGGTGGCGGCCCAGGCCATGGGCGAGCGGAGGTACCTGGTGGGAAGGGGCATCGGCACCTCAGCTCTCCCGGATCGTCGAGCGCGGGTCGAGCAGCGCCAGCAGCACGTCGACCAGGAGGGCGGCGAGCAGGACGGTCGTGCCGAGGATCAGGACCATCGCCTGGATCACCGGGTAGTCCTGCGAGCTCACGGACTGCGCCAGGGCCGAACCGATGCCGGGCCAGGCGAAGACCTTCTCCACCAGCACGGTGCCGGCGATCAGGGCGGGCAGCAGGCCTCCGGCGACGGTGAGCGCGGCGGTGGCCATGTTCGGCGCCGCGTGCCGTAGGTAACGGCGTAGCGGTGACAGCCGCTTTCCGCGGGCGGTGCGCAGGTAGTCCTCGGACAGCACCTTCAGCGCCTCCACCCGGACGATGCGCACCAGGACGGCGGTGGGCGCCACGGAGAGCGCGAGGACCGGCAGGACGAAGGACCCGGCGCCCGCCGTGCCGGCCACCGGCAGCAGTTGGAGGCCGACGGCCAGCAGCGCGGTGAGCCCGGCGGCCAGGACGAAGTCGGGGATCCCGGCCAGGCCGGCGGTGAGCGTGGTGAACGCCAGTTCGCTGCGCGGGTGCCGGCCGTCCCGGGTGCGGACGGCGGCGAGCAGGCCGCCGGGCAGGGCGACGGCGAGGGTGACGAGGAAGGCCAGGCCGGCGATCTCCAGGGTGGCCGGCAGCCGGGTGCGGACGAGCTCCGCGACCGGTGTCGAGGTGACCAGCGAGGTGCCGAGGTCGCCGTGCACGAGGCCGTCGACATAGTGCCGGTACTGGGCCAGGAAGGGTTCGTCGAGCCCGAGTTGGTGCCGGCGTGCGGCCACCAGGGCGGGGGAGGCGTCGACGCCGAGCGCCGCGCGGACCGGGTCTCCGGGCACCAGGCGGATCATCGCGAACGATGCGGTGAGCACGACCCCGAGCGAGAGGAGCAGCCGGGCGGTGCGCCGGCCGAGGAACGCCGTCCACGGGTGCCGTAGGAGACGGGGCATGAGGTGCCGCGGCAGATGCGGCAGAGGCGGCGAACGGCGGGGTACGGTCACGCGGGTTCCCCCGGTCATCGGTGCAGGCGGATGCTGGTGGGGACGAGCTGGCCGCCGAAGGTGGTGGCGAAGGTGGTGCTGCGCCCGTACACGCTGCTCCGGCCGTCGGCGATCGGCAGGGCGTCGGCCGATCGGAAGAGGGCGGCGGCGGCCCGGTTCCAGGTGGCGCAGCCTTCGGTGTCCGGTTCCCGGAGGGCCTGGGCGACCAGGGCGTCGTATTCGGGGTTGGCCACGCCCGCGAAGTTGAGGCCCTGGGCGGGGGGCGGGCCGGAGAAGAAGGGGATGAAGCCGATGGGCAGGGCGAAGCCGGGGGAGGTGCCGACCACGACGTCGAAGTCGCCGGTCTGGTACATGGCGTTGACGAGTGCGGGCAGGCTCTCGGTGACCAGCTTGACGTCCGCGCCCAGCACCGTCCAGGTCCGGGCCATCAGTTCGGCGACGGGTGACAGCGTGGGGCCGAGGTCGGGGCTGGTGATCAGGCGCAGCCGGAGCGGCTTGCCGTCCTTGGTCAGCCGGCCGTCCGGGCCACGGGTCCAGCCGGCGGCGCGCAGTGCCTCGGTGGCGTCCTGCGCGGGCAGGTTGGCGGCGGCGAGGTCGGCGTGGCAGACGGCGCCCTCGGCGCCGAAGTCGGTGGCGGGCGTGCCGGTGCCGCCGACGGCGACGTTGGCGAGGCCCTGGCGGTCGAGCGCGGACACCAGGGCCCGGCGCAGGGCCGGTTCGGCCAGCGGCCGGCCGGGGCGCTGGTTGAAGAAGGTCATCCCGACGACGGTCGCCACGTCGGTGGTGGACAGGCCGTGGCCGGTGAGCCGGGTGCGGTCCGGCCCGTTCACGTCCGCGATGTCGACGTCCCCGGTGAGCAGCAGGTTCGCGGTGGTGGAGGCCTGGGGCACCACCGAGATGACGAGGCGGGCCGGCAGGCCGGGCTCCGCGGTGGTCGCGCCGGCCGGGCCCCAGGTGTAGCCCTCGCGGACGGTGAACTCGTACGGCCCGCCCGGGGTGTAGTGGGTCAGCACGTACGGTCCGGTGCCCCGGGTGGAGCGGTCCAGCGTCCGGGGCCGGTCGAGGCCGGCGGGGCAGACGATCGGCAGCAGGCCGATGGTGCGGGTGAGGAACGGGAAGGGGGTGGTGGTGGTCGCCGTCACGGTGCCGGTCGCGTCGTCGGCGCTCGCGGTGTACGGGACGCTGGGCAGGACGGTCTGGGCGCCGGCGAGCTGGTTGGCCGGGTCTCCGGCGTAGGTCAGCGCGCGGGCGACCGCCGTGGCGGTGAGGGGGGTGCCGTCGGAGCAGGTGATCCCCGGGCGGAGGGTGAAGACGGCCGTGGTGGTGGTGGCCTCCCAGGAGGAGGCCAGGCCGGAGACCAGGGTGGCGTCGGCGGAGACGTTGACCAGCGAGTCGTAGGCGTAGCGGGCCTGGGCCGCGCCGAAGGCCGTGTACGGGTCGAAGCTCGGCGTCTCGCTGGACGCGGCGATCCGGACGGTCCCGTGTTCGGCGAGCGGGGTGCTCGTCGAGGGACGGGCCGCGCCCCCGCAGCCGGCCACCGTGACGGTCAGTGCGGCGGCCAGGACGGTGGCGGCGGCCGTCCGGACGGGCGGCGGGGTACGACGGGGCATGGCCGTCATGGTGCCACCGAGTTCTGCCACTGGCGAGTCAACTCGCTTGCCCGGTAAGAGTGTTCGAATGTGGCACGGTGGTCGGGGTCAGGCGTGCCGGAGGCAGAGGGTGCCCCACTGGAAGCCCGCGCCGATCCCGGACAGGACGTAGGTGTCGCCCGGTCGCAGGCCGCCCGCGGCGACGGTGGAGTGGAGTGCGGTGAACAGGCCGGCCGATCCGGTGTTGCCGAGCCGGTCGACGGTGACGGGGACGCGGTCCTGAGGGACGCCCATGGCCTTCACGGTTTCGGTGAGGAGGTTCAGGTTGGCCTGGTGCAGGAAGAAGTGCCGGATCTCGTCGAGCGGCACGCCGGCCTGCCGGGCGGCGCTGGTGATGCTCTCGGGCAGGCGGGTGGTGGCGGTGTTCCAGACGGAGCGGCCGTCCATGCGCAGGTAGTGGGCGCCGGCGGCCAGGGTGGCCGCGCTGGTGGGCAGCCGGGAGCCGCCGGCCGGGACCTGGACGTCGTAGGAGAGCTGGGAGCCCAGGTCGTAGGAGAGCAGGCCCGCGCCGGCGGTCTCGGAGCGGGTGAGCACGACGGCGGCCGCGGCGTCGCCGAAGAAGACGCCGGTGGTGCGGTCCGTGGGGTCGGTGATCCTGGAGGCGCAGTCGGCGGCGAGGACCAGGATGGTGGTGATGGAAGGGTTCTGGAGGAGGTGGGCGGCGATCAGTACGGCCTGGACGCCGGAGGCGCAGGCCGCCTGGGTGACGTCCAGGGACAGGGCTCGGTGGGCGCCCAGGGCGTCCTTGACGATCAGCGCGGTGGAGGGCAGGGGCTGGTCCCAGGTGTAGGTGGCGACGATCACCGCGTCCAACTGGGCGGGGGCGGTGCCCGCCGCGTCCAAGGCCTGGTGCGCGGCGTCGACGCACATGTCGGAGGTGGCCAGGTCCGGGGCCAGGCGCCGGCGTTCACGGATGCCGGTGCGGCTGGTGATCCATGCGTCGCTGGTGTCGAGGGAGCGGGTCAGCTGCTCGTTGGTGACGACGGTCGGGGGCAGGTGCACCCCGGTCCCCGCGACGGCGAACGGGGCGGGTAACCCCGCGCCGGTGTGGTGGTGCAGGGGCTTGTCCTGGGTGACGGTCATGCGACGGTGCTCCGCTCGGGCGCGATCAGGACCTCCGGGGCGGTGTGGCGGCGGCCGGAGGCGCAGGGGTCGCCGAGCACGCTACGGCGGGCGGTCCGGGTGATGAGGGCGCCGCGATCCCGGAAACCGGATGCGGCGCACGCACAGCCGACCCTCCCGGCGCGCCGACCGGGGACAAGTAAGCTCATCAGAACGTCCGTGCGCACGGTGACATCCCGGGGCTCCGGTTGATGCGGTCGCCTTCTGCACGGGTCGGGGGCGAAACCCGCCGCCTCATCCGTTCGGGGGATACCGAGGCCGCTGTTTCGGGCGACCGGGTGGGGCGGCAGGCCCGGCACCGCCACACTGGCCGCATGAGCGCGAGGACGAACGAGCCGGGCCGGGCGACGAGCCATCTGGCGGACCGCTACTGGGAGTTCCTGCTGGAGCGCGATCCACTGCTGAGAGTCCGCCAGGGGCTCCCGGTCGAGACGCTCCCCGGAGCGTCGCCCGCCGAGGCCGAGGAACGGGCGCGGTTCGCCGAGGAGGTGCTGGCCCGGGCGCGGACGCTCGACGGCGCGGAGCTGTCCGGCACCGATGCCGACACCGTCGGATTCCTCGCGGGGTTGGCCGAGCAGGAGGTGCGCGCCCACCGCTGCTACTGGCTGACGCCCGCGGCCACGCCGTACCGGCTGTTCCCGCTGTCGCAGTACGTCGACGCGGCCCTGCGGAGCCACCGGTTCGGCGAACCAGCGGACGCCGAACGGTACTTGGTGCTGGTGCGCGAGCTGGCCCGGGTGGTCGGCTCGATCGGTGACAAGACGGCGGGGCAGGCCGCGCGCGGCTTCCGGGTGCCCGCTCCGGCCCTGCCCGGGGTGCGCGCCACCCTCGCGGGCCTGCGGGCGTCGGTGGCGGAGCGCGTGGAGGTGGACGAGGCCCGGCTCGGTGAGTTGGGGCCGGCCGAGCGCGGACGGGTCCGGAGCGGCGTGCGGCGGCTGGTGGAAGCCGAGTTGCTGCCGGCCTTCGACGGCCTGCGCGCCGTCCTCGACGACCCGGACTACCAGCGCGAGGCGCCGCAGGCCGTCGGCTGGGCCCGGTATGAAGGCGGTGAGGAGGCGTACCGGGAGTTCGTCCGGATCCACAGCGGGGGCGACACGCCGCCCGAGCGGCTCCACGAGCTCGGCCGGGAGCAGTGCCGGGAGCTCGCCGAGCGGATGCGGGAGGCCCGAGCCGCCCTCGGATTCCACGGCCCGGAGGGGGAGTTCCACGAGCGGCTGCGCACCGAGCCCCGGCTCTACGCGCGGACTCCCGAGGAGGTCGAGGCCCGCTATCGCGGCTACCTCGACCGGCTCGCCCCGCTGCTGCCGCGCTGGTTCGCGGTGCTGCCGGCCGCGCCGTACGGACTGGCGCGGCTGGATCCGGCGCTGGAGGCGGGGATGACCTTCGGGTACTACGAGCTGCCCACTCCGGCCGCCCCGATCGGGCGCTACCGCTACAACGGTTCCGGTCTGGAAGGGCGCTCGCTGATCGGCGCGGCCTCCCTGATCCACCACGAGCTGGCCCCCGGGCACCACTTCCACCTCGCCCGGCAGGCCGAGAACCGCGTGCTGCCGCAACTGCGTCGTGAGGTGGCCGAGTTCGGCGCCTTCAACGAGGGCTGGGCCGAGTACGCGGCGGGCCTCGGCTGGGAGATGGGCCTCTACGACGACCCCTGGGACGCCTACGGGCGCCTTGCGCAGGAGCGATTCACCGCGCAGCGCCTCGTCGTGGACACCGGGCTCAACCTCGGGACGATGAGCCTGGAGCAGGCCCGGGACTTCATGCGCGCCAACTCCACCGAGGCGGACGGCCAGATCGCCTCGGACCTGCTGCGGTACTCGACGGACCTGCCCGGGCAGGCGCTGTCCTACCGTGCGGGCTACCTGGAGTTCGTTCGGTTGCGGGCCCGGGCGGAGGCCGAGAAGGGGGCCGGTTTCGAGGTGCGGACCTTCCACGAGGCCGTGCTGGGTGGTGGCGGGCTGCCGTTCCCCGTGTTGCGCCGACGGGTGGAACGAGGGGCCCAGGACGGGACCTGATAGTTAAATAGGATAATTGGCTTATTTGGTGAGTATGCATATTCCAGCCCGTGGAGGCGGATTGGATTTAAAGCACTCGCACGGGTGAATTCCGCCAAGGACGTTTGCTCTCGGTGGACCTGGCTCGACTACGGTGGCCAGGGAGCGGGCGGTGGACCCCAGAGGAATTTTCGGCCCAGCAGGGAATCCGGCACGGGAACGAAGAATTTCGGACATGGGTGCTTCCGTCCGCCCTGTTGTGTGTGCTCCGGAGTTCGCAGTGCCCCCGGGGTCCCCTGTCATCCGTCTGCGTAGAGAGGTTGGAGCATCATGCCGCCCGTAGTACCGCCCTTCCTGATCGGCCTCATCGTCGCGCCGCTGGCCAAGCGGCTCCTCAAGCCGCTGGTCCGTGGCGTCGTCAAGACGTCCGTCGGCATCGCCATGGAGGTGAAGAAGGCGGCCCATGAGGCCGGAGAGGGAATCCACGACCTCGCGGCCGAGGTGGCCGCCGACATGGTGGCCGCGCAGATCACCTCCGACGAGCACCACCGGGCCGCCGAGGGCCCCGTCCCGCACAAGGACAAGACCGAGCCCGTCCACCGGGTCGAGCACGAGTCGAGGGCCCCGAAGATCCGCGCGACCGCGACCGTCGGCGCCGGCAAGACTCCCTGACGCTCCGCCCCGCGGACCGATCAGTCGCTCGGGCGCATGTTTCGAACGGTCTCGGAAGATGTGCCCGAGCAGCTACCGCCGCCCCGTCGGCCGTATCGCTTTCCCCTTCAGACTTTCCATTTGCCGCGGTGCTCCGTCATGCCCAATGACGGTCCATCCGCGACCTCCGCAAACAGGTGATCGTACACATGCCATCTCTGCTGGCCGCAGCAGCCGGGAACCTTCCCGTGGATTCGGACGTGCGCCCGCGCTCGGTCATCCCGGGGCGCCAGCGCTGGGACGTCAAGCCGGTCCTCGGACGGCCCCGGACGGCCGAGATCCTCGCCGCCGCCCTGCGGCGCGTCCCCGGGATCACCGAGGCGCAGGCGAGTCCGGTCACCGGTGGAGTCCTCGTCCGGCACGACGCGCGGGTGCGCGCCGTGGACGTCGGCCGGATCGTCCGCAGGGCCGTCGCCCTGGTCGTGCAGGGGCCGACCGGGACGGTGAGTCCGGCGTCGGCGCGGCCCGCCGCACCGGCCCCGCGCCCGGACCGCGGCCTCGTCGTGCGACCGGTCCTCGCCGTCGGCGGCGGGGTGGCTGCCGGCGTCGCGCTGATCCGGGGGTCGGCGCTGAGCAGGCAACTGGTGGCACTCGGCGGGGTCGCGACCGCGACCGTGGCCGTCCTTCGGAAGGCCTGGCGCGGAACGGCCGACACGGCCGGCGAGCCGGCCGGGACCGGAACCGAACGCCACCCCCTGCTGGAGGTCGTCGGACCGCACCGGCGCCGGCTCTTCCGCGCCTCCGCGCTCTCGGTCGCCTGCCAGGTCGCGGAGATGGCGCTCGCCACCTTCCTCGGCTGGACGGCTCTGGTCCTCATCAAGGGCGAGGCCGCGCCGTTGGTCCGCATCGGTCTGACCACCGCGTCCGCCCAACTCTGGGGCCTGGCAGGGCTGGTGGCCGTCGCTTGTGCCGCCGTCGCGGGCCTCTCCTACTCCTCGAACCTCCAGTGGCGCCGACTCGGCCAGGACATCGAGCACGACTGGCGGAGCCGCACGTACGATCACGTCCAGCACCTCGAACTGCGGCACCTGGAAGGCGAACGGACCACCCGGATCGCCGGCGTGCTCACCGACGACGTCCGCCAGCTGGGCGCCTTCTTCACCACCTCGGCCAACGACGTGCTCCAGCTGGGCACCAGCCTGGCCATCCTGGTGCCGGTGTTCCTGCTGCTGGCACCGCAGATCGCCTGGATCGCGTTCCTGCCCATCCCGGTCATCGCCTGGCTGTCGCTCCGTTACCAGGAGAAGGTCACGGCCGACTACGCCGTCTCCGGTGAGAACCGGGCCAGGCTGCACAGCCAGCTGGTCAACAGCCTGGAGGCCGGCGCCACCGTCAAGAGCTTCTGCACCGAGGACTACGAGGCCGAGCGCATCGACCGGCTGAGCGCGGTGGCCCAGGAGAGCAACGAGCGGACCGACCGGAGCACGATCCGCCACGCCGAGACCGTCCGGGTCTGCACGACCAGCTCGATGGCCGGCACCCTGCTGATCGGCGGCCGGTCGGTACTCAACGGCAGCCTGCCGTTCGAGGTGTTCAGCCCGCTGATCGGGCTGCCCCAGATGGTGCTGCTGCGGATGAACCGACTCGGCGGCATCGTCGACCAGTACCAGCGCACGCTCGCCGCCTACGACCGGGTCCACCACCTGCGGGCCCTGCCCGTCGAGGCAGAGGGCATCGGCGGACCGCTCGACACCGGGAAGGTGCGGGGCGAGATCGTCCTCGACGGAGTGACCTTCGCCTACCCCGGCCGCCCGCCGGTGCTGGAGGACCTCTCGCTGACCATTCCCGCAGGCCAGGTCACCGCCCTCGTCGGCGCCACCGGCTCCGGCAAGACGACCGTCGCCAAGCTGCTGATGCGCTTCCAGGACGCGGAGTCCGGTGCCGTGCTGCTCGACGGGCGCGACGTGCGCGACCTGCCGCGCCGGGACCTGCGGGACGCGGTCGGGTTCGTCGCCCAGGACCCGTTCCTCTTCGACGGCAGCATCGCCGACAACATCCGCTACGGCAGCTTCGGCGCCTCGGACGAGGCCGTGGTCAAGGCGGCCATGATGGCCGAGGCGCACGCCTTCGTCGCGACGCTGCCGGACGGCTACGACACCCTGATCGGCGAACGCGGCGCCGCGCTCTCGGGCGGCCAGCGGCAGCGGATCGCCCTGGCGCGGGCGATCCTCAAGGACGCGCCGGTCGTGATCCTCGACGAGGCCACCTCCGCCGTGGACAACGAGACCGAGGCCGCCATCCAGCGCACGCTCCGGAGGTTCGCCGCCGAGCGGACCATGGTCGTGATCGCCCACCGGCTCTCCACCGTCCGCCACGCCGACCGGATCTACGTCATGGACAAGGGCGGCGTCGTGGCCGAACAGGGCACCCACGACGAACTCCTCGCCCAGCACGGACTCTACGCATCCCTCTGGCAGCTCCAGGCCGGCGAACTCGCCGCCTGACCGCAGCAGCCGCGCCACCCGAGCACCCACCGCGTGACGTCACCGCGATCGGTGTGCTCCGGCGCGCCCTGCGACCACGCCTGCCCACACTTTCGGAGGTACCCCCATGTCCCGTCGCGATGGCGACACCCTTCCCCTGACAGCGGCCCAGCGCGAGATCTGGCTCGCCGAACAGCGGTCCCGGAACCCGATCCCGGGCTACCGCGTCGGTGAGTGCCTGGAGATCCACGGGCCGGTGGACCGGGAGCTGTTCGAGACCGCGGTGCGCCGGGTGGTCGACGAGGTCGACGCCCTGCACGTGAGCTTCCTCGACGACGGCGAGGGCCCGCGCCAGGTCCTCCGGGAGAGTTGGGACTGGGCGCCGGCGCACCTCGACCTCAGCGGGGAGCCCGACCCCCGTGCGGCGGCCCGGGAGTGGATGGAACGTGACCTGCTGCGCCCGCTGGACCTCTCCCGCGACCCGCTGTTCGGGCACGCGCTGATCCGGCTGTCACCGACCGAGTACCTCTGGTACCTGAACTACCACCACGTGGTGCTGGACGCGCTGAGCAGCTCGCTGGTCCGGCAGCGGGTCGGCGAGGTGTACTCGGCGCTGGCCGGGGGCGGCGCCGAGCCGCCGTGCCCGTTCGGTTCCCTGCGGGACCTGGTCGACAGCGACGCCGCCTACCGCTCGTCCGCGGACTTCGCCGCCGACCGCGCCTACTGGACGGAGCGGTTCGCGGACCGGCCCGCCCCCACCCGGCTCACCGGCGCCTCCCCGACCGACCCCAACCTCGCCCTCCGGCTGGCCGAGGAACGGGAACTGCGGCGCCCGGACGCCCTGCGGGCGGCGGCCGGCCGGGTCGGCGTCCGGTGGTCCCGGCTGCTGATCGCGGCGACGGCGCTCTACGCTCACCGGCTGACCGGCGCCCAGGACGTGGTGCTCGCCCTGCCCGTCACCGCCCGCCGGGGCGCCGACCGCGACCTGATGGCCGTGCCCGGCACGATGTCCAACGTGGTGCCGCTGCGGATGACGGTGCGGCCGGACATGTCGTGGCGCGAGCTCGTCGCCCAGACGGCACGGGAGGTCGAGGCGGCCGTCGCGCACGAGCGCTACCGCAGTGAGGACCTGCTGCGCGACCTCGGTGCGCCCGGCGGCATCGGGACGGCGTTCCCGCTGATCGTCAACATCATGGCCTTCAACTCCAGGCCGAGCTTCGCCGGGCACCCCGCCTCCGTGCACCACTTCGTGTCGGGCTCGACCACCGACCTGGCGGTCTGGGTGTTCGACTACCGGGACGGCAACCCCCCGCTCCTCAGGCTCCACGGCGCACCGGAGGCGTACGGCGACGACGACCTCGCCGCGCACCGGCAGCGGCTGCTCCTGCTGCTCGACACCCTCGCGGACTGCGACCCGGACGACCTGGTGGGCCGGATCGAGCTGCTCACGGCCGAGGAACACGGCGAGCTGGCGGCCGTCGGCAGCGGGCCGGCGGCGGCGGTCCCGGCCGCGAGCCTGCCGGAGCTGTTCCGGGAGCACGTGCGGGCGACCCCGGACGTCGTCGCGCTGGTCTGCGGGGACGTCTCGCTGACGTACGCGGAGCTGGACGCGCGCGCGAACCGGCTGGCGCACGCCCTGATCGCCCGCGGCGCCGGACCGGAGCGGCTGGTGGCGGTGGCGCTGCCGCGCTCGGCCGAGCTGGTGGTGGCGATCCTCGCGGTGCTGAAGACCGGCGCGGCGTACGTCCCGGTCGACCCGGAGTACCCGGCCGCCCGGATCGGGTACCTGCTCGACGACGCGCGGCCGACGCTGCTGGTGACCGACGCCCGCAGCGGCGAGCGGCTGCCCGAGGCGGGCTCCGTCGACCGGCTGGTGCTTGACACCGCCGACCTGGACGCGCTGCCGGATACGGACCCGAGGGTGGCCGTCGATCCGGCACACCCGGCGTACGTCATCTACACCTCCGGCTCCACCGGGCGGCCCAAGGGCGTGCTGCCGACGTACGGCGGCCTGCTGAACCTGCTCACCGACCACCGGCAGGCCATGTTCCGGCCGGTGCTCGACGGACGGCAGCGGCTGCGGGTCGCGCTGACCACGTCGGTGTCCTTCGACGCCTCCCTGAACCAGCTGCTCGCCCTGTTCGGGGGCCACGAGCTGCACGTTCTGGACCACGCGACCTGGACCGACCCGGACGCCTTCGTCGGCTACGCCGCGCGCTGCGGGCTCGACTACATCGAGGCCACCCCGTCCTACCTCCGGGTCCTGGTCACGCACGGGCTGTTGAGCGATCCGCAGTGGCGGCCGACGCTGGTCGCGGCGGGCGGCGAGGCCGTCCCCGAGCAGCTCTGGGCGGACCTGCGGGAGGCCGGAGGGGTTCGCGGACTCAACCTCTACGGGCCGTCCGAGTGCACGGTCAACTCGGTGGTCGCGCCGGTGGGTTCGAGCCCGCGCCCGGTCATCGGCCGACCCGTCACCAACGCCCGGCTGCACGTGCTCGACGGCGCCCTGCGGCCGCTGCCGACCGGCGTGCCGGGTGAGTTGTACATCGCGGGCGCGGGACTGGCCCGGGGCTACCTGAACCGGCCGGTGCTGACGGCCGGGCGCTTCGTGGCGGACCCCTTCGGGCCGTCCGGATCGCGGATGTACCGCACCGGGGACCTGGTGTGCTGGAACCCGGACGGGAACCTGGAGTTCCTCGGCCGGACCGACGACCAGGTCAAGGTTCGCGGCTTCCGGGTCGAGCTCGGCGAGGTCGAGGCCGTGCTCGCCGAACACCCCCAGGTCGCCCGGGCCGCCGTGACGGTGCGCAACGAGGAGGAACCCCGGCTGGTCGCCTACGCCGTTCCCGCGGCGGGGCAGGTCGTCCAGCCGGACGACCTGCGGGCCCGGCTGCGCGAGCGGCTGCCGGAGTACATGGTGCCGTCGGCGTTCGTGGTCCTGGACGCACTGCCGCTGACGCCGAACGGCAAGCTCGACCGGCGGGCCCTCCCCGCGCCCGAGTCACAGCCCGCCACGCCGGGCCGCGCCCCGCGCACCGCGACCGAGCACCTGCTCGTCGGGCTGTTCGCCGAGGTCCTCGGGGTGTCCGAGCCCGGCTTGGACGACAGCTTCTTCGACCTCGGCGGGCACTCGCTGCTGGCCACCCGGCTGGTCGCTCGGGCGCGGACGATCCTCGGCGTGGAACTGCGGCTGGGCGACCTGTTCGACGCGCCGACGGTGGCGGAGCTGGCGGCGGCGGTGGACGCCGCCGGCCGGGCACGGCCGGCCCTGGGACGGCGGGAGCGGCCGGGGACGGTCCCGCTGTCCTTCGCGCAGCGCCGGCTCTGGTTCCTGCACCGCATGGAGGGCCCGAGCGCCACGTACAACATCCCGCTGACGCTGCGGCTGTCCGGAGAGCTGGACCAGCGGGCCCTGGCGGCCGCCCTCGCGGACCTGGTCGAGCGGCACGAGAGCCTGCGCACGGTGTTTCCGGCGGTCGACGGCGTGCCGTACCAGCGGGTGCTGGACCCCGACGCGGCCCGGCCGCGGCTGCGGATGACCGAGGTCGGCGAGCGTGACCTGCCGGACCGGCTGGCCGAGGCGGCCCGGCGCGCATTCGACCTCGCCGCGGAGCCGCCGCTGCACGCCGAACTGTTCCGGCTGGGACGGGAGGAGCACGTGCTCCTCCTGGTGGTGCACCACATCGCCGGTGACGGCTGGTCGACGGGGCCGCTCTCGCAGGACCTGACGACCGCCTACGCGGCCCGCGCCGAGGGCGCGAAGCCGGAGTGGGCGCCGCTGACCGTCCAGTACGCCGACTACGCCCTGTGGCAGCGGGACCTGCTCGGCGACGGCTCGGACCCGGACAGCCTGCTGAACGGCCAACTCGCCTACTGGCGCGCGCAGCTGGCGGACCTGCCCGAGCAGGTGGAGCTGCCGTTCGACCGGCCCCGGCCGACGGCGATGTCCTACCGGGGCGCCCAGCTGCCGGTGCGGATCGACGCCGAGCTGCACCAGGGCCTGCGCGCGCTCGCCCGGGACGGCGGGGCCAGCCTGTTCATGGTGCTCCAGGCCGGGCTGGCCGCGCTGCTGGGCAAGCTCGGCGCCGGTACCGATGTCCCGATCGGAACGCCGATCGCCGGACGCACCGACGAGGCGCTGGACGACCTGGTCGGCTTCTTCGTCAACACCCTGGTGCTGCGCACCGACCTGTCGGGCGACCCGTCCTTCACCGAACTGCTCGGCCGGGTGCGCGCCGACGCGCTCGCCGCGTACGCGCACCAGGACGTGCCGTTCGAGCAGCTGGTGGAGGCACTGAACCCGTCCCGGACGCTGGCGCACCACCCGCTGTTCCAGACCATGCTCGCCCTGCAGAACGCTCCGCTCGGCGCGTTCGAGCTGCCGGGGCTGCGGGTGGCGACCGATCTGGTCCAGACCGGGACGGCCAAGTGCGACCTGACCTTCGTCCTGGCCGAACAGCCCGACGGCCTCTCGGGCGTCCTGGAGTACAGCACCGACCTGTTCGACGGGGCCACCGCCGCCGGGATCGTCGAGCGGTGGCTGCGACTGCTGCGGGCCGTGGCCGCCGACCCCGGCCGGCGGATCGGCCGGGTGGACGTGCTGTCCGCCGACGAGCTGAGCGCGCTGCTCCCGGACGGCGGAGGCCTCGGCGCGCAGGCGCCGGAGAGCAGCATCACCGCGCTGTTCGAGCGGCAGGTCCGGGCGAACCCGGCCGCCGTCGCCCTCAAGGACGGCGAAGTCGCCCTGACCTACGGCGAGTTGAACGCCCGGGCCAACCGGCTCGCGCACGCCCTGATCGGCCGGGGCGTGGGGCCGGAGCGGCTGGTGGCGGTGGCGCTGCCGCGCTCGGCCGAGCTGGTGGTCGCGATCCTCGCGGTGCTCAAGGCCGGCGCCGCGTACGTGCCGGTGGACCCGGAGTACCCCGCGGCCCGGATCTCCTACCTGCTCCAGGACGCCCGGCCCGCGCTGCTCGTGACGACCGGCCGGACCGGCGACCTGCCCGGAGCGGACGGCGTGGACCGGCTGCTGCTGGACACCGCCGACCTGGACGGACAGCCGGACACCGACCCGGAGGTCGCGGTCGACCCCGCCCACCCCGCCTACGTCATCCACACCTCCGGCTCCACCGGCGACCCCAAGGGCGTCGTGGTCCCGCACCGGAACGTGGTGCGGCTGTTCGACACCACCCGGGAACTGTTCGGCTTCTCCGCCGAGGACGTCTGGACGCTCTTCCACTCCTACGCCTTCGACTTCTCGGTGTGGGAGCTGTGGGGCGCGCTGTTGCACGGCGGCCGGCTGGTGGTCGTGGACCACGAGACCAGCCGCTCGCCCGGCCGCTTCCTGGAACTGCTCGCCCGCGAGCGGGTGACCGTGCTCAACCAGACGCCGTCCGCCTTCCACCAGCTGATCCAGGCGGACGCCGAGGCGCCCGGGACCGGCCGTGAACTCGCCCTGCGCACGGTGGTGTTCGGCGGCGAGGCGCTGGAGCCCGCCCGCCTCGCGAGCTGGTACGAGCGGCACCCGGACGACGCGCCGCGGCTGGTCAACATGTACGGCATCACCGAGACCACGGTGCACGTCACCCACGCGGCACTCGACCGGTCCGGTACCCCGGCCGGCCAGATCGGCACGGCGATCCCGGACCTGCGGGCGTACGTGCTCGACGGCGGCCTGTGCCCGGTCGCCCCGGGCGTGCCCGGCGAGCTGTACGTCGCGGGCGCGGGCCTGGCGCGCGGCTACCTGAACCGGCCGGGTCTGACGTCCGGGCGGTTCGTGGCCGACCCGTTCGGGCCGGCCGGCTCCCGGATGTACCGCAGCGGCGACGTGGTGCGCCGGGCGGCGGACGGCAGCCTGCGCTACGTCGGCCGGGCCGACCAGCAGGTGAAGGTGCGCGGCTTCCGGATCGAGCTCGGCGAGATCGAGGCGGCCCTCGCCGCGCACCCCGGCGTCGCCCAGGTCGCCGTGCTGGCCCGGCAGGACCGCGCCGATGACACCCGGCTGGTCGCCTACCTGGTGCCCGCCACCGGCACCGCACCGCGCGCGGCCGACCTGCGCGCGCACCTGGCCGGGCGGCTGCCCGAGCACATGCTGCCGTCGGCCTTCGTGGTGCTGGACGCGCTGCCGCTGACCGCCAACGGCAAGCTGGACCGCCGGGCCCTGCCCGCTCCCGACCTCGCCACCGCGGGCACCGGCCGCGCGCCGCGTACCCCGCAGGAGCAGGTCCTGTGCGAGCTGTTCGCCGAGGTCCTCGGCGCGACCTCGGTCGGCGTCGAGGACGGCTTCTTCGACCTGGGCGGGCACTCGCTGCTGGCGACCCGCCTGGCCGCCCGGATCCGTGCCACGCTCGGCGTGGAGATGCCGCTGCGGACCCTGTTCGAGGCGCCGACCCCGGCCGGCCTGGCCGCCGCCCTGGCGGCGGCCGGACCGGCTCAGGCCGCCCTGGTACGGCGCGAGCGCCCCGAGCTGATCCCGCTGTCGTTCGCGCAGCGGCGGCTGTGGTTCCTGCACCAGCTGGAGGGCGCTGGCGCCAACTACCACATCTCCCTGGCCTGGCGGCTGTCCGGGGCCCTGGACCGGCGGGCCCTGGAGGCCGCCCTGGCGGACGTGGTCGGGCGACACGAGAGCCTGCGCACCGTCTTCCCGGCGGTGGACGGCGTGCCGCACCAGCAGGTGCTGGACGTCGTGGCGGGCCGCCCGCGGCTGCTCGTGAGCCGGACCACCGAGGCCGAGCTGCCCGCCCTGATGGCGGCGGCGAAGGACCGGCCGTTCGACCTGGCGGGCGATGCGCCGCTGCGGGTCGACCTGTTCGAGCTGGCGCCGGACGAGCACGTGCTCCAGGTGGTGCTCCACCACATCGCGGGTGACGGCTGGTCGCTGGGCCCGCTCACGCGGGACCTGACCGCCGCCTGTGCGGCGCGCTGCCGCGGCGAGGAACCGCAGTGGGAGGAACTGCAGGTCCAGTACGCCGACTACACCCTCTGGCAGCACGAGCTGCTCGGTGGATCCGCCGAGCCGGACAGCCTGCTCGCCCGCCAGGCGGCCTACTGGACACGGCAGTTGGCCGATCTCCCGGAGCGGATCCAGCTGCCCGCCGACCGGCCCCGCCCGGCGGTCGCCTCGCACCGGGGCGGCTTCGTGCACGTCGGACTGGACGCGGAGCTGCACCGCGGTCTGCGCGAGCTCGCCCGGGAACACGGCACCAGTCTGTTCATGGTCCTCCAGGCCGGACTGGCGACACTGCTGAGCAAGCTCGGCGCGGGCGACGACATCCCGGTCGGCAGCCCGGTCGCCGGCCGGACCGACCAGGCACTGGACGAGCTGGTCGGCTACTTCGTCAACACCCTGGTCTTCCGCACCGACACCTCGGGCGATCCGACCTTCGCCGAGCTGCTGGCGCGGGTCCGGGACACCTCGCTGGCCGGGTACGCCCACCAGGACCTGCCGTTCGAGCACCTGGTCGAAGCCCTCAACCCGGCGCGGTCGCTGGCGCACCACCCGCTGTTCCAGGTGATGCTGGCGCTGCAGAACGCGCCCCGGGCCGACTTCGCCCCGCCCGGGCTGCACGTCGACGACATGCCCCTGGCGACGACCACCGCCAAACTCGACCTGATCTTCACCATGTCCGAGCGGCAGGCGCGGGACGGTTCCCCGGAGGGAATCGACGGGATCGTCGAGTACGCCGACGACCTCTACGACCCGGCCACCGTCGAGACGATGTTCGGGCGCCTGGAGCGACTTCTCCGCGCCGCGGTCGCCGACCCGCAGCGGCGGCTGAGCCGGTACGGCCTTCTCTCCGCGGAGGAGCGCGATGAGCTGACGGCACTGGGCACCGGACCGGAGGTGGAGCTTCCGGCCGCGAGCGCGCCGGAGCTGTTCCGGGCACAGGTGCGGGCGACGCCGGACCTGGTGGCCTTGGTGTGCGGTGACGTCTCGCTGACGTACGAGCAGTTGGACGAGCGGGCGAACCGGTTGGCGCACGCCCTGATCGTGCGGGGCGCGGGGCCGGAGAGGCTGGTGGCGGTGGCCCTGCCGAGGTCGGCCGAGCTGGTGGTGGCGATCCTCGCGGTGCTCAAGACCGGGGCGGCCTACGTCCCGGTCGATCCCGAGTACCCGGCCACGCGGATCGGGCACATGATGGACGACGCCGGCCCGGTCCTGATGGTGACCGATGCCCGGACCCGGGACCGGCTGCCGGAGGCCCGCCCGGCCGGGTGGCTGGTGCTCGACGACCCGGCGACAGCCGCGCTGGTGGCCGACTGCCCCGCGACGGACCCCCTGGTGGCCGTCGAACCGAGGCACCCGGCCTACGTGATCTACACCTCCGGCTCCACCGGCCGGCCCAAGGGCGTGGTGTCGACCCACGGCGGCCTGCTCAACCTGTTCGTCAGCCAGCGTCCGCTGCTGTTCCCCCGGGGGACGAAGGAGCGGCTGCGGATCGGGCTGACCACCTCGGTGTCCTTCGACGCCTCTTGCGACCAGCTGTCCAGCCTGTACGCGGGCCACGAGCTGCACGTCCTGGACGAGGCGACCTGGTCCGACCCGGACGCCTTCGTCGACTACGTCAAGCGCGCCGGCCTGGACTACGTCAACGCCACCCCGTCCTATCTGCAAGTGCTCGTCGGACGGGGGCTCCTGGACGACCCGGGGCGCCGTCCCGCGGTGGTCTCGATGGGCGGGGAGGCCGTTCCGGACCAGCTGTGGGAGCGGCTGCGGGCCGTCGACCGCGTGTCCTGCCTGAACTACTACGGGCCGTCCGAATGCACGGTGGACGCCGTCGTCGCACCGCTGGAATCGAGTCCGCGCCCGGTGATCGGCCGGCCGCTCGGGGGTATCCGGCTGTACGTCCTCGACAGCACGCTGCAGCCCGTGCCCGCGGGCGTGGCGGGTGAGCTGTACCTCGCCGGCGCGGGCCTGGCCCGCGGCTACCTGAACCGGCCGGCGCTCACCGCGGCACGGTTCGTGGCGGACCCGTTCGGTCCGCGCGGTGCGCAGATGTACCGCACCGGCGACCTGGTGCGCTGGGGCGCCGACCGGAACCTGGAGTTCCTCGGCCGGACCGACGACCAGGTCAAGGTGCGCGGCTTCCGGATCGAACTCGGCGAGATCGAGGCGGCATTGGCGGAACATCCGCAGGTCGCCCAGGTCGCGGTGACCGTCCGGGAGGACCGCGCAGGGGACGTGCGGCTGGTCGCCTACCCGGTGGCCGTCGCCGGGGCGGAACTCCGGCCGGACGAGCTGCGGGCCCACCTGCGCGAGCGACTGCCGGACTACATGGTCCCGGCTGCCTTCGTGCCCCTGGGGAGCCTGCCGCTGACCGCCACCGGCAAGCTGGACCGGCGCGCGCTGCCCGCACCCGTCCACACCGCGCCGAGGACCGGCAGGGCCCCGCGCACACTGGAGGAACACGTCCTCGCAGAGGTGTTCGCCGAGGTGCTGGGCGTGGCCGAGGTCGGGGTCGACGACGACTTCTTCGAGCTCGGCGGACACTCGCTGCTGGCGACTCGGCTGGTGGCCCGGGCGCGTGCCACCCTGGGCGTCGAACTGGAACTGCGCAGCCTGTTCGAGACGCCGACGGTGGCCGGGCTGGCCGCCGGACTCGGCCGAGCCGGCCAGGCGCGGCTCGCGCTGCGCCACGTTGACCGGCCCGACCGGGTCCCGCTGTCCTTCGCGCAGCGCCGGCTGTGGTTCCTGGACCAGTTGGAGGGCGCCGGTTCGGTCTACAACATGCCGCTGGCGTGGCGGCTCTCCGGCCCGCTGGACCGGGCGGCCCTGGAGGAGGCGCTGGCTGACGTCGTCAACCGGCACGAGAGCCTGCGCACGGTCTACCCGCAGGTCGACGGGGTGCCGTACCAGGACGTGCTGGACGCGCGGACGGTCCGGCCGCGGCTGCCGGTCACCAGGACCGGCGGGACGGACCTGCCGGAGCTGCTGGTGGCGGCCGCGGCGCGCGGATTCGACCTCGCCACCGAACCACCCCTGCGTGCCGAGCTGTTCGAGACGGCACCGGACGAGCACGTGCTGCTGGTGGTGGTCCACCACATCGCCGGTGACGGCTGGTCGCTGGGCCCGTTGTCGACCGACCTGGCCACCGCGTACGCGGCGCGCTGCCGGGGCGAGGAACCGCAGTGGGCGCCGCTGCCCGTCCAGTACGCCGACTACACCCTGTGGCACCACCAGCTGCTTGGCGACGCGGCCGACCAGGACAGCCTGTTCGCCCGCCAGACGGCCTACTGGACACGGACGCTGGCGGACCTGCCCGAGCAGATCCGGCTTCCCGTCGACCGCCACCGCCCCTCCGCACCCTCATATGCCGGCGGCCACCTCGCGATCGACCTGGACGCGGAACTGCACGGCGCACTGGTGCGCCTGGGCCGGGAGCACGGGGCCAGCGTCTACATGGTGCTGCAGGCCGCGCTGGCGGCGGTGCTGGACAAGCTCGGCGCGGGCGACGACATCCCGGTCGGCAGCCTGATCGCCGGCCGGACGGACCAGGCGCTGGACGACCTCGTCGGCTTCTTCGTCAACACCCTGGTGCTGCGGACCGACACCTCGGGCGACCCGTCGTTCGCCGAGCTGCTGGGCCGGGTCCGGGAGGACGCGCTCGGCGCGTACGCCCACCAGGACCTGCCGTTCGAGCACGTCGTCGAGGCCCTCAACCCGTCCCGGTCGCTCGCCCGTCAGCCGCTGTTCCAGGTGCTGCTCGCGCTGCAGAACGTGCCCCGCACGGAGTTCGAGCTGAGCGGTCTGGGCGCCGAGATCCTCCTGGTCCGCACGCCCACGGCGATGTTCGACCTCGGCTTCCACCTGCTGGAGCGCGGCGGCACCGGCGGGCCGGCCGAGGGCATCGTCGGGCGGGTCGAGTACAGCACCGACCTGTTCGAGCACACCACGGTGGAGGCGCTGGTCGCCCGGTGGCTGCGCCTGCTGGCGGCGGTGGTCGCCGAGCCGGACCGGCGGCTGAGCCGGATCGACGTCCTCACCGCCGAGGAGCGGCACGAGCTGCTGGTGGCGCGCAACGACACCGCCCGACCGGTTCCCGCCGACGGCCTGCCGGCCCTCTTCGAGGCGCAGGTCCGGGCGACCCCGCAGGCCCCGGCGGTGGTGTTCGAGGACACCGTGCTGACGTACCGCGAGCTGAACCGCCGGGCCAACCGCCTGGCGCACGCGCTGATCGCGCGCGGGGTGGGGCCGGAGCAGGTCGTCGCCCTGCGGCTGCCGCGCTCCGCCGAGCTGGTGGTCGCCGTCCTCGCCGTGCTCAAGACGGGCGCGGCGTACCTGCCGGTCGACCCGGACTACCCGGCCGCCCGCATCGCGTACATGCTGGAGGACGCCCGGCCGGTCGTCGTCCTGGACGACCTCGCGGCCGTCACCCCGGCAGAGGAGCGGCCGGAGCACGACCCGGCCGTCGCCGTGGACGCGCGGCACCCGGCCTACGTCATCTACACCTCCGGCTCCACCGGCCGGCCCAAGGCCGTGGTGATGCCCGCCGCAGGGCTGCTGAACCTGCTGGCGTGGCACCACGAGGCCGTCGGCGGCGAACCCGGCACCCGCACCGCGCAGTTCACCGCGATCAGCTTCGACGTCTCGGTGCAGGAGGTGCTCTCCGCGCTGCTGTACGGCAAGACCCTGGTCGTGCCGACCGAGGAGCAGCGCCGCAGCGCCGAACTGTTCGCGCACTGGCTCGACCGGCACCGGGTCGCCGAGCTGTTCGCACCCAACCTGGTGGTCGAGGCGCTGGCCGAGGCCGCCGAGGAGGCCGGGCTGGAGCTGCCGAGTCTGCGGCTGGTCGCGCAGGCCGGCGAGGCGATGCGGCTCGGCGGCGCGGTGCGCCGCTTCCAGGCCCGTCGCCCGGGCCGGACGCTGCACAACCACTACGGGCCTGCCGAGACCCATGTGATCACCGCTTTCCCGCTGCCGGCCGACCCCGCCGACTGCCCGCTTCCGGTGCCGATCGGCCGTCCGATCGACAACTGCCGGGCGTACGTGCTGGATCCGGCCCTGCGGCCGGTCGCCCCCGGCGTGACGGGTGAGCTGTACCTGGCCGGGGCGGGGCTGGCCCGCGGCTACCTGAACCGGCCCGGGCTCACCGCCACGCGGTTCGTCGCGAACCCGTACGGCCCGGCGGGCGCGCTGATGTACCGCACCGGTGACCTGGTCAGGTGGTCGGCCGACGGCGAGCTGGAGTTCGCGGGCCGGGTGGACCACCAGGTGAAGGTGCGCGGCTTCCGGGTCGAGCCCGGCGAGATCGAGGCGGAGCTGGCCGCGCACCCGGGCGTGGCCCAGGTCGCGGTGATCGCCCGCGAGGACCGGCCGGGCGAGACCCGGATCGTCGCGTACGCGGTGGCCTCGACGCAGGACCCGGCCACCGCGGCGGCACTGGCGGCGTACCTGCGCGAGCGGCTGCCGGAGCACCTGGTGCCGTCGGCCTTCGTGCTCCTGGACGCACTGCCGCTGACGCCGAACGGGAAGCTGGACCGCGCGGCGCTGCCCGCCCCCGACCTCGGCCCGGCCGGAGCCGGGCGCGCGCCGCGCACCCCGCAGGAGCAGATCCTGTGCGAGTTGTTCGCCGAGGTCCTGGGCGTGCCGCGGGTCGGGGTCGACGACGACTTCTTCGACCTGGGCGGGCACTCCTTGCTCGCCACCCGCCTGATGTCGCGGGTCCGGGCGACCCTCGGCGTCGAGCTGGAGCTGCGCAGCCTGTTCCGGACGCCGACGCCCGCCGGGCTCGCGGCCGGGCTGCACGGCGCGGGCACCGCGCGGCAGGCCCTGGTGCCCCGGCCGCGCCGTGAGCCGATGCCGCTGTCGTTCGCCCAGCGCCGGCTCTGGTTCCTCCAGCAGTTCGGCGCACCGAGTGCCACCTACCACCTGCCGCTGGCCCTGCGGCTGTCCGGCCGCCTCGACCGGGCCGCCCTGGGCGCCGCGCTGGTGGACGTGGTGGCCCGGCACGAGACCCTGCGTACGGTCTTCCCGCACACCGGCGGAGTCCCGCACCAGCGGGTGCTGGAGGCCGCCGAGGCCGTCGTCCCGTTGACGGCGCGCGCGGCCGGCGAGGCGGAGCTGCCGGCCCTGCTGCGCGAGGCGGCGGTGCGCGGCTTCGACCTGACCTCGGACGTGCCGCTGCGGGCCGAGCTGTTCGCGGTGGCGCCGGACGAGCACGTGCTGCTGCTGGTGATGCACCACATCGCCGGCGACGGCTGGTCGATGGACCCGCTGGCCCACGACCTCGCCACCGCCTACGCCACCCGGCAGGGCGGCGGGACACCCGCGTGGCCGCCGCTGCCGGTGACCTACGGCGACTACACCCTGTGGCAGCGCGAGATCCTCGGCGACGAGCACGACGCGGGCAGCGTGTTCGCCCGCCAGATCGGCTACTGGACCGAGGCGCTGGCCGGGCTGCCCGACCAGCTGCAACTGCCCGCCGACCGGCCGCGCCCGGCCGCCATGTCGTACGGCGGCGACCTGCTGGACATCCGGATCGACGCCGAACTGCACGCCGCCCTGGTGGAGTTGGCGCGGCGATCGGGTGCGACGCTGTTCATGGTGCTGCAGGCGGCGCTCGCCGCGCTGTACACGCGGTTGGGCGCGGGGACGGACATCGCGATCGGGAGCCCGATCGCGGGGCGTACGGACGAGGCGCTGGACGACCTCGTCGGGTTCTTCGTCAACACGCTGGTGCTGCGCACGGACACCGGCGGTGATCCGTCGTTCGCCGAGCTGGTGGGGCGGGTGCGGGAGGCGGCGCTGGAGGCGTTCGGGCACCAGGACGTGCCGTTCGAGCACCTGGTGGAGGCACTGAACCCGTCCCGGTCGCTGTCGTACCACCCGCTGTTCCAGACCGGGCTGGTCGTGCAGAACGCGCCGGGCGGCGACTTCGAACTCCCCGGCCTCCGGGTCTCCGGAGTGGCGGTGCCCACCGGGACTTCGCGGCTCGACCTGACCTTCGGCCTCGCGGAGGAGTACGGGCCCGGCGGTGCGCCGGCCGGGCTCAGCGGCGCGGTCGAGTACAGCACCGACCTGTTCGACCGCGCGACGGTCGAGACGTTGGTCGCCCGCTGGACCAGGTTGCTGGCCGCGGTCGCCGCGGCTCCGGACCGGCGGATCGGCGGGATCGACCTGCTGTCCGCCGAGGAGAGCGGTGACCTGCTCCCCGCCGTGGAGGAAGGGGAGGCCGCGGCGAGCCTGCCGGCGCTGTTCGCGGCGCGGGTGGCGGCGGCACCGGACGCGGTCGCGCTGGTCTCCGGCGGTACCGAACTGACGTATCGTCAGTTGGACTCCCGGGCGAACCGGTTCGCGCATGCCCTGATCGCCCGGGGTGTGGGTGCGGAGCAGCTGGTGGCGGTGGCGCTGCCGCGGTCGGTGGAGTCGGTGGTGGCCGTCCTGGGCGTGCTGAAGGCCGGGGCGGCGTACCTGCCGGTGGATCCGACGTACCCGAAGGCGCGGATCGCGTTGATGCTGGAGGACGCCCGTCCGGCGCTGGTGGTCGACGATCCGGCCCTGGTGGCCGAGGGCGACTGGCCGGACACCGATCCGGTGGTCGTGCCCGACGTCCGGCACCCGGCGTACGTGATCTACACCTCGGGCTCGACCGGCCGCCCCAAGGGCGTGGTGGTGAGCCACAGCGGCGTGTCGGGCCTGGTGGCGGCGCAGGTCGAGCGGCTCGGCGTGGTGCCCGGCAGCCGGGTGCTCCAGTTCGCCTCGCCCAGCTTCGACGCGTCGTTCTGGGACCTGTGCAGCGCCCTGCTGACCGGCGCCACCCTCGTCCTGGCCCCGGCCGAGGCCCCGCTGGAGGCCCTGACGGACCGCCGGCTCGACGTCACCCATGTGACGCTGCCGCCCTCGGCCCTGGCCGCGCTGGACGGCGCCGACCTCACGGCCACCACCCTGGTGGTGGCGGGCGAGGCCTGCCCGCCGGAGCTGGTGGCGCGGTGGGCGCCCGGGCGCCGGATGGTCAACGCGTACGGTCCGACGGAGACGACGGTGTGCGCGACGATGAGCGCCCCGCTGGCGGCGGGCTCGGGCGTGCCGCCGATCGGCCGTGCGGTCGCCGGCTTCCGGGTGTACGTGCTGGACGAGCGGCTCTGCCTGGTGCCGCCGGGCGTGGCGGGGGAGCTGTACGTCGCGGGGCCGGGGCTGGCGCGCGGCTATCTGGACCGGCCGGGCCTGACGGCGGGGCGGTTCGTCGCCTGCCCGTTCGGGGCGGTCGGCGAGCGGATGTACCGCACCGGGGACGTGGTGCGCCGGCGCGCCGACGGGGAGCTGGAGTACGTCGGCCGCGCCGACGACCAGGTGAAGGTCCGTGGCTTCCGGGTCGAACTCGGCGAGATCGAGGCGGCCCTGGCGGGGCACTCCGCCGTCGCGCAGTCCGCGGTCCTGGCCCAGGACGACCGGCTCGTCGGCTACGTCACGGCTCGTCCGGACACGACCGTCCGTCCGGCGGAGTTGGCGGCGTACCTGCGTGAGCGCCTGCCGGACTACCTGGTGCCGTCGGCGTTCGTGCTGCTGGAGGCGCTGCCGCTGACGCCGAACGGGAAGTTGGACCGGGCCGCGCTGCCCGCGCCCGAGGACGTGACCACGGCTGTGGGACGGGCACCGCGCACCCCGCAGGAGCAGATCCTGTGCGAGCTGTTCGCCGAGGTGCTGGGTCGCCCGCAGGTCGGGGTCGACGACGACTTCTTCGACCTCGGCGGGCACTCGCTGCTCGCCACCCGGCTGGCCGCCAGGGTGCGCTCGGTGCTCGGCGTGGAGCTGGGGCTGCGCGCGCTGTTCCAGGAGCCCACGGTGGCGGGTCTGGCCGGGTCGTTGATGGAGGCCGGCAACGCCCGCCCGGCGCTGACCGCGCGGGAGCGGCCGGAGGCCGTACCGCTGTCCTTCGCCCAGCGTCGGCTCTGGTTCCTGCACCGCATGGACGGTGCGGCCGCGACCTACCACATCCCGCTGGCGCTCCAGCTGACCGGGACGCTCGACCGGGCGGCGCTGGACGAGGCGCTGGCCGACGTGGTGGCCCGGCACGAGAGCCTGCGGACGGTGTTCCCGGAGGTGGGCGGCGTCCCGTGCCAGCGGGTCCTGGACCCGGCCGAGGCCCGGCCCCGGGCCGGGTTGACCGAGGTCTCGCAGGCCGAGCTGCACCACCGGCTCGCCGAGTTCGCCCGGCGGCCCTTCGACCTGGCGGCGGAGCCGCCGCTGCGGGCGGAGCTGTTCGCGGTGGCGCCGGACGAGCACGTGCTGCTGCTGGTGATGCACCACATCGCCGGTGACGGCTGGTCGACCGGCCCGCTGGCCCGCGACCTGGCCGAGGCGTACGCCGCCCGGAGCGAGGGCCGCGCGCCGAGTCGGTCGAACCTGCCGGTGCAGTACGCCGACTACACGCTCTGGCAGCGCGACCTGCTCGGCGACGCAGCCGACCCGCAGAGCCGGTTCGCCGAGCAGCTCGGCTACTGGAAGCGCCAGCTGTCCGACCTGCCGGAGCTGCTCCGGCTGCCCGCCGACCGGCCGCGGCCGGCCGTCGCGGGCTGGCACGGGGACCACGTCGGCCTGGAGCTGAGCCCCGAACTGCACGCCGCTCTGACCGAGCTGGCGCGGAACACCGGCACCAGTCTGTTCATGGTGCTGCAGGCGGCGCTGGCGGCGCTGTACACGCGGCTGGGTGCGGGGACGGACATCCCGATCGGGAGCCCGATCGCGGGCCGTACCGACGAGGGGTTGGACGACCTGGTCGGGTTCTTCGTGAACACGCTGGTGCTGCGCACCGACACCAGCGGTGATCCGAGCTTCGCCGAACTGCTCGGGCGGGTGCGGGAGACGGCGCTGTCGGCGTACGCCCACCAGGACGTGCCCTTCGAGCACCTGGTGGAGGCGCTGAACCCGTCCCGCTCGCTGTCCCACCACCCCCTGTTCCAGACCATCCTGGCCGTGCAGAACGCCCCGATGGGCCGGTTCTCGCTGCCGGGCCTGGAGGTGGCCACCTACGCGGTGGCCACCGGAACCGCCAAGTTCGACCTCGGGGTGAGCCTCGTCGAGCGGTTCGGCCCCGACGGCAGCCCGGACGGGATCGTCGGCGCGGCGGAGTACGCCACCGACCTGTTCGACCGTTCGACGGTCGAGGCCCTCGTGCGGCGCTGGACGCTCCTGCTGGAGGCGGTCACCGCCGACCCGGACCGGTCGATCGGGGGGATCGACCTCCTCGACTCCGACGAGCGACACCGGCTGCTGGAACGGGGCAACGCGACCGCCCGCGAGGTGGGCGCCGTCCCGGTGCCGCAGGCCTTCGCGGCGCAGGTGGCGGCGACGCCGAACGCGGTCGCCCTCGTCCGCGGCGACGTCGAGTTGACGTACCGGGAGTTGAACGCGCGGGCGAACCGGTTCGCTCACGCGCTGATCGCCCGGGGGGTGGGCCCGGAGCAGCTGGTGGCGGTGGCCCTGCCGCGCTCGGTGGAGGCGGTGGTCGCGGTCCTGGGCGTCCTGAAGGCCGGGGCGGCGTACCTGCCGGTGGATCCGGTGTACCCGCAGGCGCGGATCGACTTCATGCTGGCGGACGCCCGCCCGGCGCTGATGGTCGACGACGCCGCCATGGTGGCCGAGGGCGACTGGCCGGACACCGATCCGGTGGTCGTGCCCGACGTCCGGCACCCGGCGTACGTGATCTACACCTCGGGCTCGACCGGCCGCCCCAAGGGTGTCGTGGTCCCCCACGGCGGTGTCGCGAGCCTGGTCGCCGCCCAGATCGAGCGGTTCGCGATCGAACCCGGCAGCAGGGTGCTCCAGTTCGCCTCGCCCAGCTTCGACGCCTCGGTGTCGGAGATCTACACCGCGCTGCTGCGCGGCGCGGCCCTGGTACTGCCCCCGGCGGCGGACCCGGTGGCCGCGCTGACCGACCCGGGCCTGGCGGCCACCCACGCGACCGTGCCGCCGTCCGTCCTGGCCGCCGTGCCGGAAGGCTCGGTGGCGGTGTCGACACTGGTCGTGGCGGGGGAGGCCTGCCCGCCGGAGCTGGTGGCCCGGTGGGCGCCGGGCCGGCGGATGGTCAACGCGTACGGTCCGACCGAGACGACGGTGTGCGCGACCATGAGCGACCCGCTGTCCCCGGGGGCGGGCGTACCGCCGATCGGTCGGCCGATCGCCAACGCCCGGGTGTACGTGCTGGACGACCGGCTGCGGCCGGTGCCGCCCGGCGTTCCCGGCGAGCTCTACGTCGCGGGCGCGGGTCTGGCCCGCGGTTACCTGAACCGGCCGCGCCTGACGGCCGGACGGTTCGTCGCCTGCCCGTTCGGCCCAGCCGGTGCTCAGATGTACCGCACCGGCGACCTGGTCCGCTGGCTCGGCGACGGGCAGCTGGAGTACGTCGGCCGCGCGGACGACCAGGTGAAGGTGCGCGGCTTCCGGGTCGAGCCCGGCGAGGTCGAGACGGCCCTGGCCGAGCACCCGGCCGTCGCCCGGGCCGCGGTCCTCGCCCAGGACGACCGGCTCATCGGCTACGTCGTCCCCTGCCAGGAGGAGGCCCGCGACAGCGCCCTGGAAGCGGACCACGTGGGCGAGTGGCAGGACATCTACGACGCCCTGCCCATCGCTCCCGAGGACGCCGGCTTCGGCCAGAACTTCGTGGGCTGGAACAGCAGTTACGACGCTAGCCCGATCCCCGTCGAGCAGATGCGGGAGTGGCGGGACGCGACCGTCGCCCGCATCCTGGCCCTGCGCCCCCGCCGGGTGCTGGAGGTCGGCGTCGGCACCGGTCTGCTGCTCTCGCAGATCGCACCGCACTGCGAGACGTACTGGGCGACCGACTTCTCCGCCACCGCGATCGAGGCGCTCACCGCCCAGGTGGCCGGGCAGGAGGACCTGGCCGGGCGCGTGGTGCTGCAGACCCGCCCGGCGCACGACACCGACGGGCTCCCGGCCGGGGAGTTCGACACCATCGTGATCAACTCGGTAGTGCAGTACTTCCCGTCCGCCGAGTACCTCGCCGACGTGATCGGGAAGCTGATGGGGCTGCTGGCCCCCGGCGGCGCGCTCTTCGTCGGCGACGTCCGCAACCTGCGGCTGCTGCGTCCGCTGGCCACCGCCGTCCAGCTCCACCGGGTCGGCGAAGGTGCGGACCTCACGGCGGTGCGCCGCACGGTGGAGCAGGCCCTGCGGGTGGAGAAGGAGCTCCTGGTCGACCCGGACTTCTTCACCGTCCTGCGGGAGCACGGCGCGGACATCGGTGCGGTGGCCGTGGAGGTCAAGCGCGGCCGACACCACAACGAACTGAGCCGCTACCGCTACGACGTGACGCTGCACAAGCCACCGGTCACCCCGGCGGCCACGAGCCGGCCGGTCGAGCTGGAGTGGGGGCGGCAGGTCGCCGGCCTGGCCGAACTGCGCGAGCTGCTCGCCCAGCCGCTCGCGGGCGTGCTGCGGGTCACCGGGGTGCCCAACCGCCGGGTGGCGCGGGAAGCCGCTCTGGCCCGGGCCGTGCAGAACGGGGACGGCTCGCTCGCCGAGCTGCTGGAACGGATGCACGCCCCGGAGGACGGCGGCCTCCCCGATCCGGAGGACTTCCACGCCCTCGGGTCGGAGTTCGGCCGCTCGACGGCCATCACCTGGTCGGCCACCGCGGCGGACGCCGTGGACGTCGTCTTCACCGACCCCCGGGCGCTCCACGGCTCCCCGGTCGAGGCGTACCGGCCGGCCCGGGCCACGGGATCGTCGCTGTCCTCGCTGACCAACCGCCCGACCGGCAACCGGGGCGCCGGCGCCCTCCTGGGCGAACTCCGCGACTGGCTGCGGGACCGGCTGCCCGACTACCTGGTCCCCTCGGCGTTCGTGGCGCTGGAGGCGCTGCCGCTGACGGCCAATGGCAAGCTCGACCGCCGTGCGCTGCCCGCACCGGACCTCGGCCCGGTCGCGGCCGGACGGGCGCCGCGCACCCCGCAGGAGCAGCTCCTCGCCGAGCTGTTCGCCGAGGTGCTCGGCCTGGCCCAGGTCGGCGTCGACGACAGCTTCTTCGACCTGGGCGGGCACTCGCTGCTGGCGACCCGCCTGGCCTCCCGGGTCCGGGCGGTCCTCGGCGCGGAGCTGGAGGTCCGGACGCTGTTCGAGACCCCGACCGTGGCCGGGCTGGCCGCCGGCCTGGAGGGCTCCGGAGCTGTGCGGCCCGCACTGACCGCCCAGGCCCGCCCCGACCGGGTGCCGCTCTCCTTCGCCCAGCGCCGCCTGTGGTTCCTGCACCGGATGGACGGGCCGAGCGCCACCTACAACATGCCGCTCGCGCTCAGCCTGACCGGCGAACTGGACCGCCCGGCCCTGCACGCCGCGCTCGCGGACGTGGTCGCCCGGCACGAGAGCCTGCGGACGGTCTTCCGCGAGATCGACGGCGTGCCGTACCAGGTCGTGCTGAGCGCCGCTCAGGCGCGCCCAGCGCTGCCGGTGATGGAGATCGACGAGAGCGCACTGGCCGAACGGCTGGCGGAGACGGCCCGGCGCGGCTTCGACCTGGCCACGGAGCCGCCCGTCCGGGCGGAGCTGTACGCGCTCGCCCCCGACCGGCACGCGCTGCTGGTCGTGGTGCACCACATCGCCGCCGACGGCTGGTCGATGGGCCCGCTCTCCGGTGACCTCGCCGCGGCCTACGCGGCCCGCTGCCGGGGCGAGGCCCCGCAGTGGTCCCCGCTGCCGGTGCAGTACGCCGACTACAGCGCCTGGCAGCGCGACCTGCTCGGGGACACCGCCGACCCGGACAGCCTGTTCGCCCGGCAACTGGCCTACTGGAAGGACGAGCTGGCCGGCGTCCCGCAACAGCTGCAGCTGCCCGCCGACCGGCCGCGTCCGCCGGTGGCCTCCCAGCGGGGCGACCGGGTCGCGGTCCGGCTGGACGCCGACCTGCACCAGGCCCTGCGGGACCTGGCCGCCGCGCGCGGCGCCAGCATGTTCATGGTGCTCCAGGCCGGACTCGCGGCCCTGCTCACCCGGCTCGGCGCCGGCACGGACATCCCGGTCGGCAGTCCGATCGCCGGCCGTACCGACGAGGCGCTGGACGAGCTCGTCGGCTTCTTCGTCAACACCCTGGTGCTGCGCACCGACACCGGCGGGGACCCCGGCTTCGCCGAACTGCTCGGCCGGGTCCGGCAGAAGGCGCTCAGCGCGTACGACCACCAGGACGTGCCGTTCGAGTACCTGGTCGAGGTGGTCAACCCCGCGCGGTCGCTGGCCCACCACCCGCTGTTCCAGATCATGCTGGCCCTGCAGAACGCGCCGCTCGGCGAGTTCGCGCTGCCGGGGCTGGAGACCGGCCACCTGGAGGCGCAGACCGGGACCGCGCGGGTCGACCTGACCTTCAGCCTGGCCGAGCAGTTCCGCCCGGACGGGGCCCCCGACGGCCTGGTCGGTGCCGTGGAGTACGCCACCGACCTGTTCGACGCGCCCACCGTGGAGCTGCTGTTCGAGCGCCTGGCCCGTCTGCTGCGCGCGGCCGTCGCCGACCCCGACCGGCCGATCAGCCGGATCGACATCATGCCCGTCGAGGAACGCCGCCGACTGCTCGCCGGCTCCAACGGCGCCGCGGCCGAGCTGCCCCGGGCCGCGGTGCCGGAGCTGTTCGCCCGCCAGGTGCGGGCCACCCCGGAGGCGGTCGCGGTCGTGGCCGGCGGCACCGAGCTGACCTACGCGGAGCTCGACCAGCGGGCCGGCCGCCTGGCGCGGGCGCTGATCCGCCAGGGCGTACGGCCGGAGACGCCGGTCGCGGTCATGCTGGACCGCTCGGCGGAGCTGGTCGTGGCGATCCTGGCGATCATCAAGGCCGGCGGCGCCTACGTGCCGCTGGACTCGCGCTTCCCCTCCTCCCGGATCGACCTGATCCTGCGGGAGAGCGGGGCCGCCCTGGTGCTCACCCGGGAGGTGCTCACCGCACTGGTGCAGTCCGAGGCCGCCGATCCGTCCGACGTCGAAGTCCCCTGTGAACCCGGGCAGTTGGCGTACATCATGTACACCTCCGGCTCGACCGGCCGACCGAAGGGCGTGGCCGTCACCCACCGTGACGTGGCGGGCCTCGCGCTCACCCCCGAATGGCGGGGCGGTGGACACGAGCGGGTGCTGATGCACTCCCCGACGGCCTTCGACCTCTCCACCTACGAGCTGTGGGTCCCGCTGCTCAACGGCGGCCGGGTCGTGGTGGCGCCGCCGGAGCAGCTCGACCTCGACCTGCTCCAGCACACGATCACCTCGAACGGGGTGACCGGACTGTGGCTCACGGCCGGACTGTTCCGCCTGGTCGCCGAGGAGCGCCCGGGCCTGCTCGCCGGGGTGCGCGAGGTGTGGACCGGCGGCGACGTGGTCTCCCCGGCCGCCGTCGCCCGGGTGCTGGCGGCCTGCCCCGGCATCGCGGTGGTCAACGGCTACGGGCCCACCGAGGCCACCACCCTGGCCACCTGGCACCCGGTGGGCGACCTCCCCGAACACGCCGCGACCGTGCCGATCGGCCGGCCGATGGCGAACACGCGCGCCTACGTGCTCGACGACCGGCTGCGCCCGATGCCGACCGGCATGGTCGGCGAGCTGTACCTCGCGGGGACGGGCGTGGCCCGCGGCTACCTCGGGCGGGCCGGCCTGACGGCGGAGCGCTTCACCGCCGACCCGTACGGGCCGTCCGGCAGCCGGATGTACCGCACCGGCGACCTCGCGTCGTGGCGGACCGACGGCGCGCTGGACTTCGCCGGACGCGCCGACCACCAGGTCAAGCTGCGCGGCCTGCGGATCGAGCCCGGCGAGATCGAGGCCGTCCTGGCGGGCTGCCCGGGCGTCGTCCAGGCGGCCGTGGTCGCCCGCGAGGACCGGCCGGGCGACAAGCGCCTGGTCGCCTACCTGGTGCCCGCCCCCGAGGGCGCGCCCGAGGCGGCCGAGCTGTCCGGCCGGCTGCGCCGCGACCTGCCCGACTACATGGTGCCGGCGGCGTTCGTCACCCTGGACGCGCTGCCGCTGACCGCCAACGGCAAGCTCGACCGGGCCGCCCTGCCCGCCCCCGAGTACGGGGCCTCGGATGCCGGACGCGGACCCCGGACGCCGCAGGAGCAGCTGCTGTGCGGTCTCGTCGCCGAGGTCCTCGGCCGGGAGCAGGTGAGCATCGACGACAACTTCTTCGACCTGGGCGGGCACTCGCTGCTGGCCGCCCGCCTGGCCTCCCGCGTCCGCGAGACGCTCGGCCTGGAGTTGGGCCTGCGCATGCTGTTCGAGGCGCCGACCGTGGCCGGTCTCACCGAGCGCCTGGTCATGGACAATCCCGACGACGCGTTGGACGTGGTGCTGCCGCTGCGTTCGACCGGGACCGGCACACCGCTGTTCTGCGTCCACCCCGGCGGCGGCATCAGCTGGTCGTACAGCGGACTGCTGAACCACCTCGGCCCGCAGCACCCGGTCTACGCCATCCAGGCACGCGGCCTCGGCCGGCCCGAACCCCTGCCGACGTCCTATGAGGAGATGGCGGCCGACTACGCCGACCAGATCCAGAAGATCCAGCCGGAGGGCCCGTACCTGCTCCTCGGTTGGTCCGCCGGCGGGCTGATCGCCCACGCGCTCGCCTGCGAGCTGCAGTCGCGCGGCGAACGGACCGCACTGCTGGCGATCCTCGACGCCTACCCGGTGAAGGACGTGCAGTTCGCGGAGGTGCCGGTGCCCACCGTGCGCGACGTGCTCGTCGGGGTGCTCGACGTCGACCCGGACGAGCTGGGCGACCAGGAGATCACCTACGCCGAGGTTGCCGAGGTCCTGAACCGGCGGGGCAGCGCGCTGGCCGGCCTGAACGAGCGACAGATCGAGGTGATCGTCGAGATCATGATCAACAACGCCAAGCTGGCGGTCGACTTCGTCCCCGGCAGGTTCGGCGGAGACCTGCTGCTGTTCAACTCCACGATCGACCGGGCCGAGGACAACGCGGGGCCCGCAATCTGGCGCCCGTACGTCGCCGGCCGGATCGAATCCCACGAGATCACCACCCGGCACGACCGGATGACCCAAGCCGGCTCGCTCGCCCAGATCGGGCCGATCCTGGCCGCCAGGATCACCGAGACGACCGGCGACACCGACGGCACCACCACCCTTTCCCACCAGGAGGACTGACCCATGACCAACCCCTTCGACGACCAGGACGGCACCTTCCTCGTGCTCGTCAACGACGAGAACCAGCACTCGCTCTGGCCCCAGTTCGCGGACGTCCCCGACGGCTGGACCGTCGCCCACGGCCCCGACACCAACGCCGCCTGCCTGGAGTACGTCGAGAAGTCCTGGACCGACATGCGGCCCAGGAGCCTCGCCGACGCCATGGACGCCCAGCGGTAACGCGGCCCGTTGTGAATGCGACCGACACCACGGACGAGGCCCGCCCCGCGGCGGGCCTCGCCCCGCCCCACGACTTCGCCGCGGACCTGCTCACCCCCGAGGCCCGGCGGGACCCGTACCCGTTCTACGCCCGCATGCGGCGCGAGAGCCCGGTCCACCGCAGCGCCGAGGGCATCTGGCACCTCACCCGGTACGCCGACGTCGAGGCAGCCCTGGGAGACCTGCGGCTGTCCAACGACCGGGACCGGATGACCCGCGCCTACGGCGCGCTCGGCGGCGACCTGAAGGCCTTCAGCCGGCTCACCGACCGGCTCGGCCGGGTGATGACCAACACCGACCCGCCCGACCATGCCCGGCTGCGCAAGCTCGCCAACCGCGCGTTCACCGCCCGGCGGGTCGAAGCCCTGCGCGACGGCATCCAGCGGATCGTCGACCGGCTCATCGACGAGGCGCTCGCGGCGGGCCCGGCCATGGACCTGATCGAGGCGGTCGCCTCCCCACTGCCGATGTCCGTCGTCTGTGAGCTCTTCGGCATCCCGCCCGAGGACCGCCCGCAGGTCAAGACCTGGTTCCGCCGCTTCGGCCGGCTGGGCGAGGACATCGACAAGTCCGAGGAGGCGATCGGGCAGTACGAGGAGTACCTGTCCGGGCTCATCCGGCAGCGCCGGCGCGAACCGGGCGACGACCTGATCAGCGCCCTGGTCGCGACGCAGGCGCAGGACGACCGGCTCACCGACTCCGAACTGCTGTCCACCTGCTTCGTCCTGATCACCGCGGGCGACGAGACCACCACCCACCTGGTCGGCAACGGCGTGCTCGCCCTGCTGCGCCACCCCGGCCAGCTGGCCCGGCTGCGCGAGGACCCGGCGCTGATCCGCACCGCCGTGGACGAACTGGCCCGTTACGACACGCCGACCCAGGCGATCGTCCGGGTCGTCGCGGAGGACGTCGAGATCGGCGGGCGGACGCTGCGCGAGGGCGAGCTGGTGTACCTGTTCCTCGCCGCGACCAACCGCGACCCCGAGCGCTTCGAGGACCCCGACCGGCTCGACCTGACCCGCCCCGGCAACCGGCACCTGAGCTTCGGCCACGGACCGCACTTCTGCCTCGGCGGCCCGCTGGCCAAGCTCCAGGTGGAGGTGGCCGTCAGCACGCTGGTCCGCCGGCTCCCGCAGCTGCGGCTGGCCGACGAAGCCGCCGGCGGGGCGGCCCTCGAATGGCGGCCCAACCCGCTGCAACGGCGGCTGAGCGCCCTCCCGCTCACCTACTGACACCCGACCGACGACGAAGGAGAACCGACCATGACCCGAGAGTTCGAGGTCCGCAAGGAACAGGACCTGCCCGCGACACCCGAACAGGTCTGGGCCGCGGTCGCCACCGGCGCCGGCAACCTGGGCTGGCTGTACCCGATGGAGGTCGAGCCGCGCGTCGGCGGAAAGGCCACCCGGTCCGACAGCACCGTCGTGGTGTGGGAGCCGCCGAGCCACTTCGCCGTCCGGGCGACCCTGGGCGACGAGTTCTCCAACACGCTCAGCTACCGGATCGAGCCGGTGGACAGCGGAACGAGCCACCTGCGGATGGGAATCCACTGGGTGCACGAGGGCGTCTGGGACGCGACCTGGGACACCAAGGCGGACGCGGCCGAGAAGCACGTCCACTTCTACCAGCACGGCCTCGCCGAGTACCTGCGGCACTTCGGCGGCCGCCCCGCCGTCTACGTCAAGGCCCAGCGCCCCGAACCCACCGCCGACCCGGCCGACTTCGCCGCCCTGCGCCGACGCCTCGGCCTCGCCGAGGACGCTGCCGTCGGCGACCGGCTCGAACTCCACGTCCCCGGTACGGACGGCGGCCCGGAGGCGGTCGTCGTGGACTGGCTCAGCCCCGACTTCATCGGCCTGCGCGGCCCGGACGCGCTGTACCGGTTCTTCAACGGCGGCACCTGGAACTGGCCGATCTGGCTGGGCCACCACCTGTTCGCCGAGGGAGCGGACGAGGAGCAGGCGACCAAGGCGTGGAACGCCTGGCTCAACGGCTCCTGACCCGCCGTACGACAGACAACCGGAGGATCACTGGTGGAAGAAACACTGCTCTACGCCGCCGAACTCGTCGAGGAGGGCGGCACCTACAAGCTCGTCGTGCAGGACGTGGTCCGGGACACCGTCCAGGTCACCCCCGTCCCCAAGACCGCGGTGGACAGGCTCCCGACCTTCCTGTCGGTGCTCAGTGCCAAGCTCAACCCCGCACCGGCCCGCGGCCGCCGGTAGGACGCCTCACACCCGAAGAGGCCGGCGCCGCGCCCCGGCGCCGGCCTCTTCGCCGTTCAGCCGCTGATGCTCGGCCGGCCGTTCTCGACGTGGCCCATGAGGCGGCGGCGGAAGGACGCGTCCTCGGCGATCGCGAGGTCCAGGTCGTACCAGCCGTCGGCGGCATCGGTGTCCCAGGCGAGGACGAGGGGTTTGCCCGTGACGACGGTCCCGGTCAGCGCCTTCGCGGTGCTGTAGTGCCGGGGCGCCACGGTGACGGTCTGCGGCGTGGCGCTCGGCGACGTGATCGTCAGGGTGAGAACGCGCTTCGGGGCGGTGGCGATGGCGGTGGCCACGGAGGTTTCGGCTGCGGCCCCGGCGGCCTTCCCGGCGAACTCGCGGCGGAATCCGTTGGGGCCGGTGAGGTAGAAGTCGTAACTTCCTCCGCGCACCGGCACTTTGGTGGCGGGCGTGGTGGTGCCGAGCACGTCGAAGTGTCGAGGGGCGTCGTAGGCGCCGGACGTGCCGACGTTGTCGTACAGGGTCAGGTGGACGGCGGCGGCGCCGGTGTTGGTCGGCTGGAGGACGAACGCGCCCTGCTTCTGGTCCAGGGCGCCGTGGGCGTCCGGCTGGTACGGCAGCGGGCGGGCCAGGCGCCGGGTGGGGTCGGCGGGTTGCGGTGGCGGGTCGCCGGTGCGGTCGAAGTCGAAGACCGAGGTGAGGTTGCCGGCCACGGTGCGCCGCCAGCGGCTGATGGCGGGCTGCCGTACGCCCAACCACTCCTCCAGGAACCGGATTTGTGAGGTGTGGTCGAAGACCTGGGAGTTGACGTAGCCGCCCACGGTCCACGGGGAGACGACGATCATCGGCACGCGCATGCCCAGGCCGATGGGCTCCTTGCCGACGTACTCGTCGTCGACGCCCTGCGGGGGCACCGGCGGCGGCACGTGGTCGAAGAAGCCGTTGTTCTCGTCGTAGCTGATGAACAGCACGGTGGAGTCCCACATGTCCTCGTCGGAGGCGATGACGTCCAGGACCTGGGCGACGACCTCCTCGCCGGTCATGGGGGCCGAACCGCCGTCGCCCGGGTGCTCCGAGTCCGCGTCCGAGGGCACCAGGTACGAGACCCGGGGGACCCTCTTCGCCGCCACGTCCTGGGCGAACGCGTAGACGAAGTCGCGGTAGTTCTTCGGGTTCTGCTTCGAGTCCGGCGGGGGCGGGCAGCGGAAGAGCCCGCGGTCGTAGAGGCTCCGGTCGGCCGGCGGCAGGTCGGCGACCGCCTTGGCGAGGGCCTCCACGTCCTCCGGGCGCACGCGCTTCGGATCCTTGTAGAAGTCGTACAGGCTCAGGTAGTCGAGCTTGGCCGTCTTCAGCACGGTCTGGAAGATCCGCTTGAACTCGGCGTGGAAGTCCAGGTTGTTGTCGTAGTAGTTGTCCCAGCCCTGGTAGACGCGCCAGCTGATCCCGTCGGAGCCGAAGGGGTCGTTGTTGCCCTCCAGGATCTCGGGGTAACTGGACCAGTTGTAGCCCGGCGTCCGGTCCCCCGCGTAGGTCGCATCGGGGTTCTCGCGGTCGTGCGCGGCCGATCCGGTGACCCGCGACCCGTCGGGCTCCCAGCCGCCGAATCCGCTGAAGAGGTAGTTGCGGTTCGAGGTGGTCTCGCTCATCACCGAGCAGTGGTAGGCGTCGCACACGGTGAACCGCTCGGCCAGCGCCCGGTAGGTGCCGACGACCTCCGGCTGGTCGAAGTAGCCCATCGTGACGGTCCCCTTGGCCTTGATCCACTGGTCGTAGCGGCCGTTGTTCCACGCCTGGTGGCCGGTGGGCCAGGTGTGGGCCGCCGGCTCGGCCGTACCCTGGTCCGGTCTGAGCTGGTAGGGCCTCCGGGGCGTGGACGGGTGGTCCGGGTCGGGCTGGTCGAGGACGGTGCGGCCGTCGGTCCCGGGGAACGTGACGAGGTTGCGGTCGTCGTACCCGCGCACTCCTCGGAAGTTGCTGCCGAAGTAGTGGTCGAAGGAACGGTTCTCCTGCATCAGGAAGACCACGTGTCGGATGGCCTTCAGACCGCCGGGGCGGGGTTTGCGCTTGAGGGCCTTCAGCAGCGAGTCCGGCAGCGACGGAGCGCTCTGCGGGGAGTGGGGAGTGTTCACGCGTTCTCCTGGTCCGGCGTGGCGGGCGAACCGGAGGGTGCGTTCCCGGTGGCCCGGAGGTAGTCGAGGTAGATGAGGTCGCCCTTGGCGCCCTTGTTGAGATCGGTGTCGACGCGGGTGTAGCCCGTCTCGGGAGGGATCTCCTGCGATCCGTCCTTCCAGTGCGTGACGGTGAGGTCGACGACGGGCCGGCCTGCGCCTTCCTGGCGGGTGACGGCCAGGAACAGGGCCGTGCCGTGTACGGGCGTCCCCCTGTTGAGGTCGACCGGCAGCTTCTGGTACCCGGCGGGCGGCTTCTCGTCGTCCTTCAGGACGCGGATGCCGGTGACGGGCCGGTCGTCGGCGGACCGTTCGAAGACGAGGTACAGGTAGGCGCCGTGCGCGCCCTTGTTCAGGTCGACGTCGATCCACTCCCACCCGGTGGGTGTGTGGAACGGACTCCGCACCGGGTCGTCGTAGGCGACCAGGACGTTGACGTCTGTGACGAACTGACCCATGGGCAGGTCTCCGATCGGAGCGGGCGAACGTGGGCGGGGGAGGTGGGGTGGACGAAGGGACCGACGGCTCGGGGCACGTACGGGTACGTGAGACGCCCGGCCGGGGGCGGCCCGGCCGGGCGTCCAGCGCTGGGATGCGGCGGGTCCGGTGCGGTCCGGGCACCCGAGGCGGCCGTCAGCCCTTGGTGAGGCCTTCCCACTCGCTCAGCGGCGCCGGACCGTAGGTCTTGGTGTCCTTGTGCGGCTCCCCGTTGGCGACGTTGATCCGCACGAACCGGTCGCCGGAGAAGACCCAGTACTCGTTGCTGCCGTCCGGGACCTTCATGACGGCGTCGATCTTCGCGAAGTCCGACAGGCTGGGCCAGTCCTCGCGGATGGTGCCCTTGAGGATGAGCTTGTCCGGGTACGGGTGGCTGCTCGTCACGGTGATTTCGACGCGCCGGTAGTCGGTGTTGGAGAACACCCAGAGCTGGTTCGGCTTGTCGGGAACGGCCATCACCGCGTCGACACGGTTGAAGCCCATGCGTGAGCCTTTCTGAATTCATCTGTTCGTGTGCCGCCGAAGCTGTGCTCGGGCGGATCTGAGGCTCAGTCCCATGGCTCGCGTGCGGCGAGGAATGTCGGGGAGGAGCGCCGCGAACCACGCTAGGTCGGCCGGTCCGGGGGCGCGATGCGAAAAGGCCTGGTGACCTGCATTCCAGTGACAGGTAATTTTGCTACGAACCTTTGGCGCGAGAAGCGCGAGAAGTCGGTCCGGCGCTTCGGGAGGCCTTGACGGCCTGCTCCGCGGCCGTCCGGGACCGAGGACGAGCCGCCTCCCCGCCGACGGCTTCCGCGAGGCTCGACGACGGCGTTCCTTCGAGTGGACCGGTGACCGGTGACCGGTCGCAGCCGGGGGAGTGTGCCTGACACCCCACCCGGTCGGCTGCGTCAACGCGGCCGTCGAGACGCGGGGGCGTGGGGTGGGGCATGGGGCGGGAATGGCTTGAGTCGATCGTGATTCATATGATGGACAGCCAGTAGTTGTTTTGCCGGTGTCATGATCCTCGGAGGGCGCCCCGGACCAAGGTGCGCCCATGGAACCGGGCCGGTCTCCGGATTCGCTCCGGTCCTCGGGCTTGATTCAGGGAGTATCATGCGCGGCACCGTGCTCGCCGACCGCTACCGGCTGGTGGACCTGCTGGGCGGCGGGTCGATGGGCGACGTGTGGCTCGCCGAGGACGAGGTCCTGGGCCGCCGGGTCGCGGTCAAGGTGGTGAAGCCGGCCCTGCTGGACGAATCCGGCTTCGCCGAACGCTTCCACGCCGAGGCCCGCGTCATGGCGCAGCTGCGCCACCCGGGCATCGTCGGCGTCTACGACTACGGGCACAGCGCCGTGGACGGGCGACCCTCGGTCGGCTACCTGGTCATGGAGCTGATCGACGGGGAACCGCTGAGCGCCGTGCTGGAGCGCCACGGCGCGCTGCCGGTGGAGGAGACCCTCCGGATGGCGCTCCAGGTGCTGGAGGCGTTGGAGGCCGCGCACGAGTCCGGGGTGGTCCACCGGGACATCAAACCGGCCAACCTGATGGTCCGCGGCGACCGGACGGTGATCGCGGACTTCGGCATCGCCCGGCCCGGCTGCGACGCCCGGCTGACCGTACCGGGCATGGTGCTCGGCACCGCCGCCTACCAGGCGCCCGAACAGGCCTCCACCGGGACGGTCACGGCCTCGGCGGACCTCTACGCGCTCGGCGTCGTCCTCTACGAATGCCTCGCCGGCAAGCTCCCCTTCGACGGGGAGACCGCCCTCGAACTGATCCTCAAGCACCTGACGGAGCCCGTGCCGCCGCTTCCGGAGGACGTGCCCGCGCCGGTGTGGGCGCTGGTCGAGCGGGCGATGGCCAAGGATCCCGGCGAGCGCTGGCCCGACGCGGCGGCGATGGCCGCGGCGGTACGGGACGCCCTCGCACCGGCCGAGGAGACGGCGCCGCCGGCTCCGGTCGGGCCCCGGCCGGTCGCCGGACGCGCACCGTGGGCCAGGTTCCGCCTGCGCGGGCTGATCGGGGTGACGGCGCTGTCGCTGCTCTGCGTGGTCGGGGCCTCCGGCGCGACGGTGATCCGGTCCGACGAGGACGGCGCGCCGGACGCCGCCGCCGTCGCGGGCCCGGTGGCCGGCCTCTCGGGCCCGGCCGTTCCCGCGGCGGTGGCAGCCGACCGCCAACCCGCCGGACAGCAGCCCGCCGAGCCGACGGCCCCGGTGCCGTCGGCCGGACCGGAAGCGGGCGGGAGCCCCACGCCCGGCGCCGAGCCCGAGCCGGTCGCCGGGCGGACCTCCGCCGGGCCCGTCCGGCCCGGTGTGCCGGTTCCGGCCTCCGGCGCGCCCACCGCCGGCCAGAACCCGGCCCCGCCCGCGCCGACCTCCGCCTCCCCGTCCCAGCCCGGTGTGCCGGCTCCGGCCTCCACGGCGCCCACCGCCGGCCAGAACCCCGCCCCGCCCGCGCCGACCTCCGCCCTCCCGTCCCCGCCCGCTTCCCACGAACCGCCCACGCCCACACCGTCCGCGACGTCGGCGCCGCCCACGCCGCCCACACCGGAGCCGAAACCGCAGCCACAGCTGCCCTCCCAGGCACAGATCGCCAGCGTCGGCGGCGCGCTGGACAACTCCTACTCCGGGGACCAGAACGGCAACCGGGTCGGCACCTTCAGCGTCAACGGCACGTCGGCCCAGGTGTGGCGGCTGGAGAAGGTCTTCGAGGGGAAGTACTTCCTGCGCAACGCCTCCAGCAACTACACCAAGGTGCTGGACCTGGACACGGGCGACGGGCGCGTGCAGATCTGGACGAGCCCGCCGTTCACCGACAACCAGCTCTGGTCCTTCACGCAGGTTCGGGGCGGCTACCAGATCGTCAACGGCGCTACCAAGGGCTGTCTGACGTCCGACGGAGCCGGTTACTACGTCAGGGTGGCGGCCTGCTCGAACGCGGAGAACCAGGTGTGGGAGCTGCGCTGAGCCGTCGGCCCGCCAGCCGAACACCCCCGGGGCGAGGGGAGGATCACGCCGGCAGCCAGGACGGCCACTGCCGGCGGGGCCGGTCGGCGGCCCCGCCGAGGCCGATCAGGGCGCGCAGCCGGTCGGCTTCGGGGGAGCCGATGGAGGCCAGGATGTCGTAGGCCTCCGACCGGCACGCCCGGGCCGCGTCCTCGGCGGCGCCGCGGTCGGCGAGCGCGTCACCGAGCGCCGCCAAGGCCAGCCCCCGCCCGCGGCGGTCGCCGTCGAGCGTCAGCACCTCGACCGCCCGGTCGGCCGCCTCCACCGCCTCGTCGCCGCGGCCGACGGCTCGCAGCGACTCGGTGAGCCGCAGGAGCGTGCGGCCCGTCCGGCGCCGGTCGTCCGGCCGCAGCAGGGCGAGGGCGCCGCGGTGGTGGCGCAGGGCCTGCTCGAACTCGCCGCGATCGTGGGCGATCGTCCCCAACGAGTCGAGGGCGAGCGCCTGGAGCTCGTGGTCGGCGAGCTGGTGGCAGATCAGCAGGGACTGGTCGACGACGCGGACCGCCGCCTCGGGCCGGCCGAGCTCGGTGAACGCACCGGCCAGGTTGAGCAGTTCGCCCGCCACCGAGCGCCGGTCGCCGAGCCGTTCCCAGACCGCGATCGCCGCCGCGAAGCCGTCGACCGCGTCGCCCGGCCGACCGACCTGAAGGAACAGGGCGGCCAGCGAGGCGTGGGCCAGGGCGAGCAGCGGCCCCGGCAGGCCGTGGGCGATGCACAGGTCGCGGGACCTGATCAGCTCGCCGAGGGCCGCGGGTTCGGAGCCGACCTCGGTCAGCAGCCGACCGAGCACCAGCCGGGCCCTGACCTCGGCCGTTCGGTCGCCCTGCCGGACGGCGGCCTGGAGCAGGACCTTGGCCGCGTGCCCCAGCGGCCGGGCGGCCTGGCCGGTCTCGCACAACAGGCTGCCCCCGAGCAGCAGTTCGGCCACCAGATCGAGCCGGGGTGGCCGGGGGAGCCCGGCGTACTGGCCGACCAGAGCGCCGATGCCGTGGTACTCGCCGCGACCGCGGGCCACGGCGCGGCAGTCGGGAGCGTACGGTGCACCGGCGCCGGTCAGGGCCGCGCGGGTGGCGGCCGGGCCGAGGGCCGCGACGGTCTCGGCGTGCTGGCGGATCACCAGGCGGGTGAGGACGGCGGCCGGGCGGTCCGCCTCCGGGGCCGAGCCCGTGCCGGCCTCGACGTCGGCCGCTGTCTCCGGGACGAGCCGCTGGGCGAAGGCGCGCAGCAGGTCGTGGTACCGGTAGCGGTCCGGCGGCGCGGTCTCCAGCATCGAGCAGTCGACCAGCGACTCGGCCAGCTCCTCGGCCTCGTGCTCGGGCAGGTCGAGCACCGCCGCGACCGCGCCCGGCGACAGGTCGGGCACGTCCGGCACCGCCAACAGACAGAAGGCCCGGGCCTGGTCGGGCGTCAGCTGGTCGTAGCCGAAGCGGAACGCCGACTCGACGGCGAGGTCCTCGGTGCGCAGCACGTCCAGCCGGCGACGATTCTCGGACAGCTTGTCGAGCAGCCGGGCCATGGTCCAGCCCGGCCGGCAGGAGAGGCGGGCGGCGAGGATGCGCACGGCCAACGGGAGGTGACCGCAGAGCCGCACGAGCTCCCGGGCCGTGTCCGCCTCGGCCCGCAACCGCTGCCCGCCGACCACCTGGCCGAGCAGGTCGAGGGCCTCCTCCGGGGCGAAGGCCGGCAGCTCGACGACCTGCGCGTTGGGAAGTGAACCGAGCCTGGCCCGGCTGGTGACGAGCACGGCGCAACCGGGCCGGCCGGGCAGCAGCGGCCTGATCTGTTCGGCGTCCCGGGCGTTGTCGAGGACCATCAGCACGCGTCGGCCGGAGAGCAGCGAGCGGAACTGGGCGGAGCGTTCGGCGAGCCCGGCGGGCAGCGCCTCCGCCGGCACGCCGAGGGCGCGGAGGAAGGCGCCCAGCACCTCCTCGGGAGGGGTCGGGCGGCCGTCGGCCCCGTGCAGGTCGACGTAGAGCTGGCCGTCGGGGAAGTCGGCGGCCAGGCCGTGCGCGACATGGACGGCCAGGGCCGTCTTGCCCATGCCGCCCAGGCCCGACACCGTCGCCACGGGCACGGTGCGGGGCGCGAGCAGGACGGCCCGCACCGCTTCCGTCTGCGCCTCGCGGCCGGTGAAGTCGGCGAGGTCGGCCGGTACCTGGGTCGGCCGGATCGGCGCGTGGTACGGCGGGCGGGCCGTGGTGGTGGTGTCGGGCCGGGGCGGCGCGGGCGCCACGAGGGCGGTGTCGGCCACCAGGATCCGGCGCTGCAACTCGCGCAGACCGGGCCCGGCGGCGACGCCGAGCTGCGCCCGCAGCCGCCGGTCCGTGTCGCGGTACACGCTCAGGGCCTCGGCCTGCCGCCCGGCCCGGTAGAGGGCGAGCATCAGCAGCTCGGAGAACCGTTCCCTGAGCGGGTGCTCGGCCGCGACCGCGGTCAGTTCGGCGACGGCCTCGCCGGACGGTCCGGCCTCGATCTCGGCCTCCAGACACGACTCCAGGACGGTCACCCGGCGTTCGGTCCACTCGCCGCGCTGCCGCTCGGCATAGGGGCCGGAGAGTCCGGACATCGGCTCGCCCTGCCAGAGGGCCAGTGCCAGGCGCAGCGTCGCGGCGGCGCGGGCGTGCTCCCCGGCGCCGCTGAGCTCCTTCGCCGCGCCGACGAGCTCCTCGCAGCGGTGGGTGTCCAGCTCCCCGGGATCCACGGTGAGCAGGTAGCCCCCGCTGAGCGAGGTCAGCGGGGCGGGCCCGAGGACGCGGCGCAGGCGGTGGACGTACGTCCGGATCACGGCTACGGGCTTGGCGGGCGGCTCCTCGCCCCACAGGTCGTCGACGAGCTGACCGGTCGACACGGGGTGGTTGGCCCTCAGCAGCAGCGAGAGCAGCAGGTTCCGCTGCTGCGGCGACCCGAGTGCGAGCTCGCCGCCGTCCCGCCACCCCCGTATCGGTCCCAGCACCGTGAACCGCAACCCACCCACCGACCGTTCCCCTCTGCCTGCAAACGAACCCCCGGGCGCATGATACCGACCGCATCACCGCTGGCCGGGGCTGCTTCTCGCGGGGTCGGCCGCGGGGAGACGAAGGTGTCCGTAGAGGGCGGCCGACGCGGCAGCGGTGAAAAAAAAGAAGGTGCCCCGCCCGCGCGACATGCTGACGCCTTACGTAGTCATGAGGGGTATGCACGGGGATCACAGGACAAGGGAACAGGCGGGAACCGAGTGAAATCAGCACAGGAGGATGAGTACCTGGCGTTCGTGGCGGCGAGGGCGAAGGCGCTGTACCGCTCCGCGTACGTCCTCGCGGCCGGCGACGCGCATCTTGCCGAGGACCTGGTCCAGGAGACCCTCAGCCGGGTGTACGTGCACTGGAAGCGGGTGGCCAAGGCGGACAACCCGGCCGCCTACGCCCAGACGGTCCTGGTCCGCACCTTCCTCAGCCTGCGGCGTCGACGGAGCAGCGGCGAGCGCCCCATCGGGAACATGCCCGACAGCGCGGCGGCCGGCCCCGACACCGCACTGCGACTCACCCTGTTGGACGCGCTCGGCCAACTTCCGCCCCGCGACCGGGCGGTGCTGCTGCTGCGCTACTGGGAGGACCGCAGCATCGAGGAGACCGCCCGGATGCTCAAGCTGAGCAGCAGCGCGGTCCGCTCCCAGGGCACCCGGGCGCTCGGCAGGGTGCGTGCCCTGCTCGGCGACAGCCTGTCCGACCTGGTTCCGCACTGAGCATCGGTGCGCGCAGGTCGAAACCGCCACGAAGCCCCCATCAGCGACAGAAATAGGTGACGCCAGCATGCCGTTCGAAGCAGACCTCGCACACGCCCTGGACCGCACGACCGACTCCCTCGAACCAGACCTCACCACGCTCATGCGCGGAGCCGTCCAGCGCGGGCGAAGCCGCCGGCGTCGGCGCACGGCCGGCGTCATCGCCGGGGTCGGCGCCTGCACCGTGATCGCGGCGGCCGGCCTGGTGATCCCCGACGTGCTCGCCGGGATGCACTCCGAAGGATCCGACATCAGGGTGGCGGCGATGGCGATGCCGCGTTCCGCGATCACCGACACCCAGATGATCCAGGCTCTGGAGGCGTCGTTCCCCGGCGGCCGGTTCAGCGCGGAGAGCGGGCAGAGCAACAACCCCTCGGATCCGTCCAACGGGCGCGTCGCCAACGGCGGACTGGTCCTCGACGACGGGCACGGCGCCGCCTTCGTCGGTGTCTCGGCCGTGCGGCTCCAGCTGCCGCTCAAGGACGGCGACGGGCTGAGCTGCGAGTGGCAGCCCAAGCGTGACGGTGACACCTGCAAGATGAGCGAGCTGCCGAGCAGCGCCGAGATTCCCGGCGGGGCCCTGGTGATGTTCCAGCAGAACGCGGCCGCGCACCCGGTCCGTCCCGACACCGCCCGCCGCTGGACGGTGACGGTGACCCTGAAGTCGACCGGCGCGCAGCTTCAGATGGTGCAGTGGAACAGCACCGGCGGCGGCACCGGCGCCGAGACGCCGAAGCCGACCCGTGCCGCTCCTCCGCTCTCCGAGCAGCAGGCGGTGGCCGCACTCACCGGTGCCGCCTGGGCGCCGATCCTCGGCGCCGTCGGCTGACCCTGCGCGTCGCGTTTCGTAGGGGGTGCGTCCGCCGAGGTCGAGCACGGTCTGTCCGTGCTCGCCTTGGCGGGCGCGCCCTGGGCTGGGCATTTGTTTCGGGCGCTGAGTAGGGGTACTGTCAGCCAGTCGCTCGGCAGGGAGCACCGGACACGCATCGGCGCGGACGGTCCCGGGGCGGCCAATCCTTTCGAAACACCACGTCCCGGGTTCGGGCCGGGTCGGCTTGCCATGTGCGAGCGAGGCCCGGTGTGTATATCGGTGTGCTCGTTTTATTGGATTGCGGTCGATTCGCTTTTCGGAGTGGAGATCGGCTAGAGTTTGAAACGTCGGACGGGGCGTCAAGCCGCAGAAGACACCAGCGAGTTGGATGAACGAAGCGCCGGAAACGGAGCGGAAAACATCTGGTAAGCTTGAAACACGAAAGAACGAAGCGCCCGGAGGGCCCGCTGGAAGGCGGTCCGAAGGAAGTGTCCGTTCCTTGAGAACTCAACAGCGTGCCA
>NZ_JBWKEQ010000054.1:0-53268 GCF_056435365.1 Kitasatospora sp. NPDC043949 | reverse complement strand
ATCCGCATATCGCATGCGAGACGGTCTACGCCGACAGGTGACCGTCCGTCAGTAAAACGGCAGATCCATCACCCCAAAGAGCAAATGTCAGTAAGTGCCTATTCCTAAAGATTCCAGCGACGTTTGCCCAGGTCAGAAATCGAACGCCGAAGTCAGGGGTTGTCGGCGAGCCGAACCCTCACCTTGATCTGTGGGGCCAGAGGTGGCCGCCGGACCCGGCCGGAGGCAGCCGGAATGGAGTCGCTCCGCCGGCCAGAGACCGTTACGGTGCGCCATTGTGGATGCTGAAGATCCGAAGGACTTGGTCCGGCGTGGGTACGATCTGCTGTCCGCGCATTACGAGCGGGTGTTCAACAGCGAGACGAAGTACGGATCGTGGATCGAGGAGTTGCTCGGGCGGCTCCCGGAGGCGGGCGTGGTTCTGGATGTGGGGTGCGGGACAGGAGTCCCCGTGGTCCGGTCGCTCGCCGCAGCGGGGCACCGTGTCACGGGCGTCGACATCAGCGACGTCCAGGTCCAACGGGCTCGGGAGCTGGCGCCGGAGGCCGAGTTCATTCGAGCGGACGCCACGACCCTGGCGTTCCCGTCGGGGACCTTCGACGCTGTGATCTGCTTGTACGCGCTGATCCACATTCCTGTCGAGGAACAGCCTGCCCTGCTGGGGCGGATCGCATCGTGGCTGCGGCCGGGAGGCTGGCTTGTGGTCACCACCGGGCATCAAACCTGGACCGGGACCGACGAGAACTGGCTCGGTGGCGGGGCTGCGATGTGGTGGAGTCAAGCGGACGCGGACACGAACCGGTCCTGGCTGCTGCAAGCCGGTTTGGAGGTATCGCACGAGGAGTTCGTCCCCGAGGGCGACAGCGGCCATATCCTGTTCTGGGCACGGCGACCCGGGAGCTGACGGGCCGTGCGGGGCCTGACAGAGTGGTCGCGGGGATGTGCGCCGCGGACGAGACCGGGCCCTGGTGGTGGACGTAACCGTGAGAACGATCAGTCCCGCTGGGCTTCGCGGGACGCCGGCTGGCCTGCCCGCCGGGGCAGAACCACGAAACCCTAGAACACGGCCCGGCCGGGATTCGAGCGGGGCAGGAGAGGGTCGGTTCATCCCGTCTGAGGCAGTGAGGCGATCCAGCGGCGAACAGGATGACATCCAGCGCCAGCAGACACGCCACCACGATCGACGTGCCGTTCGAACGATCCGACCGACCAGCCCGTCGAAGGAGTGATCGTCAATTCCTGTGGATCGCTGAGCCGTGGTGGTGGCGGGATGGTGCTCTGGACACGTGCCGGCCGGTCCGCGATCCCGTGTTGGCTCGTAGCTGTCAGTCGGCTGGCAGGACTTCCAGGCCGAGCGCTTTGAGTTGCTCGACGACCGCGTCGTGAGGGTCGGCGTCGGTGATCAGTCCGCTGACTTTCTCCCAGGGCAGGACGCGGAACCGCGAAGCGGTGCCGATCTTCTCGGAGGAGGCGAGGATGTAGGTGTCCGCGGCCCGTGCGGCCAGGGCGCGCTTCATTGCGGCCTCCTCTGCGTCTGCGGTGGTCAGTCCCGCTTCGGGGTGCACGCCGGTGACGCCGAGCAGGCAGAGGTCGGCGGAGATGTTCTGCGCGGCCTCGACCGCGGCGGCACCGCAGGCGACCGCCGAGTGCTTGAAGATCCGGCCTCCGAGCAGGAAGAGTTCCGCCTGCGGATGGTCGAGCAGGGCCGCGGCGATCGTCGGGCTGTGGGTGATCACGGTGCAGGCCAGGTGTTGCGGGAGTGCGTGGGCGACGGCGAGGGCGGTGGTGCCGCCGTCGAGGATCAGGGTGTTGCCCGGCCGCACCAGGGCGGCGGCCGCCGAGGCGACCTTCCGTTTGCCGTCTGGGGCCACGCTCTGTCGGGCGGCGTAGTCCACCACCGCCGGCGAGACAGGCAACGCGCCGCCGTAGACCCGCTGGCAGAGTCCTTCGGCGGCAAGATCGCGCAGGTCACGTCGCACACTGTCCTCGGAGATCCCCAGGTCGGCGGCGACGTCCTTGGCGACGATCTTGCCCTCGCGGGCGAGCAGACCGAGCAGGTGGTCGCGCCGTTCAGCAGCCAGCATTCGTAATCTCTCCTGTTCTTGCACGTTTCTGCATGTATCGTAGCGCGTATGCCCGACAAGCCCATGCTCATCCTCATCGCCGGCCCCTACCGCTCCGGCACCGACGGCGATCCGCAGGCCATGGCCGTCAACCTCGCCCGCCTCGAAGCCGCCGCCTGGCCCGTCTTCGCCGCCGGCCACCTGCCCGTGATCGGGGAGTGGATCGCCCTGCCCGTCCTGCGCTCAGCCGGCGCGGGCCCCACCGACCCCCTCGCCGACCAGGTCCTCTACCCGACCGCCGACCGCCTGCTCACACACTGCGACGCTGTACTGCGCCTGCCCGGCGACTCCGCCGGAGCCGACCAGGACGTCGCCACCGCCCGCCGCCTCGGCCTGCCCGTCTACCACGACGCGGCCGAGATCCCCCGCCGCACCCCGCGGGAGACCGCGTGAGCAGCCGCCCGGGCATCTACACCCCCGACCACCGCGGCCGCACCGGCCTCGACCAGGCCGGACGCGGCCTGGACCGCAACCCCGACATCCGGGTCCGCGACGTCGAGCTCACCTCCCAGGGCTGGCACGTCCTGCGGCGCACCACCTTCGACTACCGCCGCCGCGACGGACGCTGGGAGACCCAGCAGCGCGAGACCTACGACCGCGGCAACGGCGCCGTCGTCCTGCCCTACGACACCGAACGCGGCCGAGTCCTGCTCACCCGCCAGTTCCGCTACCCGGCCTACGTCAACGACCACCCCGACGGCATGCTCATCGAAGCCGCCGCAGGCCTGCTCGACGCGGACGACCCGCCCACAGCCATCCGCCGCGAGAGCGCCGAAGAACTCGGCGTCACCCTCGGACCGCTCACCCACATCCTCGACGCCTACATGAGTCCCGGCTCCGTCACCGAACGCCTCCACTTCTTCGCCGCCCCCTACACACCGGCCGACCGGACCGGAACCGGCGGCGGACTCGAGGAGGACGGCGAGGACATCGAGGTCCTCGAACTGCCCTTCGCCCAGGCCCTCGCCATGACCCGCGAGGGACGCATCACCGACGGAAAGACCATCCTGCTCCTGCAATGGGCAGCCCTGGACGGGCCCTTCGCCCCAACGAGCGAGCGCTGACAACGCCGCCACTGCCTGGCCAGCCGGGTCACGGTGGCCGGTGACAGGCCGGCCGCCGAGCCGAGGAACTGGTCCAGCGCAGGCACGAAGCCCCCCGAGGACAAACCGTGCAGGTAGAGCAGCGGCAGCACCTCGCTCACCTTCGGAGACGGCGGAGGCTCTGTCGCCGAGGATCTTGCACCGTGACGCGACCGCGGATAATGGCCGTGGCCGCGGGCCGGCGGCGCCGGCGGCCTCGATCGATGGAGAGGCAGAGGACGGATGACCCTGAAGGAAGGCCAGCGCGTCAGGTTGGCCGAGGACCTCGGGATCGGTGAGGCGGTCGCCGGGGAGCCCGGGGCCGTCGTCGGGTTCCTCTCACTGGGATCCGGGATGGAGGGCACCGTCGAGCGGGTGGACGGGGAACTCCCGGAGAGCCATGAGGTTCGCGAGTACCAGCGGCTCAAAGCGCTGTTCGAGGACTACGGGCACACCATGCCGGTGGCGAGCCGCGAGCGCCTGGAGGCGGAGATCGCCGCGCTGGAGCCGCAGTGGACCGCGCACCGGGAACGGGGGAACCGGGTGACGGTCCGGGTCCGGCTGGACAACGGCTTCGTCCTCGACAGGGCGGACCAGGACATCCTCACTCCACTGTGAGGGAGGACGTCTCCGGGGCCTTCGTCGGGACGGGCGGCCGCCCGGGTGCTCGTACGCCACGCCAACTGACAAACGATGGACGGGCGTTGCGAACGGTGCGGTGAACGGCGCGAGCCGCACCGTCCATCGTTTGTCTGTCGGCGCGGCGCATCGTTCACCACGGCGCGGGACACCGCCCGCGCCACCCACCGAAGGCACACGGAATCGAGGGAACCATGCGTACCTCCGCACGCTTCGCGGCGCTGGCTGCGGTAAGCGCCATCGGGCTCGGCACCATCGCCACCGGCACCGCCCAGGCCGCCCCGGCCACCACCCAGGCGGCCCGGAGCACCACGGTCCACCTGCACAACGGGACCGGCTGCTCGCTCTACCGGACCGGCTACGCTCTGGCCCACGGCATCTGGACGCAGGGCCAGGAGCCGCCGCAGACCCTGGGGAACACCGGCGACGCCACCTTCCAGTCGGAGAGCAACGGGTTCCTGACCGGCACCGAGGGCTGGGCGACGTTCAGCACGTACGGCTGCGAGGAAGGCTGGCGCAACAACAACACCGTCCAGCTGCACTGGGCCAACCCCTACACCGGTTCCAACAGCTACGACGAGAATGGCACCAGCAGCGTCTTCCGCACCACCCGTGAGAGCGGCTCCGGCGACAACGCCGACGTCTACTGGGGCGTGTGGAAGAACTGATCCCGGCCGTCGGGCACCGCCAGGGTCGCGCAAGCGCCGCCAGATAGTCCAGGATCTGTCCGGCCCCCGCCCCCCGGCGCCTGTATCGGGTGATCCGGCGCCTGTACCGCCGCACCGCTCGCCGCACGCCGCCGCATGAAAAGCATGAGAAGACGGTGCCCCGCCACTGGGTGCCGAACGGCCCGGGCCGTTCGGCACCCGCCGGCCGGCACCGCCGGGAAGCGGAGGAACCCGGGAACACCTCCACCACGCGCTCACCGCAGGTGCCGCAGCGACCGCCGAGCGCCGCACCAGCCCCCTCCGGCCCGGTAATTCGATGGCGCGCTGCGCGCCGAACCCCGAGCCTGGTCACCGTGTCAGAACCCAAGCATCGGATCCGCGCCCTCCACACGGCCACCACGGTGACCGTCTACCAGGCGTACCCTCCGGAGATCGGCCTGCCCGCCGCACAGGACGGCCTCTTCCCGGCTGCCTGGAAGAGGGACCGAATGACGTGGATCAAACCGTCGTTCCTGTGGATGATGTACCGCTGCGGATGGGCGGGCAAGGAGGGCCAGGAGACCGTCCTCGCGGTCGAGATCACCCGCGAGGGCTTCGAATGGGCCCTGGCGAACGCCTGCCTGGCCCACTACGAACACGGGCTGCACCCCGACCGCGCCACCTGGAAGCGCCAGCTGAAGCGGGCCCCGGCCCGGGTGCAGTGGGATCCCGAACGCGATCTGCACCTACAGCCGCTCCCCCACCGCTCCCTCCAACTCGGCCTCGCCGGCGAGGCCGCCGAGCGCTACGCGGAGCAGTGGATCGTCTCGATCGACGACGTCACCGCACTCGCGCACACGGTCCAGGCCCAGGTGAGGGACGGGGCTCTGGATGCCGCCCGGCAGCTCCTTCCCGTCGAGCGCCCCTATCCGGCGGACGACGCGCTGCTGAACCACCTGTGCGGTTGAGCCGGTCCCGAGCGCTCGGGGCCACGGGCTGCTCGTTCCGTCGCCGTCCACCAGGGCAGCTCGCGACGGTCCGAGACGTGGTGCACCATCAGTTGACACCGGGGCCGGGGTAGCGTTGCCCGGTCCAGCCGCCGGTGGTCAGCCGTCGGCGGCGAGGCGGTTCAGCCACTCCCCCAGCAGATGCTGCTCGGCGCCGCTGAGCGTCGTCTGTTCGGGCAGTGCGGCGCGCAGGGCGCGGGCTGCGCCGGCCGGGCCCGGCTCGTTCACGGCCGGCTGCCGGTTGGTGACGGCGGCGACCATGCACTCCCGAAGGGTGGTCAACAGGGCCGGGTCGCGCCGGTCCCGGGGCAGGGACAGCCAGGTGAGCACGGCGCCGCGCGCCGTGGCGTGGATGATCTGGGCCGCGAGTTCCTCGTCGACGCGGAGCCAGCCGCCGACGGCGAGGCGTCGGATGCGGCCCATCAGGATCTCCATGCCGGCCTTGAAGGCGGCCGAGGTGGTCCCGGTGGGTTCGGTGTACATCAGCGTGTACAGCGCGGGGTTGGCCAGACCGAACTCGACCGCGACGTCCCAGCCGGCTCTCAGGTCCTCGATCGGGTCCCGGGGGTCGGGGTCGACGTGCTTGGTGGCGAGGAACGCGGCGAAACCGTGCTCGGCCACGGCGTCGAGCAGCCCGTCCTTGTCGCCGAACAGCCGGTAGATGGCCGGCGGCTGCAGGCCCGCCGCATCGGCGACCGCGCGGGTGGTGACCGCGTCGCGGCCCCCGCGCGTCAGCAGTCCGATGGCGGCCTCGATGACCCGCTGCCTGGTCTGCTCCCGGCCCGGGGAGGCGGGGGCGGACTCAATGGTGGACGCGGTGGCGGTGGCGCCGTCCCTGTCGCGTGAAGGCGATGGCATGAATCAACGATACCGCACCACTGGTTCCATCGTTATTATCAGTGATACCTTTAAAGTGTTTCCACTGGAACCACCTCGTCGCGACACGGGAGCACATCATGATCATCGTGACCGGAGCCACCGGACAGCTGGGGCGTCAGATCGTCGAGAGGCTGCTGACGCGCGTACCGGCGGCACGCATCGGCGTCAGCGTCCGCGACCCGCAGAAGGCGCAGGACTTCGCCGACCAAGGGGTACGGGTGCGCCAGGGCAACTTCACCGACGCCGCCGGCCTCGCGCACGCCTTCGAGGACGCCGCGCAGGTCCTCGTCGTCTCCGTCGACAAGATGGGCGAGGAGTGCGTCAGGCAGCACCGCACCGCGATCGAAGCGGCCGTCACGGCGGGCGCCCGTCGCATCCTCTACACCAGCCAGATGGGGGCCGGCGCGACGTCGCGCTTCCAGGCCTGCCGCGACCACGCCGCCACCGAGGAGGCCCTGCGCACCTGCGGCGTGCCGTTCACCTCGCTGCGCAACGGCTTCCACGCCACCAGCGCGGCGCACTTCCTCGGCAACGCGGCACAGTCCGGCCGGCTCGCGCTCCCCGCGGACGGGCCGGTCGCCTGGACCGCGCACGCCGACCTCGCGGACGCAGCCGCCGCCATCCTGGCCGACGAAGGCCGCTTCGACGGCCCCACGCCGCCGCTCACGGGCCGACAGGCGCTCACCTTCGACGACATCGCCGCCATCACCACCGAGCTCACCGGCCGCACCGTCACGCGGACCACCGCCCCCGACGACCAGTTCCGCACGCAGCTGACGGGCCAAGGCGTCCCCGCGGAAACCGCCGACCGGTTGCTCGGCATCTTCGCCGCCAGCCGCGCCGGCGAGTTCGCCGCCACCGACCCCACCCTGGCCGACCTGCTCGGCCGCGATCCCGTCACCCTGCGCACGGTGCTGCGCGAGCAGCTGTCCGAAAGCTGATCCACCGAGGGCGCCGGGTGCCGGATGCCGGTGCCCGGTCCTGGCCGCTCGGCGGCGGTCGGGCTTCGGGCCGCCGTCCGCGCCCCGCCTACACCGCCGTCCGGGACCACCTCCCGGACGGCGGCCCGGACGGCAGGGCACCCCGCTCCTGAGGGAGCGCCCCGGGTGTGCCGGCCCAGCGGAGTCGCCCGGTCAGGAGACGCGCTTCAGCTGCCAGGCGTTGTTGTTGAGGCTCGGGTTCGACCAGGCGACGCAGCTGCTGGTGTAGTACGAGCCGGTCTGGACCCAGCCCGCCGGCGGGTAGGTGGTGGAGCAGGCCTGGACCACGGTGCCGACGGGCAGTCCGGTGAGCTGCTTCATCTGCTTGATGTTCGGGCTGAAGCTCTGCGTGCCGCAACTGCTGCTGTAGCCCCAGCTCACGTCGACGTAGCCGGCCGGGGTGAGAACGCTTCCGCACGAGGTCGTGACGTCGCCCGGGGCGGCCTGGGCGGGCGCGGCGGTCAGGGCGAACGTCGCCGCGGCGCCGGCGATGGCCATACAGGTGCGAAGACGGATCATGGGCGAAAGCTCCTTCTGATCACGGGTGGGTGGCCGATCAGGCCGTGGAGCCATTCCTACGGTTTGATCACCGGCTTCGGATAGCGGCTTTCAGGCCTAAAGGCCCCCCGGGCAGGACGGCGTCCGGGCACCGGAACGGCGGCGTGGCAGGGGCGGCGTTGTGGTAAAGGGCGTTGTGGTCGACGCCGTCGGGCGGGACTGCGGGGAGTTGCGGATCCGCTCCGCCGCGGGGGTCCGGACGCTCCGGGCATCGGGATTTCTCCTGCGGTATGCGAACTTGTGCGGTCGTATCCGAACTTGATGCGATTTCCGGCCCTTCACCTGTCACACACACCAGTGAATGCGCCCCGAAACCAGGACGTGGACGACCGGTTGTCGCTCTCCTGGGGGTCCTGTCCGGATCGGGCAGATGTCCGCCGACCATGAGAGTGGGGATCAGGTGGGGACGAGAAGGAGAAGGAAGGGCGTCGCGCGGGCCGCGGTGCTCGCCGCCGCGCTGTGCGGCGGCGGGGCGCTGACGGCGCCGGCGGCGTTCTCGCAGACGGAGGACGGGACGGTGACGGTCCGGGTGATCCGGGCCGTGGACTCCTCCGGGGTGTGGACGCCCGCGCTGGAGCCGGGGCTGGCGGGCGTGAAGGTGACGCTCACCGGCGAGGCGCGGGCCCACGTCGAGGGCACCACCGGGGCCGACGGGACGGTGACGCTGGCGCCGCCGCGGAGCCGGGAGCACGGCGGCACGTACCGGGTGCAGGTGGTGAATCCGAAGCCGGGCGTGCTGTTCCCGGCGTTCGCCTCGCGGCAGGGGCTGGACGGCGCGCCGAACCAGCTGAGCTCCAACGAGGAGTTCGTCGACCTCTCCGACGGCAAGAACGTCTCGTACACCACCGGGCTGTGGTACCCGGGGGACTACTGCCAGCAGAACGCGCCGCTGGTGACGACCTGCCAGAACACCACCTGGGGAGGCGGCGCGCAGCGCACGCTGGTGTCGTTCCCGTACCGCGCGCGCGGCCAGGACGGCGTGGACGTCAACGTCACGAACCTCGCCACCGACGCGCAGACGGGCACGCTCTACGGCATCGCGTGGAACAAGGCCGACCGGCGGATCTTCTCCTCGGCGGCGGCCAAGCGCACCACGGACTACGGCCCCGGCGGCGCCGGCGGCATCTACGTGACCGACCCGGCGCAGGGGCGGACCACGCTGTTCACCACCGTCCCGGACGCCGGCAGCACGGCGCACGGACCGGGGACGGACGACGCGTTCCTCGTCGCGCCGGGCAAGGAGAGCCTCGGCGGCCTCAAGGTGACGAACGACGGCAGGGACCTGTTCGTCGTCAACCTCAACACCCGCACGCTGTACCGCTACGACGCGACCGCGCCGACGGCCGCGCAGCCGAGGGGCGTCTACCCGGTCCCGGACCCGGGCTGCGCCTCGGCCGGGGACTGGCGGCCGTTCGGCCTGGGCCTCCAGGACGGCGTCGGCTACCTCGGCGGGGTCTGCTCGGGCGAGTCGACGGGCAAGGCCTCGGACCTGCGGGCGGTCGTGCTGCCCTTCGACCTGGCCACCGGCCGGTTCCGCGCGGCCGTGCTGGACCAGCCGCTGGACTACCCGCGCCAGTCGACCGTCGGATCGGGCCCGTGCGACGGCGCGGGCTGGTTCCCGTGGACGAACACCTACCCGACCACGCAGAACGGCCAGACCTGCGCCGGTTTCCGCGCGCAGCCGGAGCCGGAGCTGGGCGAGGTCGGATTCGAGACGGACGGCTCGATGCTGCTGGCCTTCCGCGACCGCATGGCCGACCGGGCGACGGGCCAGTCGGGGTCGGGCGCGGCGGTGGGCGAGGTGCTGTCGGGCGGTGACCTGAACAAGGCCTGCCTGAGCGGCGGCACCTACGTGCTGGACGCCAACACCGGCTGCGGGCTCTCGCCCCGGGGCGCCCGCTTCTTCGACACCAGCCGGATGGGCGTCCACCACAACGCGGCCTACGCCGGGATGGCGCTGTCCAAGGTCGAGAACACCATCGGGACCTCCGGGTTCGACCCCAACAGCACGGCCTTCGGCTACGGCACGTCGTTCGTCCAGCGCGACGGCAGGCAGGACCCGGCGTTCGGCCTGCGGCTCAACCCGGCGAACGTGCCCGCGCCGTTCGGCAAGGGCGCCTCGATGGGGGACCTGGAGGTGCTCTGCGACCAGGCGCCGCTGCAGATCGGTAACCGGGTCTGGTACGACGCCGAGCACAAGGGCATCCAGAAGCCGGGCCAGCGCCCGGTAGAGGGCGCCACCGTCCACCTGTACGACGGGCCGGGGAAGCTCGTCGGCACGGCGCGGACGACGGCGCGCGGCGAGTACTACTTCGACGACTCGAACGTGGACGGCGGGCTCAAGCCGCACACCAAGTACACGATCCGGCTGGACAACCCCGCCGACTTCGCCGAGGGTGGCCCGCTGTACCAGTGGGTGCCCACCCGGCACGACGTCGGCGACAACCCGTTCATCAACTCCAAGGGCGTCGTCCCGCCGGGCGGAACGTACGCCGAGCGGGAACTGACCACCGGCGGGCCGGGCCAGGACGACCACACCTTCGACTTCGGCTTCCGGCCGCAGGAGGGCGCGCTGACGCTGGTCAAGCACGACCAGGACGGCAGGCCGCTGGCCGGGGCGACGTTCCAGCTGTGGCGCTGGAACGGCGGGCCCAGCTGGCCGCAGACCGCCGGCGGGCACCAGGACTCGCCGGTCGGCGATCCCTGCACCACCGGGGCGGACGGCATCTGCCGGATCGTCGTCGGACCGGGGACGTACTACTGGGTGGAGGTGAGCCCGCCCGACGGCTACGCGGCGCCGGCCGTCACGGTCTTCGGGCCGCTGGTGCTCACCTGCGAGACCCTGGACGACGGGATCACGGTGACGGTCGTCAACCGGCTGCTCCCGTCGGCCGGTTCGGGCGCGGCCCCGTCGTCGCCGGATGCGGTCTCGACCCCGACCCCGGCACCGACCCCGGCACCGAGCCCGTCGTCCTCGGTGGCGGCGGTGGCGTCCTTGTCGCCGCCGTCGCCGCCGTCGCCGAGCGCCTGGCCGTCCCGGCCCGATGAGCGGCCCGGCGGCGCGCTGCCGACCACCGGGGCCGGCAGCGTGCTGCCGCTCGGCGTGACCGGTGCGGCGGCGCTGCTGGGTGCGGGCGGCGTGCTGGTCGTGGTCGCGCGCCGGCGCGGGGCGCGGCACGCGTAGTGGAACCAGGCCGGGCCCGTGGCGAGTTCGACGGCCACGGGCCCGGCCGGGCGGCCCGTACGGCTTCACCCAGGGCAGAACGCCACTCCCTTCCCCTGGTGCCCCGGATCCCTAGGCTGGAGGGGTGAGCACTCATGCGCCGAACGAAGCCCGCGTCATCCCCCTGCGCCCGCACACCTCGTCGCCCGGTTCCGGCGGGGCGACCCGCGCCCCGCAGCGGCCGGCGGGAGCGTCACCGGCGCCCGCGCCCGCGCCGAGGGAACCCCTGTGGCGCGACCTCGTCGGCGACGCGTTGCGCCGCGAACGGCTCGCCCAGGAAAGGACGTTGAAGGACGTGGCGGAGGCGGCCCGGATCTCGATCCCGTACCTGTCGGAGCTGGAGCGCGGGCGCAAGGAGGCCTCCTCCGAGGTCCTCGCGGCCGCCGCCCGGGCCCTCGGGTTCGGCCTCGCCGACCTGCTCTCGCTCGCGCAGGACGAACTGACCCGGCACACCCGGAGCCAGGTGGGCCTGGGCGCGGTAGGCCGAAGCCGGTTGGACCGGAGCCGCACGTCGCCCACGGCGCAGTACGACGGGCTCTGCCTCGCCGCCTGATCGGACCTGCCCCGACCGACGGCCGGTACGACGGTGGCGCGCCCCGCCGTACCGGCCACGCCCGCGCGGAGTCAGCCGAACGCGAGCCGTCGGCTCAGCACCTCGTCGGCGAGCCCGTAGGCGACGGCCTCCTCGGCGGTGAACACCTTGTCCCGGTCCATGTCCGCGCGCAACGTCGCCACGTCGTGGTGCGTGTGCCGGGACAACACCTCCTCCACCTGCGAGCGGGTGCGGACCATCTCCTTCGCCGCGAGGCTGAGGTCGGACACCGTCCCCTGCCGGCCGCCGCTGGCCGGCTGGCCGAGCAGCACCCGCGCGTGCTGGAGCACGAACCGCCGCCCGGGGTCTCCGCCGGCCAGCAGCACCGCCGCCGTCGACGCCGCCTGACCGACGCAGAACGTGGAGATCGGCGCCTGCACGAACGTCATCGTGTCGTAGATCGCCATCAGCGAAGTGAACGATCCACCGGGCGAGTTGAGGTAGATCGAGATCTCGCGTTCCGGGCTCTCCGACTCCAGGTGCAGGAGCTGCGCGATGACCACGTTGGCGACCCCGTCGTCGATCTCGGTGCCGAGGAAGATGATCCGCTCGTTCAGCAGCCGGCTGAAGACGTCGTAGGAGCGCTCGCCCTGCGCGGTCCGCTCGATGACGTAGGGAACCGTGTACGACCCCATGTCACAGCCCCATCCGTCGGCGCGACGCGGCCGGGCGGATGTCGGCGACCGACTCCACCACCCGGTCCACGATCCCGTACTCCCTGGCCTGCTCGGCCGTGAACCAGCGGTCCCGGTCGCCGTCCCGCGCGATCGTCTCCTCGCTCTGCCCGGTGTGCTCGGCGGTGATCCGCTCGATGGCCTTCTTGGTGAACTGGAGGTTCTCCGCCTGGATCTCGATGTCGGCGGCGGTGCCGCCGATGCCCGCCGAGGGCTGGTGCATCATGATCCGCGCGTTCGGCAGCGCGAACCGCTTGCCGGGCGCCCCCACGGTGACCAGGAACTGGCCCATGCTGGCGGCGAACCCCATCACCAGCGTCGAGACGTCGTTCGGGATGAGCCGCATGGTGTCGTAGATGGCGAGCCCCGCGGTGACCGACCCGCCGGGGCTGTTGACGTACAGGCTGATGTCGGTGCGCGGGTCCTCCGCCGACAGCAGGAGCAGCTGCGCGCACACCCGGTTGGCCGACACGTCGTCGACCTGGGTGCCGAGGAGGACGATCCGCTGGGCGAGCAACTGCGCCGCGAGGTGGTCGTCGAAGCGGCTGGGCGGCGTGCCGCCCTCCTCCGCGCGGGGCGCGAGCGTGGTGAGGGGAGTCATCCGGTCTCCTTGTCGAGATGCCGAGGTGTCGAAGTGTCGAGTCGAGGTGTTGAGGCGGGCTTGCCCTCGACTCCACTCTTGACCCCGGGAGACCTCCGGATGCGTTTTCTCTGCCCGCCGCAGATTCGCCACGGGCAGAGGCGACGGCCCGGGCCCGGCGGCGCACGGCCCGGCAGCCGGCCGGGAGAGCCCCCGACCGGCCGCCGGGCGGGACGGTCAGAGCGGCAGGCCCTGCCAGCCGCCGAAGGTGGTGGGCGTCGTGCCCGCGCGGTAGTAGACGCGGCCGTCCGAACCGATCGCGAACACGTGGAGGACGCCGCCGCCGTCGACGAGTGCGGCCGGGTAGTCGAGGACGGTGCCGCCGAGGTCCTGCCAGGTGCCGTAGCCGGAGTTCGGGGCGGTCTGGGCGGTGGTGCTCACGCCGCCGCCGCGGTTGCGCTCGAACAGGACGACCCGTCCGCCGACGGTGGCCGCCGCCGGCTCGCCCACTCCCCCGTCTCCGCCGAGGGGGGCCGGGGACTGGCTCCACTCGCCGCCGGGCCGGGTCTGGTAGCTGACCAGCATCGCGCCGGTGCCGGCCTCGCGGTAGGCGAGTTCGATGCGGCCGTCCTGGTCGAGCGCGGCCTTGGGCGGGCTGGCCGGACGGGCGCCCGGAATCGGGCCCGGGCCGCCGAAGGCTCCGTTCGGGGCGCCCTGCCACCAGCCGAGGATTCCGGTGCGGGTGCTGGCGAACACCTCGATCGCCCCGACGCCGTTGCGGATCGCGGTGACCGGGTCCTGGAGGTCGGTGCCGCCCAGGTCCGTCCACGTGCCCGTCCACACCCCGCCCGAGGTGGTCTGCCAGATGCTGCTGAGACCGCCCCCGCCGTTCTTGACGAACAGTTCCAGCCGCCCGTCCTGGTTACCGGCCACCACGGGCACGCCGACCTGGTCCTCGTTGCCGAGTCCGGTGTTGGGGTTGCCGTGGTCGGCCCAGCTGTTCCACCACCAGCCGTTGGGCGCACCCTGGGGCAGGGAGATGATGTGGTGATCGGTCAGGCGGCGGGCGAAAACCTCCAGCCGGCCGTCGGCGTTGGTCCCGACCGCGATGCCCGGCGCCAGTCGCCCGCCCGGGTCGGCCATCCGCACCGGACCGCCCCAACTGCCGTCCGCCTGGCGCCAGTAGGTGTAGAGGACGCCGGCCCGGACGACGAAGACCTGAGGCCGGCCGTCCTGGTTCAGCCCGGCCCAGGAGGTGCCCCGCGACCAGCGGTAGTACATCCGGGAGAACCAGGCGTCGGAGTAGTTCCCCGAGTGGTCGTGGCTGGCGTACTCGGAGACGAACACGCCCTTGGCGCCGGTCGTCGCCGGGTCGAGGTTCACCGGGGAGTCGCTGATGTTGTAGTCCCGGTAGTTCACCTGGATCAGCGGGCCGCCGTACAGCAGGGCCGCCTGGCCGGCGAACTTCGCGGCGGAGACGTGGTCCGAGTGGTCGCCCGAGTAGCGGCTGTCCGGGAGTTCGTCCTGGGCCCGGAGCACGGTCGGCTGGTACGTCACCATCAGCTGCCGCAGCACCTCGACGACGTCCGCCGCCGTGTAGGTCGACGGCCCGGACAGCGGGCTGCCGACCGGGACGACCGTGGTGTCGGTGCCGCCGGCCAGGACTGCGCCGAGCCCGGCGTCGTGCAGGTTGAGGAAGATCAGGTGCACCGGGCGGCCCTTGAGGACGTACCGTTCGACCTGCTTGCCCGCGACCGTCCACGCCTCGGCCGTCCAGTGCCCGACCTCGTCGGTCGCCGGGTCGGTGTCGCCGACCCCGGTCATCCGGGAGTAGGCGTTGATGGCGCCCATCTGCCGGTTCCAGGTGCGCAGCGGCTCGCCGGCCGTGTCCCAGCAGGACGTGGCGCACGGGTCGCCGGTCGCGTTGCCCGCGGTGACGAACACCGTGACGGACGGGGTGCCGATGGCGAGCGCGTTGGACAGGTCCGGGTTCATGAACAGGATGTCGTCGTCCTCGTGCGCGACGACCTGCATGAACAGCGGCCCGGAGGGGGCGGCCGGGGCCGCCCCCACGGCCGCGGCCGCGCGGGTCGCGGTCCCCTTGGCCAGGACGGGCGCGGCGAGGGCGGTGAGCGCGACGGAGGCGAGGAGTTGCCGTCGTCCGATTGCCATGTGATTCCCCCCAATTCGAGATCGGCATGTGATCACGCCAGGACGAGGTTAGCGCATGCCGGGAAGGCAATACCCTGGACCGCGTCGCGCAAATTGCCAGCGGGGGAAGTCAATTGACGCATCATCAAATTACTTCAACCGCTCCCCGCCCCATCGGACCCCTTTCCGGACGAGCCCGTTCCTTTCGGAGATGGAATCGGCCCAGCGAGCGATAAGACGACAAGCCGAGTCCAACCCGTGCGGCCGGGTGGGGTAGGAGACCGGTCCGTGCGGCCGGGTGGGGCAGGAGGCCGGTCGCGCGAGGTGACGGCGTGTCGGCAGATCCCGCCGGTCGGTCCTCCCGAGCACCCGGCGGCGCCCCGCGGCGGTCAGCCGAGCGAGTCCACCAGTTCGGCGATCGCCGTCAGCGGCTGGTGGGCCGCGAGTTCGGCGGCCAGGTCGGCGGCGTTGGCGCGGTAGGCCGGGTCGGCCAGGACCAGGTCGACGGCCTCGCGCAGCTCCGGCTCGCCCGGGCGCCCGGTGCGCAGGTCGATGCCCACACCGCGCCAGGCCACCCGGGCGGCCACCTCGGGCTTGTCCTCGCTGCCGCCCGCGACCACCAGCGGCACCCCGAAGGCCAGCGCGGTGTGGACACCGCCGTAGCCGCCGTTGCTGATCAACACGTCGGCGTGCGGCAGGAGCCGGTCGAACGGCAGGTAGCCGGCGGCCCGCACGTTGTCCGGCAGGCCGCCGAGCGCCTGCGCCAGCAGCTCGGGCCCGTCCGGGCGGACCGTGGCCGCAACCACCAGCAGGTCGGGGCGGTCGGCCAGCGCCCGCACCGCGGGGACCAGCAGCTCGGTCAGGTCGTCATTGGCCAGGGTGCCCTGGGTGACCACCACGACCGGGCGGTCGGAGGCCAACTCCGGCCACCACTGCGGCAGTTCCACCTCGTTCCGGTTCTGCGGCGCCAGCGCGCCGATGTAGCGCAGCGAGGCCGGCGCGTCGCTGCGCGGGTACTCGAACCCCGGGACGGTCAGCTGCAGGTAGTGGTCGGGCCCGGTGACGGCGGCGTTCGCCCGTGGCCCCGGCGGCAGTTCGGCCCCGACCCCGGCGAAGACCTCGGCCGCGTACTGCCGCAGCGGCTCACCGCGCAGCGCCGCCTCGGCGTTCAACTCCCGGTTGCGGGCCAGCCCCTCCGGTCCCGCCTGGGGCGCCAGCGCAAGCCCGAAGGGCGCGGTGTCGACACTCTGCAGCATCGGCGGGGACACCCCGATGCCCACCACGGCCGGCCGCTCGCCGCGCGGATGGGCCAGCGCCAGAGCCACCGCGCCGTGGAAGAAGCAGTCACCGAGCACGACCGTGGCCGGGAACTCCGCCAGCAACGCGCGCAGCGCCCGGTACTGCGCGGGCACCGGGTCGATGAAGATGTTCCGGGCGTCGAAGGCCAACCGCTGTGGCCCGGGCGGCAGTTCGGCCCGCCCCGGGAAGGAGTCGTTGATCCGGCGGTCGTCGAAATCCGCCTCCGGCGGCAGGGCGACGAAGCGCGCCCCGGTCTCCTCGGCGGCCCCGGCGAACCGCGCCCCGCCGAGGAAGACCACCTCGTGCCCGCGCGCCACCAGGTCGGCGGTGATCGCCAGCATCGGCGCGGTGTGCCCGTGCGCGGGCATGGCGGCAGTGATGATCCTGGACATGTGAAACCCCCCATAGTCGTTCGTCGGCCGGTCCGTACGCACCCCGTGGTCGCCCCCGCGCACCCGGCCCACAGCGCAGGCTAACCCACCACGCCGCGTCCGCCCGGCACCGACACCGGCGGCGGGACGGCGGGGCGGCGGGGCCAGGCGGGGCGGCGGGGCGGCGGGGCCAGGCGGGACGGGCGGGACGGGCGGGGGTGCCCGTCCCGCCGGCTCGTCAGGCAGTCAGGCAGTCAGGTCCTCAGGTCGTCAGCTGGCCGGCTCGTCAGCCCCGGTCGTCAGGAGACCACGTCAGCCGGGCAGAGCCGCTGGGTGCCAGGGCGTCCGCGCACGGTGGCGTCCACGCAGCCGCCCGGCAGGCCGTCGTGGACGGTGGTGCCGAAGTTGGCGGTGACGGTCAGCGTGCCGTCGCCGAAGACGGTCCGCTGCACCAGGTGGTCGCCGGTCAGCCAACGGAAGGAGGTCAGCTGCTGGGCGCCGGCCGCCTGGTGCAGCGGCGCGAAGTACTGCTGCAGGGCGGCCAGTTCCCGAAGGTTCTGCCCGTCGTGCGGGTCCTTGTCGCTGAGCACGAAGTTGAGCGGGGTGTTGTCGAGCATCGCCAGCAGCGCACGCGTGGTCTTCTGCTCCGGCAGCTTGCTGAAGGGCAGTTCCCAGCGTTCGACGTTGACCAGCGAACCGTGCAGCGCCGTCTCGTACAGCGGCACCCGGTACCGCGGGTCGTACATCGCCTTCAGGGCGGCGGCCACCCGGGCCTGGTGCTCGGGCTTGAAGTCCGTGGTGCGCACCGGCTTGAAGAAGGTGGCGGCGGCCTGTTCCGGGGCGTAGCCGCCCCAGGCGCCGTCGTCCTTGGGGTCCTGCGGCCCGTTGTCGAAGTGCCCGGACTCCATCGCCCACAGCCGCCCGTCCACCGGGGTGCCCGAGCCGTGGTCGAAGGCCAGCACCTGGTTGGCCCAGGAGCCGGCGGACTCCGAGCCCAGGACCAGCGGGGCGGGCCGGCCCGTGGACGCGTCGTACGAGCCGTCCGTCAGGCGCCGCATCCGGGCGAGCCGGTTGGCGCGGTCCTCGTCCATGGTCATCGCGTGGCCGGGGTCGAAGTCCTGGAAGAGCTCGCCCGCCGCGTCCACGTCGAGGAAGTAGCTGTCGGCCCCGTTGGCGACCAGCGAGCGGGTGCGGTCCGCGAGGTAGTGCTGCTGCGGCTCGGCCTGCTCGAACGCCTGCGAGCTGAGGTAGCAGCCCTTCTTGTGGAAGCCGGGTTGCGGCGTTCCGTCGGCCCTGAGGACGCAGAACCGGGGGTAGACGTCGTCCGGCCAGACGGAGTTGGGGGACGAGTCGTCCGTCTTCTGCTGGCCGTTGGCGAAGGAGTCGTACGGCCCGACCAGGTAGCCGGCGGCCTCGGCGGCCTTGACGTCCTCGCCCGTCATCGGGGAGTCGTCGGAGTCGTAGCCGAGCCAGAGCCGGGAGACGCCCAGTTCCTTGAGCCGGTCGAGGTAGGCGGGCCGGCGGGCGCCGCCCCAGGCGTAGGCGTGGAAGGCGCCGAGCAGCTTCGCGGTCTGCGGGTTCTGCTTGATCTTCTCGCTCAGGCTGCCCAACTGCCCGTGCTCCGAAAGCCAGTTGCGGTAGTCCACGGCCGGGGCCACCGGGGAGCCGTCGGTGAGGGAGAAGGCCACGGTGTACGCGCCGGTGCCGTTCCCGGCGGAGAATCCGTGCTCGGCCGTGGCCCGCAGCCGCCCGTCCTGGGAGGCGAACGTCAGCGACGTGCCGATGTCGGTGGGGACGATGTAGCTGACGCCGGCCCGGCCGGAGCGGAGCGTGTAGCCCCACATCGGCATGGACAGCTGCGAGCTCAGCTCCTGCTCCTCGCCGACCAGCGCCCCGTCGGAGGAGTTCCAGAACGGGTCGTCGACGGGAACGGACAGCCCCTCGCCGCGCGGGAGCTGGACCTCGGCGGCGGCCGGATCGGTGGCGGTCACCGGCCACCGCACCGAGGTGTCGCCACCGCTCCCGGTGAGGGCGGTCCCGGTGAGGGTGACCAGCAACCGGCCGTGATCGGCGCGGACTTCGGCCCGCAGGCCCTTCTCCGGATACGACCAGGCGGCGCCGCTCGCCGTCCTGACCGGGGCGCTCGCCCTGCCCAGTCCCTGGGCTGCCGGAGCGGACAGCAGGACCACCCGCCCGTCCTCGGTCCGGGCCTCGGCCCGCAGCGTGGCCGCGTCGATGGTGGCGGTGCCGCCGCGTACCGGCACGTCGACGCGCCCGTCATGGACCCGCACCCGCATCGGCGAGGCGGAGCTGCCGGTGGCGCTCGCCACGGTTGCGGACACCAGCGCGGTGGCCATGGCGAGGACGAGAACGGCGCGCGGAACGTGCCGGCGGGCGGGGCCCGCAAGGGATGACGTATGAGTACCGGTGTGCATGACACAGTGATACGGAGGACTCCTAAGAAGTCCTTAAGAAACGACCATTGACCACCGGTCATGCTGACGCGGCACCCGAGCTTGGACCTGCTGGTCCGGCGGTCCGGCGGTCCGGCAGAGCGCTCGGTGGGGCGAGGGACGGCCGTCAACGCCTCCGCAGATCGAGCGAGACGACGGTCAGCCGACGCAGTTCCTCCGGGGCGTCCGGGTGCCTCCCGTCGGTGACCTCCGAAAGGGTTCCGAACGAACCGGGGTAGACCATGACAGAAAGGCCTTCCTGGACAAGACACGCGAATATTGCGGACTCCTCCAGAAAGTACTGTGCGGACATTTCGACCCGCCTCTCCAGGTCGGCCTCGGCAAGTTGGCCGGAATGCCTGGTGTGGAAGCTCCGCCCGAACGCGTCCACGGACTCCCGGAAGTTCCGGTCGGCCCGGTGGTAGTCGGTGAGGCTTCGATGGTGCTTTGCGTAGGAATCCCACCGCTGTACTTCGGAGCAGCGCAGGAACGTGAATTCGGTCTGCTCGCGTTCGGCCGCGAACAGGGCCCGGGTGTCGGCGATGAAGCGGTCGCCCAGGGCCAGCGCCCGGGAGAGCGCCTCGTCCTCCGGCAGGCCCCGGGTGGACGCCAGGGTGATCCGGTGGATGCTGTCCCCGACCAGCACCGTGCAGCGGGGGAACCGCCTGGCTATCCAGCGGAGCATCGCGGCGATCTTGCCCGGAGCGAAATTGCCGTTCTCCAGACTGACGCCGAGGAAGCACTGCCCCTGATCCGCCAGTCCGGTCCGCCGGGCCGGAGGGGAGACTGAGTCAACACTCGCCTTGTAGGAGGTTTTCGGTTGATTCTCGGAAATTCCTGATATGCCGACAGGAGTCTGTTCGTAAGGAGGCATGCGAAAACCCCTCCGGGCCATCGAACGAGTGAGCGACGATCGGTACGGGGTCGACGTTAGATTTTGTCTGACTGATCGTCAAATTGCTTCAACTCACCTACGAAACAAGGGCGGTGGGGCATGGGCGTGACAGAGGCCCTGACCTTGACAGACAGCCGATGACAACGGGGACGACCGTCGCGGGGAAGCCGGCGGCCCGTCAGCGCGCGGCGTGTCCGAGGCCGTCGAGGATTCGGCAGACTGGCACTCACCCTGCCCGACGAATGATGTCCACGGCCGCCGCCGACAGCGCACCACCCACCGGCAGCCCCTGGGAGCTCCGATCCTTCGGCTCTGCGCGGCACGACACGGGTGATCCAACTTCGGGGTCCCGGCTGGCAGTTCTCGATTTCGGCGAAATGCTCAGACGGTCCTCAAATCCGACCGGAAGGTCTTGCCCCGCCGCGTCGGATGAGTGACGGTATGTACCGGCTTCGTTTACAGAACGCAACCTGAGTCGCCCGGATGGCGGCGTGTCGTGGGGGAGATCAGCGTGGCCGAAGACGCCGACTACATCATTTCGCCGCCGACGGGCCCGGGCGGTGGTGGCCCGGCAGGCGCTGGGGCCCGTCCTGCTGGGCCGCCTTCGGCATCCGGCGCGGCGCCGTCGCCGTCGCCGCAGTCGCAGTCGCAGTCGCAGCCGCAGCCGCCGGTTCCGCAGCACGCGCCGACGGCAGGCCCGGGCAGACCCCGGCTCGCTCGGGTACCGCGCCACTGGCAGCTGATCGTGGCCGCGGTCGTGCCCTGCCTCGTCCTGGCCGGCGTCGGGTGGTGGCTCTGGCCGCAGCAGCCGACGAGCCTGCCGCCGCACGTGGCCGCGGGTACGGTCCAAGCGGACCTCGTGAGCCCTGACAGCGTCAGTCGGCTGGCCGGGACGACGCTGGTCGCCGGCCCGCAGTCGAACCGTCCGCACGCCCCGCTCGCCGTGTCGCCGTCGGAATGCGCCGTCGCGGCGGGACCGACGACCCAGTCGGTCTACGGCCAGGCGTGGACCGCGTTCCTGTCGGCGACCTACCAGGACGCGGGGGCCACGGGCGCCTACACCGTGAACCAGGTCATCGGCGTGTTCCCGGACAGCGAGAAGACCGGCGCGGCCTTCCAGGCGCTCACCGACGGTCTCACCAAGTGCCCGTCCTCGACGGTCACCGACCAGGCAGGTCGTACCGCGAAGTGGGCCTACACGGCCCACCCTCCCACCGAGGTCGCCGTGGCGTGGACGGCGGCGCAGGACGGCGCACAGGACGGCGGCGCGCAGTGGGCCTGCCACCACCAGGCGCGGGTGAAGGGCACGAGTCTGGTCCAGGTCGCCGTCTGCCAGGCGGGCGACGGCCAGCCGACCACCGCGAAGCTCGCCGACGAGCTCACCGAGAAGGTGAGCGGATGACCGCGTCCCCGTACGGCCCGGCCGCTCGCGGCCGGCGAACCGTACGGACGACTGTGCGGATGACCGTACGGACGACCGTACGGCGATTCGTTCTCCTGGCGCTGGCGGCCGTGCTGGTGCCGGTCGTCGGCGCGGGAGCGCCCGCGTTCGCGGCCACCGGCGCTGCGGCCGTCCTGGCCCAGTCGGGCGGCGTCGCCCTCCTGGTCCCGTCCGGGGACGTCGCGGCCGCCTCGGCGCAGCTCATCCGGGAGGTCGAGGACTTCAACCGGCAGGAGGCGGAGATCGCGCAGCAGGAGAAGGCCGTGGTCGCCGAGGCGGAACAGATCACCAAGGATGCCGCAGCCCTGCGCAACGACACCGCGGCGTTCGAGAGCAAGGCCGCCGCCGCGAAGCAGAAGGCCGGCAGCTTCGGGACGCGCGCGGCGGCCCTGGCCTCCAGGATCGATGCCCACAACAACAAGCCGCACACCTTCGAACTGCCCGCGCAGGCCGCCGCGTCCAGCGCGTACGACGCCGAGGCGAGCGAACTGAGGACCGAACAGGCGCAGCTCCAGGCCGAGAAGGGCAGCCTGGAGAACGAGCAGTCCCAGCTCGGGCAGGAGGAGTCCAAGCTCAGTTCCAGGCAGTCCCAGCTCAGCGCCGCCGCCAAGGCCCAGGAGGCGAAGGCCAAGGAGCTCCAGGCCAAGGAGCAGCAGCTCCAGCCCCGGGCCCAGCAGTTGCTCCAGCAGATGGCCCAGGCCACCCAGAGCCTCGCCGACAATCCACCGGACCCGGCGGCGGCGATGGACCAGGGCGGTGACGCGGCCGCCCCTCCACAGCACCGCGCTCACGCCCCGTCCCAGAGCCAGAACCGGAGCCAGAACCAGGGTCAGAGTCAGAGCCAGTCCCAGAGCCGGAGGCGGGGGGTCGACACCGTCGACACGGCCGACGCCGCCGGCACCGCCGACAGCCCGTACCAGCAGCCGCGAACCTCCGCCCTGAAGGCCTACGCGAAACAGGCCGGCACCACCGTCGACATGCGCCCGGGCACGGCGTACCTGCTGCCCGAGGCCGTCGGGCAGCTTCCCGCCGCCCAGGCGGCGCAGCTCGGCAGCCCGTCCATCGCCTACGACGGGCTGGTCCGCAAGCCCGACGGGAACTACACGGCCCTCCAGGTGCAGATGCCGGGGGCTGCCGCGGCCCCCGCCCTGGAGGTCTTCAGAACCGCCATGGACCGCCGGGGCCGGCTCGTCGCGTACAAGGCCGGCGTGAAACTCGTCATCGACGAGATCAAGACCGTCCAGCCGGCGCCGGAGCCCCCGGAGACCGGCCCCGGGAGCCCGTCGCCCTCTCCTTCCGGCAAGGCCGCCTGCCTGACGCAACCCCGGGGCAGGCCGAGCGGCAGCGGATGGATCCTCAACACCGAGCAGCCCGTGCCCAGTCGCAACCGGACCGCGGGCCCGAGCCCCTCCGGCTCCCGGGCCCCCGCGCCGGCCACCAGGGCCGGCAAGGCGGAGGCCTGCCTGACGAACCCCCTGGTCAAGGGTGACGAGGCCGGCGGCGACATCACGGGCTGGGAGGACGCGAACGCGCAGTCCCCCGGCGGCGGCCTCGCCCGCTGCCACCTGATCGCCAACGTCCTCGGGGGAAGGGGCAGCCACAAGGAGGACTGGATCAACCTCGTCCCGTGCTACCAGCTCGGGATGAACATCAAGGGGATCAGCATGAGGATGTTCGAGGCCAGGGTCCAGAAGGAGGTGAACGCGCTGTCCGCGGACGGGGACGCCGCCGTGTACTACGTGGTGACGCCCCTCTACCGGGACGACGGCAGCACCATCCCGTGGGGCGCGAGCATGAGCGCCACGGTTCAGCTGCCCGACGGCGCGTCATGGCCCGTCTTCAACGAGCAGACCCTCCTGAACGTCCCCGGGGACGGCGGGCCCAGTCTGGGGAACTGAGACCGGGAGACCGGGACAGGGGAACCGAGACCGGTACGGCTGGGAGGCCGGAATGACCCGCACCACCCCGCCGAGGCCGGATGACATCGTGGCGGCCTTCCCACGGCTGGCCCCGCTGGCCCGGACGGCGACCCGGCTGCACCCGCGGCCCGGATCGCCGTCCCCGCGGGAGAGCTCGGTCGGAGGTCCGCTGCTGTGGCCCGCCGCCGAGCCGTGGCCGCACTGTGAGAGCACGCACCGGGTGCCGGCCGTGCTGCCGGCGACCTCCCCGGCGGATGTCCGGCTGTTGCGCGAGATCCGGGCGGCCGCCCGGGCCCGGCCACCGGGCGCCCGCTCCTACACCCCGCAGGAGCGCGCCGTGCTGGCTCGGGCCGGCGCCGGCCGCCCGTGCCCGCCGGGGCCGGTCGCGATGCTGGCCGTGGCCCAGCTGTACGTCCGCGAGGTGCCCGACCTGCGTCCGCCCGAAGGCGCGGACCTGCTCCAGGTGCTGTGGTGCCCCTTCGACCACCCCTTCGACCACCCCTGGGGGAACATGCCGAGGACCGAGCTGTTCTGGCGGTCCGCCACCGCGGTCGGCGAGGTCCTCACCGCGCCTCCGCAGCCGCCCGCGATCCAGTACGAGGACTACCTGCCGCAGCCGTGCCTGGTCTCCCCCGAGCAGGTCACCGAGTACCCGCTGGCGGTGGAGCTCGACCCGGACCTGCGCGCGCAGGTCCGGGCGTGGAGCGCGCGGCGGAAGACCGGCGCGGAGCCGGGCAGCGCCTACGACGGGGCGGAGGACGGCTACTACGACCGGGAGTTGTCCGTCGCCCCCGGTTGGAAGGCCGGCGGCTGGGCTCCCTGGAGCTTCACCGATCCCGCTCCGCAGTACTGCCGCGCCTGCGGCTGCCGGATGGACCCGATGCTGACCATCGCCACGAAGGAGCACCGCGCGGACGTCCACAGCTGGATCCCGTACGAAAACCGGGCCGCCGCGAACCGGGACGCCGTCCACCCCGACCCGGCGGCACCGACCATGATCACCGTCGGCGACGGGTACAACCAGCAGATCTACGCGTGCCCGGCGGCCCCGGACCACCCGCACGCCGCACTGCTGCAGTAGCCGGCCGGAGCCGCCGCGCTGCGCCCGGGCCGACGCCCCGCGACCCGAACGGAGTATGCCGCGCCCGGAAACTCGGCAGCGCCCGCCGCAGGCGACGGGCAGCGGGAACGGCCGCGCCGGTGCGTGGACGTCGAGCGGCTGGTGGGGCGGTCGCGGACGCGGATCGGCAGAATCGAGGCGTGGGGGCGGCCCCGGCTGCGCCGCAGGCGGCTACGTGAGAGGACCATGCCATGCCCGACTTCCACCCGAAGCACGATCATCTGATCGTCAAGCCGATCGGGGTTCCGACCCCGCAGGACCCGGAGACGTGGACGGGCGAGGTGGTGGCGGTGGGGCCCGGCCGACAGCTGGGGAGCGGCAAGCCGCACCCGGTGGACGTCAAGGTCGGCGAGAAGATCCTCTTCAACAGGCTCTCCGGTTCGGAGATCCGGGTGGAGGGCGAGGAGTACGTCGAGCTTCCCGAGGACGAGATCCTCGCGCTCTCCGCCGAGTAGTCCCGACAGCCCTGACAGTCCCGAGTCGCTGTACCACCGTGCCCCCGAGACCCCCTTGGAGATTCCCGCCATGACCGAGCAGGCACCGGCCCGGATCGGCGTCACCGGATTGGCCGTGATGGGCCGCAACCTGGCCAGGAACTTCGCCCGCCACGGCTATCGGGTGGCCGTGCACAACCGCACGCTGGCGCGGACCACGGCGCTGCTGGAGGAGTTCGGGCACGAGGGCGAGTTCGTGGCCGCCGAGACCACGGAGAAGTTCGTCGCGGCCCTGGAACGCCCCCGCCTGATCGTGATCATGGTCAAGGCCGGGGCGCCGACCGACGCGGTCATCGACGAGCTGGTGCCGCTGCTCGACGAGGGCGACGTGGTGGTGGACGGCGGGAACGCGCACTTCCTCGACACCAGGAGGCGGGAGGCGGCCCTGCGCCAACGCGGCCTGCACTTCGTGGGCAGCGGCATCTCCGGCGGCGAGCAGGGCGCCCTGGAGGGGCCGAGCATCATGCCCGGCGGCACCCCGGAGGCCTACCGGGTCCTGGGACCGCTGCTGGAGGACATCGCGGCCAAGGTCGACGGCAAGCCCTGCTGCACCCACGTCGGACCGGACGGCGCCGGCCACTTCGTCAAGATGGTCCACAACGGCATCGAGTACGCCGACATGCAGCTCATCGCCGAGGCGTACGACCTGCTGCGGCACGGCGCCGGACTGCAACCCGACGCGATCGCCGAGGTCTTCCGGACCTGGAACGGCGGGCGCCTGGAGTCCTACCTGATCGAGATCACCGCCGAGATCCTCGCCCACACCGATGCGGCGACCGGGAAGCCCTTCGTCGACATCGTGCTGGACCAGGCCGAGCAGAAGGGCACCGGCCGCTGGACGGTGCAGAGCGCGCTGGAGCTCGGCGTGCCCGTCAGCGGGATCGCCGAGGCGGTCTTCGCCCGGGCGCTGTCCGGCAGCGTGCCGCTCCGGCAGGCCGGCCGGGGACTGCCCGGCCCCACCGAGACCTGGCTCGACAGCGCGGCGGCGGACCGGTTCGCGGACGACGTCGAGCAGGCGCTGTACGCCTCCAAGATGGTGGCCTACGCCCAGGGCTTCAACCAGATCCAGGCCGGCAGCGCGGAGTACTCCTGGCAGATCGACCCCGGTGAGATGGCCGCGATCTGGCGCGGCGGCTGCATCATCAGGGCCCGGTTCCTGGACCGGATCAGGGCCGCGTACGAGGCCGACCGGGAGCGTCCCACGCTGCTGACCGACGCGCACTTCCGGGAGGCGCTCGGCTCCGCGCAGTCGGCCTGGCGGCGGGTCGTCTCGACGGCGGCCCAACTGGGGGTGCCCGCCCCCGGCTTCGCGACCGCGCTCGCCTACTACGACGGCCTGCGGGCGGAGCGCCTCCCGGCCGCACTCGTGCAGGGACAGCGGGACTTCTTCGGCGCGCACACCTACCACCGTGTCGACCGGGAGGGGACCTTCCACACCCGTTGGGAGCTGGAGAGGCGCCCGGAGGAACAGCGCTGAGACACCTGAGACACCCGCAACCACCGTGCGGGAGCGACATACGGACAGACCGGCGCCACAGAAGGTGATTCCGCGGTCACCATGGGTAGGAGCGTGGCGCAAACCCCTACCTCCAGGAGACCCGCATGGCCCAGCAGGCCGACCTCATCCTCCACGGCGGCGAGATCGTCACCGTCGCCGAGAGCACCGGAAGCACCGCGAGCAGCGAAAGTGACGCCCGGCGCCCCGAGGCCGAGGCCGTGGCCGTCAAGGACGGCACGATCGTCTTCGTCGGCCCCCGGCAGGAGGCGCTGGACCAGTGGCGCGGCCCGCACACCGTCGTACGGGACCTCGAGGGCCGCGCCCTGCTGCCCGGCTTCGTCGACGCGCACGGGCACCTCGGCGGCATCGGCCTCCAGGCCACCATCGCCAACCTGCTGGCCGCGCCGGACGGCGACGTCACCGACCTCGACTCGCTGAAGGACAAGCTGCGCGACTGGGCCGGGAGCACGGTGGGCGCGGACTCCGAGTGGATCGTCGGGTTCGGGTACGACGACGCGATGCTCGCCGAGGGCCGCCACCCCACCCGCGACGACCTCGACGAGGTCTCCACGGACCGCCCGGTGCTCGCCATCCACCAGTCCTTCCACCTCGGCGCGGTGAACAGCCTCGGCCTGGAACGGCTCGGCTACTCGGCCGCCACGCCCGACCCCGAGGGCGGGGTGATCCGGCGGCGCGAACTCGCCGTCCCGCCCGCGCACGGCGAGCCCGACGGGGTCCTGGAGGAGAAGGCGTTCACCCCGGCCTCGGACCTGGCGCTCGCGGGGCTGCCGGAACGGGCACAGCTGATGCTGTTCATCACCGGCGCGGCCACGGCGGCGAGCTTCGGCTTCACCACCGTCCAGGAGGGCGGCACCACCCTCGCCAACCTCAAGGCGCTGCGGGACACGGCCGCCGCCGTGCCGTTCGCGGTCGACGTGGTCGCGTACGTGAAGGCCGGCGAGGCGACCTCCTCCGCACTGGACGACCCGATCGGGGTGAGCGACGAGTACGTGGACGGCGTCCGCGCGGCCGGGGTGAAGCTGGTGCTGGACGGCTCGCCGCAGGGCCGCACGGCGTGGCTCACCTCGCCGTACCTGACGCCGCCGGCCGGTCAGCCCGAGGACTACTGCGGGTACCCGGCGGAGCGGGACGACGCGGTGGTGGCCAAGCAGGTCAGCACGGCGGTCGAGCGGGGCTGGCAGGTCCTGGCGCACGTCAACGGCGACGCGGCGATCGACCAGTTCCTCCGGGCGGTCGAGGCGGCCGGGCCGGGCCGGCGCCCGACCGTGGCCATCCACGCGCAGACCGCCCGCGAGGACCAGGTCGAGGCGTTCGCCCGGCTGGGGATCGTGCCGTCCTTCTTCTCCATGCACACCTACTACTGGGGCGACTGGTACCGCGGGACCGTCCTCGGCGAGGAGCGGGCGGCCGCCATCTCCCCCGCCCGCTGGGCGCTCGACCGCGGCCTGCGCTACACCTCGCACCACGACGCGCCGGTGGCGCTGCCCGACTCGATCGCCGTGCTGTCCAGCCAGGTGACCCGGCGCACCCGAACCGACGGGGTCGTCCTCGGACCGGAGCAGCGGGTGTCGGCCCTGGAGGCGGTCCGCGCGATCACCCTCGACGCCGCCCACCAGTACGGCGAGCAGGACCGCAAGGGCAGCATCGAGGTCGGCAAGCTCGCGGACCTGGTGATCCTCAGTGCCAATCCGCTGACGGTCGACCCGGAGGCGATCCGCGACATCGAGGTCGTCGAGACGATCAAGGCCGGAACGACCGTCCACCCGCCGGCACCCGCCGCCCGGGCCTCCGCGACCCCGGCCACCGCGCCCACCCCGCAGTGGGGCTGCTGCTGAGCGTCCGGAGCCGGGCCGGGGAGCTTCCGACACACGCATTCCGACACTAGACGAGGGCGTAGAGCAATGGTGTCAACCACGCAGCAGGGACGGTTCGCAGGCAAGGCGGCCGTCGTGACCGGTGGGAGCCGCGGGATCGGCGCGGCCGTCGCCCGGCGGTTGGCGGGCGAGGGCGCGGCCGTGGCGATCGGCTACCGGGGCAACCAGGAGGCCGCGGACGCACTGGTGGCCGAACTCGCCGCCGCGGGCGGCCGGGCGATCGCCGTCCGGGCCGACGTCGCGGAGCCGGAGCAGATCGCGGCGCTGATCGAGCGGACGGTGGCCGAGTTCGGGCAGTTGGACGTGGTCGCCTCCTGCGCGGGCATCGAGTACTTCGGCGCACTGGAGACCATCACGCCGGCCGACTTCGACCGGGTCTTCGCGGTGAACACGCGCGGGCAGCTGTTCACCGTGCAGCACGCCGCGCCGCATCTGCGCGAGGGCGGCCGGATCGTGCTGACCTCCTCGGTGAGCGCCGGCAAGGCCGTCTTCCACCACACCTTGTACGCGGCCAGCAAGGCCGCCGTGGAGTCGATGGTCCTGAACCTCTCCGCCGAGCTGGGCACGAGGGGTATCACCGTCAACGCCATCGCCCCGGGCGGGACCGACACGGACATGGCCGCCGAGAGCGCGCCGCACTACGTGCACCCCGACCTGGCCGGCACGCAGGACCTGGCGCGGCTGCTCGGCACGCTGACCGCACTGCGGCGGCTGGCCCGGCCCGAGGAGGTGGCGGCGGGCTACGCCTTCCTCGCCTCCGACGACGCCGCCTACATGACCGGCCGCACCCTCCAACTGGACGGCGGGACGTTCTGAGCACCCCGCGCGGACCTTCTCCAGGGAACCGGGGCCAGCCGGCGCGGGCCAGCCGGCGCGGGCGGGCAGGCGCGGGCGGGCAGGCGGGGGCGGGCAGGCGGGAAGCTGCCGGTGGATCTGCCGATCGGCGGCGCGGCGCGGACCTAACGTTCGGTGCGGCGCCGGACGCAGCGGGGCGGGCGCCGCAGGAATCCCCCGCTGGCTCGTCAACTCCGCTGTCCCCGGAAGGACTTCAAGCCCACCCATGTCCAGACTCCGCTCCCGGGTCGCCGCCCTGGCCGCCCTCGCCACGATCGGGTTCGGCGCCCTCACCACGGGTACCGCCGACGCCGCCCAGGCCGCCGCCCCCGCCGCGGCTCCGACCGCCGTGACCGCCGCGCCGTCCGAGCCCACCCACATCCCGATGAACAGCCTGCTGAACCGCGACCAGGCCTGGTACTCGCCGAACGGCCACATCATGCTGGCCATGCAGGGCGACGGCAACGTCGTCCTGTACCGCGACACCACCCCGATCTGGGTCGCCAAGGGCGCCGTCCCCAACGGCAATGTCCTGGTCATGCAGGGCGACGGCAACCTCGTCGTGTACTCCGCCGCCAACGCCCCGCTGTGGGCCAGCAACACCGGCGGCAACCCCGGCGCCGAACTGGCCGTCTACAACGAGGGCGCGATCGCCGTCCAGCTGAACGGCAAGATCCTGTGGACCAGCGCCCCGTCGACGCCGACCCTGCCCAAGTGCCCGCCGTGGGGCCCGCCCTACCCGGGCCAGGTCACCTGGCCGTGGTGCCCGACCTGGCCCTTCCCGAGCTGACCCCCACCCCGGACGGTCACGCGACCGGCCCGTGCCCCCGCCGCCCGAACGGCGGCAGGGGCGCGGGCCGGTGCCGTGACGGTCGACCGGCGCACCGGCCGGCGGCCGTCCGCGCCTACGCGTCGGGCCCGTGGATGTCCTGGAGCGCGAGCCGCAGCAGCACGTGGTCGGCGACGGAGCGCCAGCCGCTGTCGACGGTCAGCGAGTGCGCACGGTCGGGGAAGTGTTGAGGTCGCTCGTCGCCGTCGAGTCGTCGTACAGCTTGTACACCGAGCGGGTGACACTGTCGGGCACCATGCGGTCCTCCTGGCCGGAGATGAGCAGCAGGGCGCCCGCCGTGCGTTCCCGGTGTCCACCCTCCGGCGCGGGTGTGCCGCGCCGTCCGCACAACGCGTGCAGTCAGGCACCGTGGATGAGGACGACGGGGGTTCGGGTCACGGAACAGTCCCTCCGCGGGGCGTCGGTGGGTACCCGGCACAGGTGTGTGCGGGAGCGGAAGGGACCAGGGTCGTCCATCGGTGCCCACGGCGGAAACAGTCGAATGACGTAACGTCACCGAACAATGTCCCCGACCATGTCGCCGACCGTGCGATGCCCTGTCGGCGCCGCCCCGCCGTGTCGGCGCTCCCTGCCCGCCCGTCGGGGATGGTCGGGAATGGTACTGCACGGCCCCGGGGGAATGCCGCACACTGCCGGCACCCTCCTCCACGGAAGCTCCGGCGTGGGTACCATGCGCAACGTCATCCATTACTAGGGAGTGAACGGTTGTGACCAGCCAACCAGCCAGCACGCTCCGTACGCGGCTCGTCGATCAGGCCGCATCGGATCTGGAAGAGAACCGTCGGCGTCAGCAGGAACTGGCCGAGGAGGCCAGGATGCTGAAGCAGGAGGAAGCCCTCCTGGTCGACATCCTCCGCCTCGCCGAACGGTACGAGGGCCTGTCGGAGCCCGCGCCCCTGCCCGAGCAGGCACAGGACGAGCCCGTGCTCACCGGGGCGAAGCGACGCCGGGCGTCCGCTTCGGCCCCCGCCCGCACACCCGCGCCGCGCTCGCCGCGCTCGGCACGGACGGGAAAGACCGCGAAGACCGGGAAGACGGGGAAGAGCGGGGCCACGGCGCGGACGGCGCGGACGGTGCGGACGGTGCGGACGGGGAAGCCGGCACAGGCCGCCGCGGCCGGGACGTCGCGGCAACCCCTGCTCGGAGAGCTCCTGTTGTCCCTGCTCAGCGGTCACGACGAACCGCGCCTGGCGAAGGAGCTGCGGGAGGAACTGCTGGCGAAGCACCCGGACCGCGCCCCCACCCCGCAGGTCGTGCGCAACACCCTGGAGTCGCTCGTGGCCAAGGGGAACATCCAGCGCCACAAGCAGCAGCGGTCCGTGCTGTACACCCTCGCCGAGTCCGGCCGGCACGCGCTCGCGGCGCAGGAGGACGCTCAACGGCCTTGACCTCAACTGCCGTTGAGTACGGGAGGCCCCCGATCCCGGGCTTCTCCTCGCTCGGCGCCCAGGGACGCGTATGTGTGTCCAACGGCCTCGCGTATGACAGTCATGTGTCTCGCCGATGCGGTCACGTGACTGTCATACGTGTGAGAGAGCCGGCCGGACGTCGCTCCATCCGTGCCTCCGGGGCGGGCGCTCTCCGCCGCCCCGTCCTCATCGCGGACCGGCCGTCGCCACCCCCTCGCGCCGGAGCGGACGCTGCCAGCCCGTCGCCCGTGCCGTCTCGGACGCGGCAGGGGCATGCTCCTCCAGCCTGTTCAGGGCGTCCCTGAGGGCGACCCACGTCGTGATGCCCGGCTTGGGGAAGACGCGGTACAGGTGGGCGCTGACGGTACGCGGGGATGCCGCCCGCCGGGGAAAGGGCGTTGGTCGCCTCAGGTCGCGAGGGGCAGGTCCAGGACCCGGCGCGCGGCGCGTTCGCCGGTGGCGAGCGCGGCGTTGGTGGTGCTGTAGGCGAAGTGGTCCCCGGCCAGTTGGACGGGGGAGGCCGGATCCAGGCTCGCGGTGAAGGCGGCGAGGTCCCGGTACCCGCCGGCCGGGCGGGCGAGGACCGCGTTCTCCCAGCGCTGGACGACGGCCATCTCCCGGTGGTCGTCGATGTGGGCGGCCAGACCCGGCATCACCTCGCCCACGGCCGCGCGGGCGTCGGCGATCACCGTGTCGTCGTCGAGGGCCATCCGGGCGGCGTTCCAGTGGTGCCGGAAGACCAGGGTGACCAGGCCCCGGCCGGCGGGGGCCCGGCCGGGGCCGAGGTTGTGCTCGTACAGCGCGACGCACAGGTCCGGGTGCTCCCGGCGCGGCACGGCGACGCCCAGGGCCGTCTCGGCGGGAGGCCGACGCAGCCCGAAGGTGACGTGGACGTCGCTGGTGTACCGGACCCCGTCGAGGTAGCGGCGCTGGTCGTCGTCGAGGGTGGTGACGATCCGGGCCGCGACCGGGGCGGGCACGGCCACGACGCAGGCGCGGGCCCGCTCCGTCCGGACCTCGCCGTCCCGCTCCCACACCACCACGGCGCCGCCCCCGTTCCCGTCCCGGCGGACCTCGGTCACGTGGGCGCCCAGTTCGACACGGGTGCCCGGGGCGCGCATCACGGGGGTGTCGAGGAGGTGTCCGGGGAGGCTCCCGACGCCGCCGTCGAAGGTGAAGCTCGCGGCCCCGAACGTGCCCCACATGATGCAGAAGGCGCCGACGGCGGCGACCTCCTCGGCGGGTACGAGGAACTGGGTGCTGCACAGGGGCTCGATCAGGTAGTCCAGGAGCTCCCGGTCGAGCCTGCGCAGGGCGTGCTCCCGAGCGCTCTCCCCGTCGATCCCGGCGGCGCCGGACATGTCCTCCCAGCGCAGCCGGCGGCGGGCGGCCGCCAGGTCGCGCAGCAGGTTCAGCGCCTTGAACTTGGCGCGCCACCCGAGCAGTCCGGTCCGCAGGAGTCCCGAGGCCTGGACGAGTGAGAGCCGGTGCACCCGGCCCTCGCGCAGCACGCCCAGCTCGTCCGAACACGGGAGCATGCGCGTGGCGAGCCCCGCGTCCTCCAACAGTCGGATCATGGGCGCGTAATTCCGGGAAAGCCAGCTCGCGCCGCGGTCGACGCGATATCGGACGTCTCCGACCGGCACTTCGCGGGTGGACATCCGGCCTCCGACGTGGTCCTCCTTTTCGAACAGAGTGACATCGCAACCGGCCTGGCGCAGCCGAAAAGCGGCGGCCGCTCCCGCGATTCCGGATCCGACCACGATCACGCGGTCCTCACGGTCCTTTTCGGCCATGTGGCGCCTCCTCGGACATCCCGGTTCCCCGGGTTTCTTTTCGCCTGGGCAGAAACACTCTGGGACGACGCGGAGTTGTCCGTCAACCCCACCGGACCTCCTGCGGCACGACCACCATGGCGCTCGTGCCAGCACCTTGACGCCCCGTTGACACCCGTGGACACCGGTGTTGAGATCGATGCGAATCGAGGGCGGCGGCGGTGCGCCGCCGTCACCGTCGCCGTGTTCACGGCCTCCCACGCCAGAAACCGCGAGAAACCGCGAGAAACCACGAGAAACCGCGAGAAGCCACAAGAAGCGAAGCACGAAATCCGGTGCGCCGCACCGAACGGACTGGCGTGTCGCCAGGGGGCGGTACAACGGCACTGATCCAATCGGCGAGGAAAAGGAGGTACCGCATGCGGAAGGAACCGCCGACGGAACGCGAACTCCCGGCGTACGGGGACGAAGTCCTCGCCTTCGCCCACCCCGCGCAAATGGAACGTCTGAACGCCCTGGCCGATTTGTGCGATCCCGCGACGACCGGCGATCTGGCGCGTTGGGAATTACCGGCCGGGGCCCGTTGTCTGGAAATCGGGGCGGGGGCCGGGACCTTGGCCCTGTGGCTCGCCCGCCGTCACCCCGAGGGCGAGGTGACGGCCACCGACACGGACCTCCGCTTCCTCGCGGGCCCGCGCCACCCGGCCCTGCGGGTGCTGCGACACGACGTGCGCACCGAAGGGTTCCCGCCCGACACCTTCGACCTCATCGTCGCCCGCAGTGTCCTGTGCCACCTGCCCGATCGCGCCTCGCTGCCGGGGCGCATGGCGTCCTGGCTGAAGCCGGGCGGCCGCCTGTACATCGAGGACCCCTCGTTCTTCCCCTCCGCCTCCTCCCCCGATCCGGTCGTGCGGCGCCTCGGGGCCGCCGTCACCACCACCCTGGCCACGACGCTCGGCAGCGACGTGGCGGCCTGGGCCCGGTCGTTCCCCGCCCCGCTGCGGGGCCTGGGGCTCGGCGAGGTGGGGATGCGGGTCCACTGCCCGACGCTGACGGCGACCAACGCGGCGGGGCGGGCCTGGGCGCTCTCGATCGCCGATCTCCTGCCCGCGATGGCACGCTCCGGCGCCCTCGGGGAGGCGGAAGGCGCCGAGGCGCTGGCCCACCTGCGCCGCCCCGGGTTCGTCGACACGGCGCACGCGATGATCGCCATGTGGGGCGTGCGCCCGGCGCGACGCCAGCCGGAACGACAAATGGCGCGACAACCGAAGGCGGGGGCCGCATGACGATCGACGTGCTCAAGGGCTCCGCGATCCGGGACGTCCCGGCCCGCCACGGCGACCACGCCGGGACCGCCGACGCGCAGACCCTGCGGTGGGTGGAGGCCGCCGGCCTCTGCGAGACGTCGGCGGAGCTGCGCAACCTCGCGCGGATCCGTCCCGGGCTGTTGGCGGCGTGGTGCCATCCGCGGGCCGACCGGTCGGACAGCGCCCTGGTGGCGATGTGGATGGCCTGGCTGTTCCTCCTCGACGACCGGATCGACGAGGGCGACCTGGGGCGTGACGCCGATCGCCTGGAGGAACACCTGCACGAGCCGCTCGGCATCGTCTCGTACGGGTCGGTTCCCACCTCGCCCATGGGGCGGGCCCTCGCGGAGATCGTCGAGCGGGCCTCGGACGCCATGCCCGACGCCTGGGTCCTGAGGTTCCGTCGTCACGTGGCCGACTACCTGTCCGGCTGCGTCTGGCAGGCCGCCCACCGGCAGGCCGGCCACGTCCCGTACCCGGACGGGTTTCCCGCCTGGCGCCGGGCCTTCGGAGCGATCATGCCCTCGTTCGACCTCGTCGAGCGAACGGACGGCTGCTTCCTGCCCCCGTCCCTGTACTACTCCCGCCCCTTCCAGGAACTCCTCGTCGCGGCGGCGGACCTGGTGTGCTGGACCAACGACCTGATGACCGTGGAGAAGGAGGCCGCCCAGGGCGACCCCCACAACCTGGTGCTCGTCACCGCCCACCACGGCGGCATGGACCGGCACGCCGCCGCCCTCCTCGTGACGGACGCCTTCGAGGACCGCCTGCGCGCCCACGCCCGGGCCCGCCGCGAACTCACCGGCCTCGCCCGCGCGCTCGCCACGCCACCCGCCCTCCGGCGGCAGGCCGACCACTGCGCCGAGGCGCTCCTCGACTGGGCCCGGGGCCACCTGGAATGGGGCCTGAGCACGCCCCGGTACCGCACCGGAACGACAACAACCGCGCCTGCGCCCACGGGAGAGGACCACCATGCCGACACCCCCTGACCCCACCGGCCGCCGCCCGGCCCGGGTGCCGGGCGGCGTCCCGCTCCTCGGGCACGCGATCCGGCTGGCCAGAGCGCCCCTGGCCTTCCTCGACGCCCAACGCCGCTACGGGGACGTGGTCGAGTTCCGCATCGGCCCCCGGCCCGCCTACCTCCTCAACCACCCCGACCTCGTCATGGCCCTGCTGACCGGACCCGGGGGACGCTTCGACCGCGGCGAGATCTTCACCAAGTCCCGCCCCCTGTTCGGAACCGGCATCGCCGTGGCCGACGGCACCCACCACCGGGACCGCCGCCGCGTCGTCCAACCCCTGCTGAGCGCCGCCCGCCTGCCCGGATACCTCGACACCATGGCCGAACTCGCCACCGCCCGGGCCGACTCGTGGCACCACGGCCAACGGATCGACCTCAACGCCGAGATGGCCGAACTGACCCTGAACGTGGTCGCCGCGACCCTCTTCGGCCGTCCGCTCCCCGCCGGCGCCGCCTCCGTCGTCCACCACGCCCTGCCGGTCGTCGTGGCCGGACTGGGCCGCAGGGCCTACGGGCCCGCCGCCGCGTTCCTCGACCGGCTGCCCGGCCCGGAGCGGCGCAGCTACCACACCGCCCTGAACGACCTCCACGGCGTCGTCGACGCCCTCATCGACGCGGACCCGCACAACGCCGCCCTGACGCACCTGTCGGTCGGCGCCGACCGGCGGCAGGTCCACGACGACGTGACCTCCCTGCTGGTCGGCGGCTCCCACACCAGCGGCGCGGCCGCCGCCTGGCTGTTCATCCTCCTCGCCCGCCACCCCGAGCTCCGCCGCCGGGTCCGCGAGGAGGTCCGCCGGGTCGTCGGCGACCGCCCCGTCGAGCCGGCGGACCTCCCCGCGCTCGTCCTCACCCACCGCGTCGTCCAGGAGACCCTCCGGCTCTACCCGCCGATCTGGCTGTTCCCCCGCCGTACGGGCAGTGCGGTGGAACTGGGTGGCCACCGACTCCCGCCCGGGGCCCAGATCTTCTACAGCCCCTACGCCCTGCACCGGGACCCGCGCTGGTACCGCAACCCCGGCGCGTTCGACCCCGACCGCTGGGACCCGCAACGGCACCCCGCTCCCCCGCGCGGCGCCTACCTGCCCTTCGCCGCCGGTGTGCACGGCTGCCCCGGCGGCGACTTCGCCCTGGCGGAGCTCACCCTCCTGACGGCGGCGGTCACGGCCGCCTGGCACGTGGACCCGGTCCCGGGCAGCCGCCCCCGCCCGATGGCGGCGGCCACCCTCGGCCCCGCGCCCCTCACCGCGACCGTGACCGCTCACTCCTGAGCCCGCCCCTGAGCGGCCGGTCACCCGGGCGTCGGCCTCCCAGCGCGGGCCCTCACGTCACCTCCGCCAGAACAGGTGGTGCGTCACCCCGCTCGGGCTGGGCACCACCTCCAGGTGGAACCGGTCCAGCAGTTCGTCGGGGGACTCCCAGAGCCGTAGCCCGGGGCCGAGCTCCACCGGCGACACCGCCACGTGCAGGGTGTCGACGAGGTCGGCGGCGAGGAACTGCCGGATGGTGCCGACCCCGCCACCGAGCCGCACGTCCTTGCCCTCCGCGGCCTCCCGCGCGCGGGCCAGGACCGTGGCCGGGTCGCCGTCGACGAAGTGGAACGTGGTGTCGGAGAGCGTGAACGACGGACGCTCGTGGTGGGTCATGACGAACACCGGGGTGTGGAACGGGGGTTCGTCACCCCACCAGCCGCGCCACTCGTCGTCCTGCCAGGGCCCGCGCTGGGGCCCGAACTTGTTGCGGCCCATGATCTCGGCACCGATGTTGCGCGCGAAGTCCCGCGTGAAGTAGTCGTCGAGGCCCCGGCTCCCCCCGGGAGCCGTCCGCATGGGCCAGCTCGCCGTGGCCCCGGCCCAGGCGAACAGCTTCTCGGGGTGGTCGTGGCCGAACGGCCGCTCGAAGCTCTGGTGCTCACCGGCACCGGCACCGACGCCGTCACTGGAGACGTTGAAGTTCATGACTCTGAGCAGTTGGTCCACGTGTTCCCTCGTCAGGTCTCGTCGTCGCGTCACCGTGCGGCGAGGCGTCGCGTCACCGTGCGGCGGGGCGCCGCACATCATGACGTCGCAGCGGACGCGGCCGAATCGACATCGGCCCGAAACTTCTTCTCGGGGCCCTGCTCATCACGCGGGGTTGGTGGGGGCGGTGGTGACGGCGACCGCGTTCGCTCCGACGATCACCAGCACGGCGAGCCAGGCCGCCGCGCCGAGGTGCTGGCCGAGCACGACGAGGCCGATCAGCGCGGCGAAGACCGGGTTGACGCTCATGAACACGCCGAAGAACTGCGTGGGCACCCGCCGCAGCGCCAGCAGATCGGCCAGGAAGGGTACGGCCGAGGACAGCACGCCGGCGGCCAGCGCGCAGGCCAGGGCGGCGGCGGTCGGGGGACGGAGCCACAGCACCACGATCCCGACGGGAAGGTAGAGCACCCCCGAGAGCGCGGCGGCGGCGGCCGAGCCCTCCAGCCCGGGCAGGCGGCGGCCGACGACACGGTTGAGCAGGATGTAGCCGGCCCAGCACACCGCCGCGAGCAGGGCCAGGGCGATGCCCGGGTAGTCGGTGGAGGGCGAGGGCCGGACCAGGACGACCACCGCGGCCGCGGCGGCCACCGCGCACAGGGCGTCGAGGCGCCGGCGCGAGCCGACCAGGGCCACCGCGAGCGGACCGAGGAACTCCAGGGTGACGGCCAGCCCGAGCCCGATGCGGTCGATGGCCGTGTAGAGGGACAGGTTCATCACGGCGAACACCACCGCGAGCCCGAGGACCGGACGCCACTGCGCCGCCGTGAACGACCGCGGCCGCGGCCTGCCGACCGCCCACAGCACCCCGGCGGCCACCCACTGACGGACGGCCACCACACCCGCGGGGCCGATCACCGGGAAGGCGAGCGCCGCCATCGAGGCTCCGGCCTGGTTGGACAGGCCGGAGCCCAGCATCAGCGCCACCCCGGCCAGGCGCCCGTCACCCCGGGCGGTAGCGGCGTCGTGAGAGCTCTTCAGCACCATGCCCTCCACAGTGGAGCCGACGTAGTCATACGCAAAATGCATTCACCGGCCCATTGATACGCTGGGCGTATGGATGAGCGACGACAAAGTCCCGCCGATCTGGAACTGAAGCACCTGCGCTGCCTGGTCGCCATCATCGACACCGGCAGCTTCACCGACGCCGGCCCCGAGCTGGGCATCTCCCAGGCCGCCGTCTCCCGCAACCTGCACGCCCTGGAACAGTTCCTCGGGGTGCGGCTGCTGCACCGCACCAGCCGCACGATCGCGCCCACGCCGGCCGGCGTGCGGGTCCTCGCCCGCGCCCGCGTCCTGCTCGCCGGCGCCGACGACCTGGTCGAGGAAGCGACCGCCGGCCACGCCCGGCTCCACCTCGGCCACGCCTGGTCCGCCTTCGGCCGCCACACCACCGACTTCCAGCGCCGCTGGCACGAGCGCCACCCCGAGGTCGAGCTGCGCCTCGTCCGCCACAACTCCCCCACCGGCGGGCTGGCCGAAGGCATGTGCGACCTCGCCGTCGTCCGCGCCCCGCTCGACCTGAAGCCCTGGTCACACGCCCTGGTCGGCCACGAACACCGCATCGTCGCACTTGCCTCCGACGACCCGTGGGCCCGCCGGCGCAGCATCCGCCTCGACGAGATCCCCGCCCGCACCCTCGCCATCGACCGCCGAACCGGCACCACCGCCCTGAACCTGTGGCCCGAGGAGCAGCGGCCCGCCGTCATCTACACCCACGACATCGACGACTGGCTCGCCGCCATCGCCACCAGCCGCTGCATCGGCGTCACCCCCCAGGCCACCGCCGCCCAGTACCGCCGCGACGGCATCGTCTACCGCCCCCTGCGCAACGCCGCCCCCGTCCCCGTCCACCTCATCTGGCGCCGCCAGGACCCCCACCCCGCGACCCACGCCGCAGTCGCCCTCGCCATCGACCTCTACCGCGAGAAGCCCGACTCCCCGCCGCCCCCGCGAAAGTGACAGCGGCACCCCAGCAGGGCCGCCTCGCTCTCCCGGGCACACGAGATCCGTGACAGGGCTACGGCAGCGGGCCGAGGTCGCCTTCGACGACGGTCTCCGTGATCAGGGGGCGCTCCCAGAGGGTCAGGAGTTCGTTCGCGAGGGCCATGATCGGGCGCAGGTCGTGATCGCTCGGGGCCTCGATGGCGGCGGCCGACAGGCCGCGCGGGACGGCGCCGGCGTCGAGGAGGCAGCGCCAGTCCTCCGGGGTCAGCTCCAGGAACTCCAGTCCGGTCAGCCGGGCGACCTCCCGGGGGTCGGTGAGCGCCCCGGGGCCGGCGTAGAGGGTGCGGAGCCGGGGCAGCCCGACGAGAGGGTTCAGACTGACCGGTTCGCCGCGCCACCCTCCGAGGGTCAGGACCTCCAGGTCGGGGTGGGCCGCCGCCTCGACGCTGTCGGGGACCTCGCCGTGGAGCCTTGCCACCACCGACGTCAGGGCCAGGTTCCGACCGGAGTACCAGGTCCGGTCCGGGTCCAGCACCAGGTCGGTGAGGGACTCGGCGAGCAGGCAAGCGCCGACGCTCCGCTCGTGGTCGAGCACGATGAGCTGCCCGAGGTGGCCGCCAGGGCCGGGGGTCAGGTCGACGACCACCAGGTCCCCGCCGCCGGTGTCGCCGATGACGATCCACCCGGGCGAACCGACCAGGTCCTGCACGGCGGCGTCGGGCGAGGTGACGCACGCCTCCGTCGCCGCGTGCTCCCAACGGAACGAGGAGCGCGAGCGGTCGGCGATGGCGAGCCCGTCCAGGGAGCTCAGCTCGAAGCCGAGCGCGTCGCCGACGCGGTCGGACGCCTCGCAGCGCTCCTCCACCGTGTAGTAGTCCTCCGTGTGCTCCCACCACCGCGCGGAGGTCACCCGGTAGAGCACCTTGATCTCCTCGGGCAGCGCCACACCCAGGCGGGCCTCCGCGGCGGCGATCTCCTCCTCGGTGGCGCCGGTCTCGTCGGACATCCGCTCGCGCAGCGTCCGCTCCAGCACCTCCAGGTCCACGAACGGGGCCGGCCTCGCCCCGGGCACCGGCTCGGGCAGGCGCCGCCACGGCTCGGGCACCGCGCCCTCGACCAGAGTGAGCGCGCCCGGGTGGGCGTTGCCGATGCCCGGGTCGACAGCCGGGCCGTGGTCGAACAGATGGAGCACCGCCTTCCCGCTCGGCGGGATCTCCGCGGCGAAGGCGACATCGCCGATCCCGGCCTCGGTGAGCGCGGCCCGGACGCGGTCGATCGCGTCGTGCGCCTCCTGGTTGTCGGACACCAGCATGGCGCGCCCGGCCTCCGGGAACCGCATCCTCACCGGCACGCTCCACCCCTGCCGGCCGATCAGCCCCGCCACCTCGCCGCCCGGCGCGGCGAGCGCCTGCGCGTGGTCAGCCCGCAGGAGCCGCAGCAGGGGCTCCCAGGTCGCGAAGTCGTGCAGCGAGGACGACGAGGGCGACGAGGGCGGCAAGGACGACGACGAGGACAACGAGGGCCTCCAGCAGGTCCGGTGATCACGGCAGTGGCGATTATGACGCCCGCCCCCGACAGTTCGGAGTGCTCCGGGAGGCCGATGCACCCGGGCCCTACCCGTGCTGCCCCAGTCCGTCGCGCAGCAGGGCGAAGGCCCGCTCGGCGGCGCGGACGGCCTCCGGGTAGTGGTCGTCGGCGGACGTGCCGTCGGCCAGGCGTTCCTGGTTCATGACCGCCAGTTCCCGCTGCACCACGATCACCTGGGTGGCCACGAGACGGGCGTCGAGCGGGTCGACGTCGGCCTCCAGCAGTGCCTCGGCCAGCTCGTCGCTGCCGCGTGCCGCGTAGCGGATGATCCGTGCCGCCAGGCTCTCGGTCTCGACGATCATGCGGAGGAAGGCCATCACCTCGGGGTCGTCGCACAGGCCGGTGTTCGGGTCGCGACGGGCCAGGGCGTCGAGCATGGCCGCGCGCAGCGCCTCCAGCGGCGGCTGGCCGGCCGGGCGGGCGCGCACCGTCCGGGCCGCTTCGCTCTCGTGGTCGGCGAACCGCTGGAGTACGAGGTCTTCTTTCGTCGGGAAGTACGCGAAGAGGGTCCGCCGGGAGACCTCCGCCGCCTCCGCGATCTCGGTGATCGAGACCTGGTCGAAGCCCCGGTCGAGGAAGAGGCGGATCGCCGTCGCCGCGATCGTCTCCCGGGTGCGTTCCTTCTTGCGTTCCCGCAGGCCCATCTGCTGATTCATGCACTCAGTCTACCTTGTGGTAGACTGAGTGCAGAATTGCACCCAGTTTCTTCTTTCGGGAGGTCATCGTGCGAACCGAGGTCATCGTGGTGGGGGCGGGCCCGACCGGGCTGATGCTGGCGTACGAGCTGACGCTGGCCGGAGTGCCGGCCGTCGTCGTCGAGAAGCAGCGCACCCACAGCACCCAGTCCCGGGCGGGCGGACTCCAGCCGCGCACCGCCGAGGTGCTCGACCTGCGCGGGCTGCTGGAGCCGCTGCTCGCGCAGGAGCCGTCCGACAGCACCACCGGCGGGCACTTCGCCACCCTGCCGGTCGAGCTGGACTGCCGGCCCTGGCGCACCCGGTACCCCCACCCGGTCAACGTTCCGCAGATCCGGCTGGAGGCCCACCTCGAACGGCTCCTCGGCGAGCAGGGCGTGCCCGTGCTCCGCGGCCACGAGGTGACGGCGGTCGCGCAGGACGCGGAGGGGATCACGGTCACGTGGCACGCCGACGGCACCCCGGGCGGCGGTGACGCCCCCGACGGCGGTGAGATCCGGGGCGACGGTGAGGTCCGGGGCGGCGACGGTGAGATCCGCGGCCGCTACCTCGTCGCGTGCGACGGCGGGCACAGCACGGTCCGCCGGCTGCTGGGCGTCCCGTTCCCCGGCCGGGAGCGCCGGATGTCCGCCGTGGCGGCCGACATCACCCTCGCCTCCCGGTCCGAGACGGTCCCCACCGAGCGCAAGCACTTCAGCCAGTACACCCGCGTGGCCGGCGGCTTCCACTCGATCCTGCACCCCATCGGCCCGGACCTGTACCGGATACTGTTCGGCAGGCTCTCCGGACAGGGCCCGGACCGCGAGACGCCGGTCTCGGCCGACGAGGTCCGCGAGGCGCTGCACGCCGTGTACGGCCCCGACACCGAACTGGGTGAACTGCGCGCCGCCTCCCGGTTCGGCGACGCCGTCCGCCAGGTCGAGCGCTACCGCGAGGGCCGGGTGTTCTTCGCCGGGGACGCGGCGCACATCCACATGCCGATCGGCGGCCAGGGCGTGAACCTGGGCCTCCAGGACGCGGTCAACCTGGGCTGGAAGCTCGCCGGCACGATCCGCGGCTGGGCGCCCGCCGGCCTGCTCGACAGCTACCACGAGGAGCGGCACCCCGTCGCCGCGCGCGTGCTGCGCCACACCCGGGCCCAAGCCGTGATCATGAATCCCGGCCGGGACGAGGAACTCGGCACGGTCCGCGAGCTCGTGACCGAGCTGCTGGGCCTGCCCGACACCAACCGGTACGTCTCGGGCATGATGTCCGGCCTGGACCTCCGGTACCCCGGTGTCGGCCCCCGGCTGATCGACCTGGACCTGACCACCGAGGACGGCCCGGCCCGGGCGAGCCGGCTGATGCGCTCCGGCCGGGGCCTGCTGCTCTCCCTCGACGGCAGGCGGCGGTCGGTCGGCGACCGGTCCGACCGGGTCGAGCACGTCATGGCGAAGACCGACGAGGACGTGGACGGCGCCGGCGCCCTCCTGGTCCGCCCCGACGGCTACCTCGCCTGGACCGACACCGACGGCACCCCGCTCGACACGGCCCTCGCCCGCTGGTTCGGCTGAGGCCCCGGGCGGTTCGTCGGTGCGCCACGATCCACGGCGCGCCGACGGACCGCCCGTCGCGCTGTCGTCACCTGCCGCACGGGGCGTCCGCCGGTTCTGCGGAGCCCTCGCCCCGGGAGGAGCGCGGCTCGCTCTATCTGGAGCATCCGATCCAGATAGGCTACGGTGAAACCATGGCAAGGACCCGGGAGTTCGACACCGAGGCGGCGGTGAGCCGCGCCATGGAGCTGTTCTGGACGCGCGGCTACGAGGCGACCTCGGTGCGCGACCTGACCCAGCACCTGGGGATCGGGCAGGGCTCCCTGTACGCGGCGTTCGGCGACAAGGCCGGCCTGTACCGGGCCGCGCTGGACCACTACCGCGCCACCCTCGCGGCGGATGCCCTGCGCAGCCTGGAGGAGGGGGCGGACGCCCGCTCGGCGATCCGCACGATGCTGATGGAGCGGGTCCACATCGCCGCCGAGCACGGCGGCCGGGGCTGTCTGGCGGTCAATGCCGCCTGCGAGCGCCTACCGGGGGACGCGTCGATCCGGCGTACCGTACGGGACATGCAGGATGTCAGCCGGGACGCGCTCGCCGAGGTGCTGCGGGTCGCGGCGGAACGGGGTGAGATCGCGGCGCGGCACGACCCGCAGAGCCTCGCCGCCTTCTTCGTCACCTTCCTCAACGGGCTGCTGGTCTCCTCGAAGATCACACCGGACCCCGAAGCCCTCTCACCCGTCGTGGAGGTCGCGCTGACCGCCCTCGACTGATTTTTTCATGTCCGCAATCTGTATCGCACGATCCAGATAAGGGCCGGGCCCCGCACCCGCGGAATCCGCCGCTCCATCCCTGCTTCATCGAAACGCTCCACCTCTGCTCGATCGCAACGCTCCATCGACACTTCGGAGGACCCGTGCCCATCGCACCCACCCCGAGTACGCCCGCCCTCGGCGGCAGCCGCTGGAACACCTTCCCCGCGGCCGGCACCGCCCTGACCGCCCGTGAGTTCTTCACGGCCACGGAGCCGCTGCTCCAGGGCGTCATCGATGACAACGCCCTCACCACCGCCGACGGCGAGGTGCTGGAGGCGCAGATCCGCGCGACCCTCGCCCTCGGGACCCGGGAGACCTCCCTGCCGCTGGCCGTCGGACCGGGCAGCGCCCCGGCCGCTCGCGAACTGGGCGCGCAGGCCGAGGAGATCGGCCATGAGCTCGCCTCCTGGGCCGCCGCGGCCCTGGAGCGCCTGCTCGCCGACCGGATCGCGCTGCCCGCCGGCCCGCTGGTCGTCCGCAGCCACTGCTACGGCCACCTGCTCACCCCTCCCGCGACCGACCTGCTCCTCGGCCGCCGTGGCGGACCCGTCACGATGCAGCTCTACAACGAGTGGCTGCACCAGGTCGTCCTGCTGCGCGACGCCCTGCTGCCCTTCACCAACTGGCAGGACGTCCCGCTGCTGATCACTCCGACCGGGCTGCGGCACATCGAACCGGCCCGGGACGCGTTCCTCACCGAACTCCTGGTCCGCCGGATCCGGCACGCCAGCATCGTGGCCTTCGCCCGCCACGCCGTCACCGGCACCTCCGGCAGCTCCGGCTCGTCCGGCACCCTCGGCGCCCCCAACCCCTCCGGCCCGGCCGGCTACGGCTTCGAGGCGAGCGGCGGCACCGTCCTGCCGGCCGTCCTCGACCAGCCGCCCCTGACCGCCCCCCGGTACCTGCTGACCTGGCGTCCCGACCCGGCCGCCGACGAAACCGTCACGCACGTCGCCGAGTTGCGGGACTACTACGCCGCGCCGCGCACCCTCGTCGAGCACCTGCCGCCCGCCACCGCCGCACCGGGGCCGCTCACCGGCCGCATCACCGGCCGCATCGTCGCCGGGCCGGTCGCCGGCGGGGCCCGCACCGCCGCCATCGAGCTCACCCACGACGGCGCCACCGCCCGCGTCGACCTCGGCCAGGCCCTGCGCGGCCACCGCTTCGCCCACCGGCCGGACGGCGCCACGGGCGACGTGCCCGCCGACGCACCGGTCGCCGACCCGCCCGCCGCCGCGGACGTGTGGACGGCCCTGCGCGCATCGGGGCTGGTGTGGACGCAGGCGGGTGACGCCGTCCTGGACGCCACCGGCCAGGGCGACCTCGTCGTCCTGGCCCTGCTCGGCCGGCTCTACCCGGAGAACGTCACCCTGCACCCCGCCGACCGCCCCGTCACCCACCCCGCCGAGCGGGCAACCGCCTCCGGCAACGGCCCGAGCCGGCTGGTGGTCCGGATAGATCCGCCGCAGGCCGACTGACGCCCGCGCCACGAAAGGAAGCACCGCCCCTCGGTAGCCGACGCCCGGCCACCGAGGGGCGGGTACGGGTCAGCCGGCCCGGTAGCGGGTGGCGAGTTCGGGGCTCTGCGCGCCGAACGCCGCCAGCTCGGCCCGGAAGACGGCATCGAGCAGGCTCGCGTCCTCGACACCGGGCGCGCAGACGACCTCGCCGAGTTGCAGGCCGCGCAGGGCCGCGGTGACGACGTCCTCGGCACTCATCCTGGGTACGGCGCTGAGATCGAGGCCCTGGCGCTCGTGGAACTCGGTGGCCACCACCCCCGGACAGACGACCTCGACCTGGACGCCGGTGCCTTCGAGCTCGGCGGACAGGGTCTGGCTCATCGCGACCAGGTGGGCCAGGGCACCGGCGTAGACGGCGCGGCGGGGCAGCTGGGACTGCGGGGCGGGTCCGCTGAAGGCGATCATGCCGGCCACGTTGATGATCGCGCCCCGGCCGCGTTCCTGCATGCCCGCGACGGCGGCACGGGTGAGCAGGGTGGGGGCGAGAACCTTGACGTCGACCAGTTCGCGGGCCAGATCCGCAGGCAGGTCGGCGAGCCGCATGTAGTGGGCGACTCCCGCGTTGTTGACCAGCAGTGTCAGCGGTTCGGCCGCGCAGATCCGCGCCACGGTGTCGATGCCCTCGCCGGTGGAGAGGTCGGCGGCCACGGATCGCACCTCGACCCCGGTGTGGGCGGCGGCGAACTCCTCCAGCCGCTCCCGGCGCCGGCCGACCAGCACCAGGTCGTAGCCGTCGCCGGCCAGCCGCTCGGCGAATGCCCTGCCGATTCCGGAGGTGGCGCCGGTGACGAGTGCGAGGTTGCTCATGGGCGTCGTTCCCTGTCGGTAGTCGGCCGAGGCGGCCGGAGTGCGGGTCTCGCGGCGTCACGAGGGTGCTGTCCGTGGCTGATCGATCGTCAGTGGGTCGGGGGCCCGTACCGGGTGGCGACTGCGGTGATCGCGATGAGGACGGTCGCCGTGACCGCGATCGTGGCCCAGGCGGGGAGCAGCGGTCCTGCGGGGAGGACTGCGGACACCAGGTCGAAGAAGAGCTCGAACCAGCTCGCCCGGTACCCGTGTCCGGCCGGGGCCGGCATCCCGGTGGAGTCGTTCACCGCTCCAGGGTGGTGATCGTGCCCCGGCCACGGGGTGCGGCACGCCGTGGCCGGGGCGAGACCCCACCGGTCAACCGTGTGACCCCGCGGTCACCACGGTCACCACGGGACGGGGCCCTCCTCCTCGAAGAACCCTCCGGTGGGGCCGTCGGGGGCGACGGTGGCCATCCGGACGATGATCTTGGCGCACTGCTCGGCCGACACGGTGCCGCGGGGGTTGAAATCGGTGGCGGCGGATCCCGGGTGGACGGCGTTGATCCGCATGTCCGGGAAGGCGTTGGCGTACTGGACGGTGATCATGTTGACCGCGCTCTTGGACGAGCAGTAGGCCACCATCGGGAAGGTCGCCTCAAGGCCGGCGGGGTCACTGCACCGGGCGAGGGAGCCGCCGCTGCTGCTGACGTTCACGATGACGGGGTGGTCGGCGGCCTCCAGCAGCGGCAGGAAGGCGTGGGTGACGCGGACGAGGCCGAAGACGTTGGTGGCGTAGACCGTCTCCATGTCGTCGGCGGTGATCTCGGCAGGCGGGTTCCACCTGCCCGGGACGCCGGCGTTGTTGACCAGGACCTCGAGCCGGCCGGCCTCCTCGCGGATCAGCCGCGCGGCGGCCTGGACGGACTCCTCGCTGGTGACGTCGAGCTGCACCGCGCGGGCGCCGATCCGCTCGGCGGTTTCCCGGCCCCGTTCCAGGTCGCGCGCACCGAGGTAGACGGTGTGTCCGGCCCCGGCCAGCTGGCGGGCGGCCTCCAGGCCGATCCCGCGGGTGGCTCCGGTGATGAGTGTGGTCGTCATGGCGTGCTGTGAAGGCGTCGGGCCCTCGTGATCCGGGGCTCCTCGCGCCTTCACCTCCTTTCCGGGTGGGTGGGACCGCACGGTCGCGCCGTGCGCGTTCCTACGGTGTGCTCAGGGCTGTGAGCCGTTGCCTGCTCTCCTCGTCGGCGGCGGGCATGACCGCGAGGAACTGGTCGCGTTCCTGGGCGACGGTGAGGACCTGCCAGTCCAGCCGGACCTCGCCGACGACCGGGTGCAGGATGCGCTTGCTCCCGAAGCTCCTGCCGGAGACCCGGTACGTGGTCCACCAGTGCTGGAAGTCGGAGTCCCCGGCGCTCAGCTCGGCGACCAGTTCGGCGAGCCTGGGGTCGCTGGGGTAGCGGCCGGCGTCCATCCGCAGGTAGGCGACGCACTCGCCCGCCGACAGGTCCCAGTCCGGCACGCGCTCGCGCGTCCGCGGGTCGAGGAACGTCAGCCACAGGTAGTTGCGGTGTTCCTCGGGAACCGCGGCGAAGTCGAGCAGCAGCTCGGCCGCGAGGTCGTTCCAGGCCAGGATGTCCATGAACCGGCCCAGGACCACGGCGGGCGTGGTCCGCAGATCGGCCAGTACGGCCAGCACCGCGGCGGGCACGACCTGGTGCTGTGAACGCCGCTGTCGGCGGGCCGGGGCCAGGTCGGCCAGCTGGCGCAGGTAGTCACGCTGGTCGTCGTCCAGCAGCAGGGCGCGGGCCAGCGCGTCCAGGACACTGCCGGACGGTGCGGGCAGCCGGCCCTGTTCGAGGCGGGTGTAGTAGTCCACGCTGATCCCGGCCCGCCCGGCCACCTCCTCCCGGCGCAGCCCGGCCACCTTGCGCGACCGTTCGTACGCGGGAAGTCCGGCCTGTCGGGGGGAGACCTCCGCGCGCCGGGCACGCAGGAACGTGGCGAACTCCCGGCGCTTGTCGTTGTCCGTGCTCACACCGGCCACTGTGCCAGGGCGCCGCGCGAGCTGGGAGGACATGTTTTTCCCTGGAAGAACGTGTCCTCCCGGCCCCGGCCCGCGGCAGCGACCATGGGTGGAACGGCCTGCGGCAGGACGGTTTCAGGCGCGACGGACGCCCCCACGCCTGCCGGGGTGGCCAGCGGGTCCACCAGCGGCCCGGAGTGCGGTCAGGGCATGGGAACGGCTTCCAGGCAGGGGTGGATGGTTCCGTACTCGGCCGGTGCGGCGAGGACTTCCGCGATGGTGCCCCGGATCTGGACGCGGAACAGGCCGGTGGCGTCCTCGTAGACGGGCTCGCGCGCGGGGCCCAGTTGGTCGGTGAGGTGCACGATGACGGTGTGCGCTGCGGCGTGGGCGCCGGGCGCGCCGGGCAGGGCGATGGCGTAGCGGCGGACGGGGTCCATGGTTCTCGGCTTGCGGTGGTGCGGGGTGGCCCGCGAGCGGTCAGGGGTCTGCGTTCTCGGTGTGCGGGGGGCCGGCGGGGCGTTCGGTGGCGGCGGGGGTGAAGAGGCCGGTCGTCTCGGTGATCGCGAGCAGGCGCTCGACCTGGGTGCTGGCCGCGGTGATCGCGAGGGTACGGTCGGTACGGTGCGCGGTGCTGCGCAGGCCCAGCAGGAGGTTGAGGCCGGAGCTGTCGCAGAAGGGGACGCCGGACAGGTCGACGTCGAGCCCGGTGCCGCTGGCCTGCAACGCGCGTCCGAGGGTCTCGTCCAGGCCGCCGGCGACGTCGAGGTCGATCTCGCCGCGGACCGTCGCACGGACCCGGTCCCCTTCGACGGCGAGCCGGACCAGCAGGCCCTCGGCGACGTGCAGGTCTGTGGGCACGCTCCCATTGACCGGGGGCGGCGCGGGGGGTGGAGGAGTCGGGGTCGGGGCAGCGGAACGCGCCACGGGCGGCTTACCGCGCATGGTCTCTTCTCCTGCCTGTGAGCCGTGGGACGACATCTCCAGCGTCTGCCGAATCCCTTCTCACGTCAACCGATACGTGAACGGAAATTCGTCAATGGCAATGCGTGCAATCGGGTTCGGCCATGCGTGTCATCGGCATGCCCTCGGCGTGCCCTCGGCGTGCCCTCGGCGTGCCCTCGGGTTCCTACGAGAGACCGAGCACGCCGTGCCGGCCGAGGAGCGGGTGGGCGGGCGGAGCGGTCAGCGCAGCAGGACGGCCAGCAGTTCCGCCAGCGTCGGGCCGCTGTCGGCGGGGTGGCGCAGCTGCTTGCCGTCGAGGACGCGGTAGACGTTGGAGCGTCCGACGCGGTGGTGGCTGAGATAGCCCGCCGCTTCGAGGTCGGCGATGATCCGCTGGACCGCTCGTTCGGTCAGCAGGCAGCTGGTCGCTATGTCGCGCACCCTGATGCCCGGGTCCCGGGCGATCTGCACCAGGACGCGCGCGTGATTGGTCAGGAACGTCCACTGGCGCCCGATTGCCGGCTGTTCTTCCACGCCCTCAGGATAGGACGGTCGCGTTGGCTGAGACATGAGAGGAATTCGCGTGCTCCTTCCCGCTTTTCGTGGTCGCGGCGTCGCACCGTCGTCAGCCCTCGATCGCGTTGGCGATGCGGTGGAGCACGCCGCCACTGGACGGGCGGCGCGGCGCGGTCTCGCGCATGGCCTGCATCCGCTCGCCGATCTCCTGGAGTTCCCTGCGGCCGAGTGCGGCCCGGACCATCGGGAACCAGGAGCCTTCCTCCTGCTCGATGTGCCGGTCGACCGCGTCGATCAGGACGGCGGTCTTGGCGTCGTAGCCCTCGTCGCCGGGGCTCATCCGGCTCAGCTCCTCACAGAGCAGGTCGGCGACGTGGTGTTCCTGCCGGGCGCGGTCCATGTCCTCGGCGAGGCCGGGAACCTCCTGACGGATCCTGGGGTAGACCAGTTCGTCCTCCAGGTAGGTGTGGACGGTGAGCGCCTCCACGATCCGCTCGACCGTCTCGTGCCGCGCGTCGCCCCCACCGTCTCCGTCCCCGTCCCCGGCGGCGAGTTCCCGGTACTGGCGGAACAGGCGGCGGACTTCCTTGTGGTCCTCCCTCAACAGGACGATGGCATCGTTCGACATTGCTCGTCTCCTCACTCAGAGGCTTCCCCTCCCGACCCAGGCGTGTCCCCCGAGGCTCCTTCGTCAAACACCGCACTGAAACACCGCACTGAAACACCGCGCGCCTCTGCCCAGCACCGCTGACCTCCTGCTGCGGCACCGACGGCCGCTCGCGCGCGGTTTGCCGGGCCACCCACCGGGCAGCCGCCCCGCCGACACGAGCCGGGGGCCGCCGGCCCGGCCGCCCCGCGCCGTTCCCAGGACGGAGATCGCGACATGCCCATCAACCCCGAAACCCCCCAGCCCGAGCCGCCCGCCGACCCCGGACCCGACGCCAAGAACGCCACGGACGCCACGGACGCCAAGAACACCACCGACGCCAAGGACGCCGCACTCGACGCCTTCCGCGCCCCCGACCCGGACGGCCCGCTCACCACCGACCAGGGTGTGCGCGTCGACGACACCGACAACTCGCTCATCGTCGGCGACCGCGGCCCCACCCTGCTGGAGGACTTCCACCTCCGCGAGAAGCTCACCCACTTCGACCACGAGCGCATCCCCGAACGCGTGGTGCACGCCCGCGGCGCCGGCGCCTACGGCTTCTTCGAACCGTACGAGTCGCTCGCCGGGTTCACCTGCGCCGACTTCCTCCAGGAGGCCGGGCGCCGCACCCCGGTGTTCGTGCGCTTCTCGACCGTGCAGGGCCCGCGCGGCTCCGCCGACACCGTACGGGACGTCCGCGGCTTCGCCACCAAGTTCTACACCCGGCACGGGAATTACGACCTGGTGGGCAACAACATGCCGGTGTTCTTCATCCAGGACGCCGTCAAGTTCCCGGACTTCGTCCACGCGGTGAAGCCCGAACCGCAGAACGAGATCCCCACCGGCGCCTCCGCGCACGACACCTTCTGGGACTTCTGCTCGCTCCAGCCCGAGTCCACCCACATGCTGATGTGGGTGATGTCCGACCGGGCCATCCCGCGCAGCTACCGGATGATGCAGGGCTTCGGTGTGCACACCTTCCGCCTGGTGAACCGGGACGGGCGCGGCACGTTCGTCAAGTTCCACTGGCGACCGCGGCTCGGCGTCTGCTCCCAGGTGTGGGACGAGGCCCAGATCACCGCCGGGCGGGATCCGGACTTCCACCGCCGGGACCTGTGGGAGGCGATCGCGGCGGGGGACTTCCCCGAATGGGAGCTCGGTGTCCAACTGGTCACGGCGAAGGACGAGTTCGCCTTCCCCTTCGACCTGCTGGATCCCACGAAGCTGATCCCGGAGGAACTGGTGCCGGTGCGCCCGGTGGGGCGGATGGTCCTCGACCGCAACCCGCAGAACTTCTTCGCCGAGACCGAGCAGGTGGCCTTCCACACCGCCAACGTCGTGCCCGGGATCGACTTCACCAACGACCCGCTGCTCCAGGGCCGCAACTTCTCCTACCTGGACACCCAGCTGATCCGCCTGGGCGGCCCCAACTTCGGCCAACTGCCCGTCAACCGCCCGCTGGCCGACGTGCGGACCAACCACCGCGACGGCTACGGCCAGCAGGTCGTCCACCCGGGGACGAGTTACGCACCGAACTCGGTGGGCGGCGGCTGCCCGTTCACCATGGGCGGCGGCCACCTTCCGGAAGGGGTGTTCCAGCACTACCAGGAACGGGTCAACGGCAGGGCGATCCGGCGGCGCAGCCCCAGCTTCGCCGACCACTACAGCCAGGCCGCGCTGTTCTGGCGCAGCATGGCGGGCTGGGAGCAGCGGCACATCACCGCCGCGTTCGCGTTCGAGCTCGGCAAGGTGGGCGACGAGGAGGTACGGCGCCGGATGGTCGGCAACCTGGTGCGCGTGGACCCCGACCTGGCGGCGGAGGTCGCCCGGCGCATCGGCGTGCCCGAGCCGCAGCCGGCGCCCGAGGACCGGGCGGCGGCGAAGGGCGGCGAGGCGGCGGGCTCCCGGGTCTCCCCGGCGCTCAGCCTGGAGAATCTGCGCGGCAGCGGCATCCGTACCCGCAAGGTCGCCGTGCTGACCGCGCCCGGGGTCGACGGAGGCCAGGTGCGGGCCGCGCACGAGCGGCTGGGTGCGCAGGGCGCCGTCGTGGAGACGCTGGCCGCGCACGGCGGTCACGTGGCCGCCCGTGGCGGTGACCCTCTGCCGGTGGACCGCCCGCTGCCCACCACCGCCTCGGTGCTGTACGACGCGGTGGTGGTTCCGGACGGCGCCGGGCCCGCGCTGGCCGCCGATCCGGACGCCGTCCGCTTCCTCGCCGAGGCGCTGCGCCACGGCAAGCCGGCGGCGCTGCTCGGCTCCGGCGTCGAACTGGCCCGGGCGGGCGGTTGCGACGCGCCCGGGGGCCTGGCCGGCGTCACGCTCCACGACCTGCGTGAGCCGGCGGATCCGGCCCTGTGGGACGGCTTCGCCCGGCTGGTCGAGCAGCACCGCTTCCCGGAGCGCTGACGCCGCAGCGGCGCCACGGACGTGGGGGGGGGGGGGGGGGGGGGGGGGGGGGGGGGGGGGGGGGGGGGGGGGGGGGGGGGGGGGGGGGGGGGGGGGGGGGGGGGGGGGGGG